>JANLYV010000433.1:0-15367 GCA_031365825.1 Rubrivivax sp. | reverse complement strand
GCGTTGCGAGCCGAATGGACGGGGACATGTGGTGCCCACGGTCGCCGACTCCGGTGAGGGTGACGGCAAAAACGCGGTGACCTTTGGCCCCAAGCGCCGGAAGAATCCTTTGCCAGCACCACGCGCCCTGCCACGCGCCGTGCACCAGAACAAAATCAGTCATGGCTCTCCCCGCATCTCGCGTCTAGCCTGCCGCCATTCTGAGGCAGGCCGAGCCAGCTTCGCAATGACGGGGCACTGGAATGTCGACTAACGGGCAACGTTAATTCCCCGCGAGCTATGTCGGCAATTGGCCGTGAGCGCAGCTTCAACGTCCAAGCCCTGGACGTCAGCAATGCGCCGTCAGCTGCCTCATTCGACTCCAACTTCCCATGCGATCGAACGCAAAGTGGTATCAGGCCTGTGCGGTAGCAGGGTTGGCGCATCCACACCAATTCGCGCGCCACGGCTGGTGGATGCAAGGCCGTGCCCGGCCGGGCGCCGGGGTGAGTATGCGCAGCCGAGCAGCGCAAGCGCTGGGGTCGGCGCGCGTACCCGCGCGCTTCGTGAACTGACTCGCCGAACGTGTCTGAGCGTAGTGACCGAAGGGAGCGCAGCGAGTTGTTCGGCGCGACCCCAGGGCTGAGCAGCGCAGGGCACCCCGACCGCAGGGCGGGGCAAGCATTCCGAGCCCCGGCGCCCGGCCGGGCACGGCCTTGCCGGCACGCAAGTTCAAGCGTCACCGACCCCCTCAAGCATGCTTGCGCACATAGCCATAGGCCAGGTTCGTGCGCCCCGCGCCGTGCTTGGCGTAAAGCGTCTTGTACTCGGCCAGCTTGTCGTTGGCGATCTCGGCACGCAGTTGCGGCTTGACGTTGTACAGCCGCGCGTTGTTGTCGCCGAAGATGGCGGTCTTGACCGGCCCGTCGGCCGCACCCAGCGGCGCAAAGCCGTGCTTCTTCTGCAGCTCTTCGGGAATCTCCAGTCGGCGCAGCGCCTCGATCTGCCACTGGGGTGAACCGGTCCAGATGGCGTCGGTGCCCCAGCACACGTGGTCGGCACCCATGCCCTTGATGAGCTGGCCCATCATCACCGCGGCCAGTCGCGGCTCGGCCATGGTCGTCTGCGCGAAGAGTTGCCCGACATCGGCGTAGACGTTCTTCACACCGTGTTTGCCGGGGATGTCGGACAGGTCGGTGATCCAGTCGATGCGACCCGTGCGTTCGAACTGCGCCCAGGCGTCTTCGGCGCGGCCGCCGCCGGCGTAGCGATAACCCCCGTGGTAGACGATGAAGTTCAGCTGCGGCCAGTCTTTCGCCGCCTTGGCCACGTCGCGCACGTCGCAGTACGGCAGCAGGTGCGGAAACTGCTTGGCCACGGACTCCGGGAACAGGCCCTTGTGCACGCACACGTTCTTCAACCCGGCCTTCTGGAACTTGGCATAGGCCGGGTAAACGAGCTTTTCGTCATCCAGATGCCAGGGGTGTTTTGACAACTCCTTATGGCTGTTATCACCGATGGTGTAGCCCTTCATGGAATCGGGCTTCAAGACTTCGATGTCGCGGTCGATGGCGTCGAGCCAGCCGTCGTAACCCGGCGTGAAGATAGCGTGGCTGAACATGCGCCGCGTACCGGCAATGGCGTTGACTTGCGCCCGTGTGTCGGCCTTCATCTTGTTGGTCAGGAACCAGTCCTCAGGGATCTCGGACGGCGCGCCGCTGATGCAAGCCACCTTGGTGTCCGAATCGAGGTAGATCTCCTTGATGTAGTTCTGGAACATCAGGTCGTCGATGGTCTGTTCCTTCTGCGCCAGCGCCGGGTTCCAGCCGGCTTTGCCCACGGCATTGCGCTGCGCCACGAAGCCCATGATGCGTGTGCCCGGGCGCAGGAAGTGGGTGTGCATGTCCATGATGAACTGGCCCGAGAGCGCCTTGGCGCGCTCGTTCGCGCGCTCCGGCGTCTGCGCCTCGGCATCGGCCACGCCGAACATCGGGCCGAAAGTCTCGTTCAGCGCCAGGAAGGCCGCTGCCATGCCGGCCGGTGTTTGAAAGAAGCGCCGGCGGCTCAGGCCCTGCTTCTTCGCCAGCTCGCTGCCGAGTTGCTTCACACGCTTTTCGAACAGCGCCTGCCGCGGTGATTGCAGCGCCGGCATGAATTCGTCGGACGACACCGGGCGCACCGGAATGGGTGACGCGAACGCCGATTCGGCGGGCGCGAGTTTGTTCATCTCTTCGGGGGACAACCAGCTCATCTCAGTCTCCTTGTTGACTAACAATCAAAGTGTGCGGCGCGCGCCGACGCACGCGTTCTCATTCGGCCTTGATACCGGCTCGTCTGATCAATGCGGCGTACTTCACCAGCTGCGCCTTGGTCGCCGCGCCGAGCTCGTCGGCGCTCGACCCACGCGGCGTCAGGCCCTGCGCGATCAACTGCTCGCGCACGCCGGCGTCGGCCAGCGCCTTCACCACTTCGGCATTGAGCCGGGCGACGATGTCGGGCGGTGTTGCGGCGGGCGCGAGCAGCGCGAACCACGAGTTGAATTCGAATCCGGCGAGTCCCGACTCGGACACGGTGGGTGCATCAGGGTACTGCGCCAAACGCTTGGGTGTGCTCACCGCCAGCAGCTTCACGCGTCCGCCCTTGATCAGAGGATTGACGGTCGCCAGGCCCTGGAAGGCGACCGCCACTTCGCCGCCGGCGACACCGATGCCGGCCTGCGTCGCGCCTTTGTAGGGCACATGGTTGAGGCTCACGCCGGCTTCGGCCGCGAAGAGTGCCATGGCGATGTGCTGCGGGCTGCCGATGCCGCCCGAGCCGTAGTCGATCTTGCCCGGCGCAGCGGCGGCAGCGCTGATCAAACCCGCCGCGTTGGCGTAAGGCGCGGCCGGGTTGCTGACCAATCCCCACTCGACCGTGGCGACGAGTGACACCGGCGTGAAGTCGCGCAGGATGTCCCACGGCATCTTCGGCTGCAGCGCCGGCACCATGGTCATGATGCTGTCGTTGAAGCCGCCCAGGGTGTAGCCGTCGGGCGCGGCCTTGGCGACGCGGTCGGCGCCGACCAGGCCCGAGGCACCGGCGATGTTTTCGACGACGATGGCCTGGCCCATGTTCGCCGCCATCTTCTGCGCCACGATGCGCGCGGCGACATCCACGGCGCTGCCCGCGGCCAGCGGCACGATCAAACGGATGGACTTGTTCGGGTAGCTGCCCTGCGCCTGTGCTTGAAACGGCGCGAGCAGCGGCACGCCCAGTGCCATCAACGTTAGCCATCGTGCGAATTTCATGCCTGTTCCTGGTTCAAAGGTGGGATGCCGAGCTCTTGTGCCACGCTGTCGAGCGTCTTGCGCAGCGACGCCGGCAAGGGGATGCCGTCGCGGCCGTAGGCCACGCGCTTGGCGTCACTCTGCTCGCCGGGCAGCCAGATGCGCTCGACCCCCGGCAAACGTTTGCTCGATCGCAGGTCGCGCACGACCGTATCGACACGCTGCTTGAAGGCGGTGACGTCGCCGAAGGCCTTCAGGTCGATCATCACGATCGCCTGGCCGGTGTTGGTGGTGGAGCTGAAGTCCTGGTTGAAGTCGATGACCTCGCGCCCCATCGCCGCGCCGTTCAGCGTGCCGGCGAGCAGCCCGACGATGAGCGCCAGGCCATAACCTTTGTAGCCGCCTATGGGCAGCAGGAAACCTTCTCCGGCGCGGTTCGGGTCGAGCAGCGGCCGGCCCTGGCGGTCGATCATCCAGCCCTCGGGCATGAGCTCGCCGCGCTGCGCCTTGGCCTTGACCTTGCCGTAAGCGGCGACGGTGGTGGCCATGTCCAGCACCACCGGCACCTCGTGCAGCGTGGGTACGGCCACGGCGATGGGGTTGGTCGACAGCAGCATCTCGAGCCCGCCCCAGGGCGGCAGGTGATTCGCATTGCCGACCGCGAAGTACAAGCCGATCATGTCCTGCGCCAACGCCTTGCGCGCGTAGATCGAGGCCGGCCCGGCGTGGTTGCTCAAGCGCGCGCCGACCCAGGCGATGCCGGCGGTGCGCGCCTTCTCGGCCGCCAGCGCCGCGGCGCGCGACATCACCAGCTGGCCCATGGCGTTGTCGCCATCGAGCAGCGCCGTCGCCGCGCGTTCTTCGATCACGCGGATGTTCGGCCGCAGCTTGATGCCGCCGGCACGGATGCGCTTCAGGTAGGGCGCGAGGCGGATCGCGCCGTGTCCGTCGGAGCCCTGCTGTTCGGCTTCGGCCATCAAGGCGGCGACGGTGGCGGCGTCGGCCGCGGGCATGTCCACCGCGATGAAGGTGCGCTCGATGAAATCGCGCAAGGCGGCGACACTGACGGTGGCGGGGTCGGGGGCGTTCACGTCAAGGTGAGTTGGAAGCTACGGGCAGGGCGGACGGTATACGGCTATTGACCTGCAACCGCGCTCGCTTGTCCATCGGCAATGGCACTGCAAAATGGGCGGCGGCGCGCTTGCCAGCCGTTTCGACGGTTCGGCCGCCACACCCACAACAAGGAGACACCATGTTGACCAGAATTGCACTGAGTCTTTCGATCCTGTCCCTGGCCGCGTGCCAGTCGATGGCACCCACGGCCACCGCGCCCGTTCCTGCCACAGCGGCCGCAGTGCCGCCCCCGATCTGGCAACAGGGCCGCACGGCCGACCAGGCCAGTTCCACCCTGGCGCCCGTGGCCGGCAAGCTGACGGTGACGCCGGCGAGCGACATCCCCATCAACAGCTTCAAGCTGCCGCCCGGCTTCAAGGCCGAGATCTGGGCCACCGGCATGCCCGGCGCGCGCGCCATGGCGCGCGGCGACGACGGCAAGATCTACATCGGCACGCGTGGCCTCGGCCGCGTCTACGAACTCACCGACCAGGGCGGCCAGCGCAGCAGCCGCATCGTCGTCGACAAGCTCGTGCAGCCTTCGGGCGTGGCCTTCAAGAACGGCTCGCTCTACGTGATGGCCATCGACAAGGTGCTGCGTTACGACGGCATCGAGCGTTACCCCAACGTCGCGCCGGTGGACATGACCGCGGCTTTCCAGCTGCCGCCCGAGCAGCACCACAACTGGAAGTACATCGCCTTCGGCCCCGACAACAAGCTCTACGTGCCTTTCGGCGCGCCGTGCAACATCTGCGTCCCCGGCGACGCCTACGCGCAGATCCGCCGCTACAACGCCGACGGCTCGGGCATGGAGGTCATCGCCCGCGGCGTGCGCAACACCCAAGGCTTCGCCTGGCATCCGCAGACCAAGGAGATGTGGTTCACCGACCATGGCCGCGACTGGATGGGTGACGACGGCCCCGAGGACGAGCTCAACCGCATGCCCAGTACCGGCGCCAACTTCGGCTTCCCGTACTGCCATGCCAACGGCATCGCCGACCGCGACATCAAGCGCGACAAACCCTGCGAAAACGTGCAGTTGCCGGTGCAGACCATGGGCCCGCACGCGGCGGTGATGGGCGCGCACTTCTACACCGGCAACATGTTCCCGGCCGAGTACCGCAACCTGCTCTTCGTGGCGCGCAAGGGTTCGTGGAACCGCACCAACAAGTACGGCTACGACGTGGTGACGGTGCGTGCCGACGCCGACGGCAAGAACCCGGTGCTCACGCCGTTCATGACCGGGTTCATGAACCCGCAGACGAACGACTTCAGCGGCCGGCCGACCTACTTCCTGCAGCAGGCCGACGGCTCGCTGCTGTTGTCGGACGAGCAGCTTGGCGCGATCTACCGCATCAGCTATGGCCGGTGAGCGCCGAGGCAGCGCCTTTGCGGCGCTGCTCTTGACGTCCTTGGCCATAGCGCCGGCCGCGGCGCAGCCGCAGCCGCAGCCGGCCACGGTGGCGGCCTGCGTCGCCTGCCACGGCGGCCCGGGGCAGCCGCCGCTGGCGGGTCTGCCTTCGATCGCCGCCCAGCCCAAGGTCTTCATCGAGAACCAGTTGGTGTTGATCCGCGAGGGGCTGCGCGACATCCCGGCGATGACGGCACTCATGCGCGGCGTCAGCGACGCCGAGATCGTGGCGTTGGCCCAGCACTTTGCGGCCCTGCCGCCCCCGCCGCCCGGCGCCGTGCACCAGGCGGCCAAGGCAGGCCAGGGTGCGGAGCTCGCGCGCAAGCTGTTGTGCGGCACTTGCCACCTGCCCACGTATGCCGGCCAGATGCAGGTGCCGCGCCTGGCCACCCAGCAAGAGGACTACCTGCTGCACAGCATGAAGCAGTTTCGCGACAAGCCCGGCCCCGGGCGCGACACCATCATGGCCGCGACCCTGCGCGGCCTGAGCGACGCCGAACTGGGCCAGCTGGCGCATTACCTGGCCACCGAAGCCGCACCGGCCAAGGCGCCCTAACATCGAAAGTCAGCGCATGACGACGGCCACCACACCGCATGTCCCCGGCCACGCAAGCCTGGGCCCGCTGGCCTCGCGCCTGGTCGACACCGAGGCCTTGCCGTGGTCGGCCACGCGCTACCCCGGCATCGAGGTCAAGACCCTGCTCTTCGACCGCGCGAGCGGCCTGGCGAGTTCGCTGATGCGCATGGCCCCGGGTGCCGGGTTGCCCGAACACGAACACGTGCTGATCGAACAGACCTGGGTGCTCGAAGGCCACCTCGTCGACCGCACCGGCCCTGATGCGGGCATCGAATGCAAGGCCGGACAGTTCATCTGGCGCCCCGCCGGCAGCCGCCACAGCGCCTGGTCGCCGCAGGGTGGCCTGATGCTGGCGTTCTTCCAGATCCCCAACAAGTTCTTCGCCGCCGATGGCAGCGTGACCGACATGGCGGGTGCGGACTGGCAGGCCCTTTGGGGCACGCCGACGAAAATGCCAGGATGAAACCCCCGCCGCGGCTGCAGACCCTCATCGACGAAGGCTTGATCGACAGCGTGCAACGCCAGTTGATGAGCGGCAAGGAAGCCATGGTGTTCGTGGTGCGCTGCGGTGACGAGACCCGCTGCGCCAAGGTCTACAAGGACGCCACGCAGCGCAGCTTTCGCCAGGCGGTGGACTACACCGAAAACCGCAAGGTCAAGAACACGCGCCAGGCGCGCGCCATGGCCAAGGGCACACGCTTCGGCAAACAGGCCGCCGAAGCCGCCTGGCAAAGCGCCGAGGTCGATGCGCTGTACCGGCTGGCCGCCGCGGGCGTGCGTGTGCCCAAGCCCTACAACTTTTTCGAGGGCGTGCTCTTGATGGAACTGGTGGTCGATGCGCAAGGCGACGCCGCGCCGCGCCTGAACGACGTGCCGTTCAGCGCCGACGACGCGCGGCGGCACCACGCCACGCTGATCGCCGAAGTGGTGCGCATGCTCGCGGCCGGCGTGGTGCACGGCGACCTGTCGGAATTCAACATCCTGCTCAGCCACGACGGCCCGGTGATCATCGATCTGCCGCAGGCGGTGGACGCCGCCGGCAACAACCACGCCCAACGCATGCTGCTGCGCGACGTGGCGAATTTGCGCGGATTCTTCAGCCACTTCGCGCCCGAGCTCAAAGCCACGCAATACGGCCCCGAGATCTGGGACCTGTTCCAGCGCGGACTGCTGCACAGCGAAACGCCGCTGACCGGGCACTACCAGCACAAGGCCGGCACGGTGAACCTGGGCGAAGTGATGCGCGAGATCGACGATGCGCGTGCTGAAGAGGCGGCGCGGCGGTTGCGCATGCAACTTGCGAGTTAGCACACCCGCCATGGACCCCGGCGACAAGAGGCACAGCCCCGCGGCCGAGCGCAACCGCGAGCCCATCCTCGCGGCCTTGTCGCGCTTGCTGCCCAGCCATGGCGTGATGCTCGAAGTCGCCAGCGGCAGCGGCCAGCACGCGGCCTACTTCGCCGCCGCACGGCCCGGCTGGCGCTGGTTCCCGACCGACGCCGAGGCTGAGATGCTGGCCTCGATCGACGCCTGGTGTCACGGTCTCTCTAACGTTAGCCAGGCCCAACGGCTCGATGTGCTGGCGCCGCTGTGGCCGGCCGTGCCGGCGCAGGTCGACGCCATTTTCAACGCCAACATGCTGCACATCTCGCCCTGGCCGACCTGCGCAGCCTTGATGCGGGGTGCCTCGCGCCATCTCGCGCCGGCGGGTCTGTTGCTGCTGTACGGCCCCTTCCTGCGCGACGATGAAAGCGCCGCGCCGAGCAACCTGGCGTTCGACGCCGACCTGCGCGCCCGGAATGCGGCCTGGGGTATTCGCCGGCTGGCCGATGTGCAGCGCATGGCGCGAGCCGCCGGCCTGGACTGGCGCGAGACGGTGGTGATGCCGGCAAACAACCTGCTGGTGGCGTTCAGCCGCTGAGCCGGGGGCGCTTAGCCCGGCTTGCCGAAGCCACCCTCGACCCAGGCCGTCGCGCTGCCGGGGCTGAGCTTGAAGGCCGCGGCCACGCGCACCACGGCAAGCCGCTCACCTTGGTCGTTGGTCGCGGCCAGCAGCGCGTGCGCATCGTCGTCATCCGGCACGATATCCAGCGTGACTTCGAACCGGCCGGCGGCGGTGCCGACAAACAGACTCTTGTGCAATTGCGCGCGCAATTGCTGCTCGTGGCGGCGCAGCACTTCCGCGGCTGTCTTCACCAGTGTGTTGAAGGCCGCCGTATCCAGCGGCTTGGGGTTCTTCTTGTCGCGGCCCATGGTCCACGGGCCGACCAGCGCCGGCTCGGGCTCGCCCGCCTTGACCATTTCCACCGCCCAGCCTTCGTCGTCGTTGTTCTTGATGACACGTGCGGTCCAGCCGTGGTCGCACCACAGGCGGGGCTCGTGGATCACGGCGCTGGCGTCCCTCTCATGGGCATCGTTCATCGGCCGATGGTAGCGGCGCAAACGGCCACCTTCCCATGTGCATGCGCCAGGGCTATGGTTGCGGCATGCTTCGCCCGCACGCCCGGCCCGGCCGCGCCACTTTCGCGCGGTGGTGGCCTGGCGTGGCGCTGGTGTTGCTGCTGCCGGCGCAGCCCCTGGCGGCCACACCGGCCACGCCGTTCTCGAGCCAGGAGTTGCAACAGATCGCCACGCTCGGCCCCTGGCCGCCAGCGCCACAGCGCGACCCGAGCAACCGCGTCTCGGGCCAGCCGCTGGCGATCGAACTCGGCCGGCGGCTCTTTCGCGACCCGCGCATGTCACCGCTGGGCTACATCGCCTGCGTCACATGCCACCAGCCCGACCGTGCCTTCACCGACCACAAGGCGCGAGCGCACGGCCTGGCCGACCTGCCGCGCAACACACCGGCGCTGGCCAATCTTGGTCAACACCATTGGTTCGGCTGGGGCGGCGCCAGCGACAGCCTGTGGATGGCCAGCATCCGAGCGATCGTCGATGCGCGCGAATTCGACGGCAGCGCACAAAGCGTGGTGAAGCTGTTCGTGCGCGACCCCGAGCTGGCGGCCTGTTATCGGCAGGTGTTTCGCAGCTCGCCACTGGCCCGACCGCAGCACACACTGGTGAATGTCGGCAAGGCGCTGGCGGCCTTTGTCGAGACACTGGTCACCACGCGCACGCCGTTCGACGACCAGCGCGACGCGCTGTTGGCGGGCATGGCCGCCACCACGCCCTACCCCGTCGCCGCACAGCGTGGCCTGAAGCTCTTCGTTGGCGCGGCCGGCTGTGTGTCCTGCCATCGCGGCCCGAACTTTTCCGACGGCGAATTCCATCCCGGCCTGGCCACGGCCGACGCCGGCCGCCTTGACGACGTGGCGCAGCTCAAGGCCAGCACCTTGAATCAGCTGGGGCCGCATAACGACGATCCGAAGCGGCGTCGCGCGGCGGCCACGCGACAGCTGAACGACGTGCTGCGCGACCAGTACCGCACCCCAAGCCTGCGCAATGTCGCCACCAGCGGCCCCTGGCTGCACGACGGCAGCGCCGACGGTTTGCTCGACGCGGTGCGACATCAACCGCCGCCGAGCGCCGCACTCTCGCCCCGGCAGGCGCAAGACCTGGTGGCGTTTCTGGCGACGCTGACCGATCAGCTCGGCGAGCGCAGGCCCTGGACCTCGGCCACGCTGCTGCCTTGCCCTTGAGCGGCCGGCCCGCGTGGGTTCAGCACGGCCAACAGCACCATGTCGCACAGCTGGCCATGATGGTCGCGTTCGTGCTGGCGCATCAAACCTTCGCGCTGCATGCCCAGGCCACGCGCGAAGTGCAGCGCGCGCGCGTTGCGCGCGTCGCTCATGGCTTCGATGCGCGTGAAGCCGAGCTCGAAACACAGCGACAGCACTGCCGACACCGCCTCGCGCATCAGGCCGCGGCCGGCCAGGCGCTGGTCGCCGACGTAGCCGATCTCGCCGCGCGACGCCTGGAGGTCGACGCTGTGTACATCGATGCGGCCGACCCAGGCGCTGCTGCGGGTTTCGAACACATGAAAGGCCAGATCTTCGCCGGCGGCGACGCTGCGTGCATCGTCTTCGCAGAAGCGGCGTGCCCATGCCAGATCGCGCGGCTTTGCGCCCCAGGACACATAGGCCAGGCTGGCCATTGACGCGGCCACGCCTTCGGCGAAGGCTGGGGCGTGTTCAGGCCGCGGCGTTTCCAGGCGCAGGCGCGCCGTGTGCAGCGTGGCGGGTGCGGCGCGCAGGTCGATGGCCGGCATCGCGCTCACCACAACGGCGCGGCACTGCCGAGCTGTGCGGCCGCTCGTGGCCAGGCCAGCACCGAGCCTTCGACGCGCAGCGGCGGCCACAGCCGGCGCGCGGGCCCGAAGTCGCTGGCTTCGAGCGCCGGGTCGATGTCGGCGTCGGCGGCAGGCGCGAACGCGGCGGGCCGATCGGGCAACGGATCAGGCACCTGTTCCGACATCAACAACATCGCCGTGCGCGCCAGCGAGGCGCGCGCCTCGAAGCCCTGGCCACTGCGCTGGCGCAGCGTCAAGCCACGCAGCACCGCCGCGGCCATGAGGTAGCCGGTGGCATGGTCGACGGCCTGCACCGGCAACGGCACGGGTCGTTCTTTGCCCAGGCGGCGCATGCCGGCTTCGGCAATGCCGCTGCTCATCTGCACCAGGCTGTCGAAGCCACGGCGGTGGCGCCATGGGCCGCTCCAGCCATAGGCGTTGAGCGCGACGTCGACCAGCCCCGGGCGCAGCGTGCGCCTTGCGGCTGCGTCCAGACCCAGACGGTCGAGAGCGTCGCCGCGGTAGCCGTGCACCAGCACGTCGGCCTGGCGCAGCAACTCAGCGAAGGCGCCGCGGCCGGCCGCGCTGCGCAGGTCCAGGCGCGCACAGCGTTTGCCCAGCGTGACGTCGGGCACCACGCCAGGCTCGTCCCAATCGGGCGGGTCGATGCGCAGCACGTCGGCGCCCAGGCCGGCGAGGAAGCGCGTGGCCACGGGCCCGGCGAGCACGCGCGTGAGGTCGAGCACGCGCACGCCGGCGAGCGGGCGCTGCGCGTCGAAGGTCGACCTGACGGCCCCGGTGTCGGGCGTGCTGTGCATGGCCAGCAACGGTTCCGCTGCCACGCTTAGTCCCTGGGGATGCTGCTGCCATCGCGCCGCTGAGCGCATCACCGCCGCGCAGCCGCCGCGTTCGACCACCGCCATTTCCAGCGCTTCAGCCTGCCACGAGGCCACGGCGCGCGTGACCTCGGTCTGGTCAGCTAACACGCCAAGTACGTGCAATGCCGCGGCACGATGGTGCGGCGCGTTGGTGTGCAGCCGGATCCAGCCATCGGCCGCGCGGTAGTCGCCGGCAATAGCGTCCCAGGGCGCGGGCATGGCCCAGCCTTGCGGCTGGATCGAGCGGCCAAACCACAGCGAGGCCAGCCGCCGGCTGACCGTCACGGCGGGCAGGCTGCCGCTGTGCGCCGCGACCCAGTCGGCAACCGCCGCGCCGGCCGCGGCCACTGCTGCGGCGGCAAAGTCGGTGACGGCGAAGGCCGAGGGCAATTCATCGGTGCCCGTGAAGCGCACGCCGGCCAGGGCTTGCGGCGCGAGTTGCAGGTCTTGCACCATCGCGGCAAGTAGTCGCCGGGCGCGTGGGCTGTCGGCCGCGGGGGTGTCGATGTTCATGTCCCACATCATGCGTGAGTCGCGCCGCGAGCGCAGGCGTTACGCTTACGTGCACTCGCCAACCACCGCCCGCCATGAACCCCTTCACCGCACAGATCCACTGGCAGCGCCAGGGCGCCGCCTTCGTCGACAGGCGCTACAGCCGCGGCCATGTCTGGCACTTCGATGGCGGCATCAGCGTGCCGGCCTCATCCGCGCCACATTCGGTCAGGCCGCCTTTTTCGGTGGCCGCAGCGGTGGACCCCGAAGAGGCCTTCGTGGCGTCGCTCGCCAGCTGCCACATGCTGTGGTTCCTGGACATCGCCGCGCGTGCCGGCTGGGTCGTCGACGACTACCTCGACGACGCCAGCGGCGTGATGACGCCGAATGCGCAGGGGCGCTTGTGGCTCAGCCAGGTGACGTTGCGCCCGGCCGTGCGCTTCGCCGGCGACAAGCTGCCCGATGCCACCGAGATCGCACGGCTGCACCACGCCGCGCACGACGAATGTTTCATCGCCAACTCGGTGCGCAGCGACGTGCGCGTCGAGCCCGTTCTCTGACAACGCCGCCCCAACCGCTCATCCCTATGTACCTGCCCAAACACTTCGAAGAAACCCGGTCCGAGCCGCTGCATGCCTTCATCGCCGCGCATCCGCTGGGGCTGCTGATAACGTCCGATGCGAACGGCGTGCTGGCCAACCCGATCCCCTTCCTGCTGCTGCCGCAGCGGGGCGAACAGGGCACCCTCATCGGCCATGTGGCGCGCGCCAACCCGGTGTGGCGCGAGCTCGGCCAGGGTGGCGAGGCGCTGGTGGTGTTCCAGGGCGCGCAGGCCTACATCAGCCCGGGCTGGTATGCCAGCAAGCGCGAGCACGGCAAGGTGGTGCCGACCTGGAACTACCAGACGGTGCAGGCGCGCGGCACGCTGGCGGTGCGCGACGAGCGCGAAGCCGTGCGCGCCGTGGTGCACGCGCTGACGACGCAGCACGAAGCGCGGCAGGCCAAGCCCTGGGCCATGGCCGACGCACCGCCTGAATACATCGAGCAGATGCTGGGCATGATCATCGCCATCGAGCTGCCCATCCGCAGCCTGGTGGGCAAGATGAAGCTGAGCCAGAACCGGCCGCTGGCCGACCAGCTGGGTACCGAGGCCGGCCTGGCGGCGATGGGCGAGGAGGCCGCGGCGCGGGCGATGCGCTCGCTGCGCGAGGGCCGTTAATTCGCGGGGCGACCCGCCGTGCGCGGATGGCGCCGACGCGTCGCCGCCACCGAGCCGACCACCAGTTGCTCCAGCACCGGCAGCTGCACGTCGGCCAGGCGCTTGAGGTACAGGCAGGCCTTGCCGATCTTGTGCGGGCCCAGCCGCGCCAGCAGCGCCTGCGTCGCCGGTTCTTCGTAGCCCGACACGAGGTAGATGCTGAGGGCTGACTTGCCCGAAGCGAAGCCGACCAGGCAGGCGTCGCCTTCGTGGCCACTTTGATAGCGGTAGTGGTAGCTGTCGAAGCCGACGATGCTCGGCCCCCACATCTTGGGCGCGCAGCCGGTGGCGCGCTTCATCATCGCCACCAGCGCCTTGCAATCCTTGCGACGCTGCTCGTCGTCAATGGCCGCAATGTGCGCGCTGACACTCGCGACGGTGGGTTTGGTTTTGGGTTCGTACACGACGGCCTCCGTCCCAGTTGATGCGTGACGCTACGGCATGCCGGCATGCCGGCACGACGCGCGGGCGCGCTCAGCCACCGCTCGCTTTGGCCGTTAGGCCGTCCGATCGTAAGCTGGCCAGGACCTTGTCGCGATGGTCACCCTGCACTTCAATGACGCCGTCTTTCACCGTGCCGCCGGCGCCGCAGGCGGCGCGCAGGCGTTTGCCCAGCGCTTGCAACGCAACCTCGTCCAGGTTCAGGCCGCGCACCAGCGTCACCGTCTTGCCGCCGCGGCCTTTGCTCTCGCGGCTGACACGCGCGATGCCGTCGCCGACCGGCCGCGCCTGCGCCAGCGCGGCGCAGCGGCAATCGGCCAGCGCCTGGCGGCAGGCAGGGCAGGTGCGGCCGCTGTCAGTGGAATAGACCAGGCCGCCCGGTACCGTTTTGCGCATCGACGACATCTCCTTCACACCAACGGTGCCAGCAGCCCCTGCAAATCAGCCGCGCTGAATTTTGTCGTCTCGGCCGCGTCGTGGCCCAGCACACCTTCGGCCAGCGCCGACTTGCGTGCCTGCAGCGCCAGCATTCGTTCTTCGATGCTGCCTTCGACCACGAGCTTGTAGACAAACACCGGCAGCGTCTGGCCGATGCGGTGCGCGCGGTCGGTGGCCTGGCGCTCGACCGCCGGGTTCCACCAGGGGTCGAGGTGGATCACGGTGTCGGCGGCGGTGAGGTTCAGCCCGACGCCGCCGGCCTTCAGGCTCAGGAGCATCAAAGGCACGGCCTTGGCCTGGAATTCGCTCACGATGGCGCCGCGTTCGGCTGCGGGTGTTTCGCCTGTGAGCACCAGGTACGGCAATTTCAGTTCGGCCAGCTCCAGTTGCAACAAACCCAGCATCTCGGTGAACTGTGAAAACACCAGCACGCGCCGCCCTTCGGCCACGAGCTCGGGCAGCATGTCGCGCAGCAGTTCCATCTTCGCGCGCTCCATCGTCGCCGGCGTCTTCGCTCCCTTCACCAGCCGCGGGTCGCAGCACACCTGGCGCAGCTTCAAGAGCGCGTCGAGGATGGCGATCTGCGCGCCATCAAAGCTCTTGCGTTCGAGCACGCGACGCACCTGCTCGTCGGCCGCGACGCGCACACTTTCATACAGCGCGCGTTGCTGGCCTTGCAATTGCACCCGGCGCACCACCTCGGTCTTGGGCGGCAGCTCGGCGGCCACCTCCTGCTTGCGCCGGCGCAGGATGAATGGCCGCACCCGTTGCGCCAGCAATTGCGCGCGCAGTGTCTCGCCATTCGTTTCGATCGGCTTGCGCCAGACGCGCGCGAAGCTTCGCGCATCACCCAGGAAACCGGGCATCAGGAAATCGAAATGGGCCCACAGCTCGCCGAGGTGGTTTTCGAGCGGCGTGCCGGTCACGCACAGGCGGTGTCGCGCCTTCAACTGGCGCAACGCGGCGGCAGCGCGACTGGCCGCGTTCTTCACCATCTGCGCTTCGTCCAGGATCAACAGGTGCCAGGCCTGCGCCTGCAGCGCTTCGACATCGCGCCACAGCAGCGGGTAGGTGGTGAACACGATGTCATGGTCGCCGATGCGCGCAAAATCCTTCGAGCGCTCGCTGCCCTGCAGCGTGAGCACGCGCAAGCCTGGCGCGCAGCGCGCCGCTTCGGCCTGCCAGTTGGCGATCAACGAGGTGGGCAGCACGATCAGCGCCGGCACGTCGAGCCGACCGGCGTGTTTTTCGATCAGCAGATGCGCCAGCACCTGCGCCGTCTTGCC
>JANLYV010000424.1:0-5409 GCA_031365825.1 Rubrivivax sp. | reverse complement strand
GCAATGCAGCCGGCGGGCATGTCTTCGATGGCGGCGCGCGTGGAAATGGGCGAGGACCAGGACTCGGGTGTGGCCAGGTCTTCACGCGCCGGCACGAAGCGCAGCGTGAAGGCGCGGCCGACCAGGCGCGGCTGGCCCGGGCGCAGCGGCTTGGTGCCACGCAGCCAGACGTTGCGCAGGCCTTTCTTCAGCAGCATGGTGGTCAGCGTGGCCGTGGTCACTTGCGACAGGATGTCGATGACCTTCGGGTCGAGTTGCATGTCTATGGCTTGGCTCATGGGGGTCCCGTGATGGGTTTTCAGCCGAGCTGCGCCAACCGCGCCGTCTGCCGCCGCGTCAGGCGTTCGATGTCGGCGATGTCGGCGGCCGAGAGCTTCGGCCCGGGCTTGCGCACTGCCGCCGACGCAATGACGCCGCGTGCGGCAAGGATGTATTTGCGCACCGCCAGGCCGATGTGGGCCTGCTGCTCGTAGCGCGCCAGCGGCAGGTAGGCGTCGAACAGGTCGTGCGCGCGCTCGACGTCGCCAGCGGCATGCGTGCGGCACACATCGACCATCATTTCGGGGTAGGCGAAGCCGGTCATCGCGCCGTCGGCGCCGCGGCTCAGCTCTTCCGGCAGGAACAGGCCACCACCGTTGCCGGTGAGGATGGAGAGGCGTTTGGAAGTGCCAGCGTCTTGGACGTTAGCGATCGGATTGCCGGAAGGAAACGCAGTGCGAATGGCCGAGAGCTTGGCCAGCCCCGGGCAGTCTTCATGCTTCAACATCACGCAGCCGCTGGCCTGCTGCACGATGCGCTGAATGACGCCGGCCGACATCATCACGCCGGTGGCCACCGGGTGGTCTTGCAGCACCCACGGCACGTTCGGGCCGATGCCGTCGAAGGTCTGTTGCACCATTTCGAAGTAGGCCGTGATCTGGTCGTCGCTGCGCACCGTGGGCGGCGGCGCCACCATCACGCCGGCCGCGCCGAGTTCCATCACGCTCGCCGTCAATTCGGCCATGGCCGCGAAGCCTGCGGCCGACGCACCCACCACCACCGGCACCTGGTCGCCCACGCGCGCCAGCACCTGGCGCACGAAGCTGCGCGACTCTTCGGCCGTGAGCTTGGGCGCTTCGCCCATGATGCCGAGCACGGTGAGGCCGGTGACGCCGGCAGCGAGGCAGAAGTCGACCAAACGGTCGGTGCTGGCGAGGTCGAGCGCGCCGCTGTCGGTGAAGGGCGTGACGGTGATGAGGTACACGCCGCGCGCGCCGGCATCCAGGGTGTTCATGACGAAGGCTCCTTGACGACGGCCGCCGGCGCGGGCTCAGTGCGAAAGTACTGCATCGCCAGTGCCAGGATGACGCCGCCGAAGCCGATCAGGTCGGCCACCCAGCCGGGGTAGACCAGGGCCAGGCCGGCCAGCAGCAGCAGTGCACGCTCGGGCAGCGTGGTGCGCTTCAGCGCCCAGCCTTCGAAGCCCCCGGCCAGCGCCGCCACACCGACGGCGGCTGTCAGCGTCACTTGGGCGATAGACCACCAGTCGGCCGTGGCCAGCGCCTTGCTCGAACCCATCAGCAACAGGCCCTGGCCTGCCGGGTCGAGCACGAACATGAAGGGCACGAGGAAGGCCGGCACGGTGTACTTCCAGCATTGCAGCGTGGTCTTGTACGGGTCGCCACCGGTGATGGCCGCGGCGGCGAAAGGCGACAGCGCCGTCGGCGGCGAGACCTCGGACAACACGGCGTAATAGAAGATGAACATGTGCGCGGCGAAGTCGGGCACACCGAGCTTGATGAGCGCCGGCGCAGTGATGACGGCGCAGATGATGTAGCTCGCCGTCACCGGCACCGCCAGGCCCACGATCCACACCACGAGTGCGGTGAAGATGGCCGTTAGCAACAAGGAGCCACCGGCGTAGTCGATGACGATGGTGCTGAACTTGAGGCCCAGGCCGGTGAGCGTGACGACGCCGACGATGATGCCGGCGCCAGCGCAGGTGGCGGCGACGTTGAGCACGCCGATCGAGCCGCCTTCCATGGCCTTGACGAACGGCGACTGCCACAAGAGCTTCAGACGCGAGCCCTTGCCGCTGAAGAAGTCGTAAGAGATCAGCGCCGTGTCGCGGCGCAGGAAGCTGGTGACGAAGGACACGACGGTGGCCCAGAACACCGACAGCACCGGCGAGAAGCCCCACAACATGAAGACCACGATGGAGATCAGCGAGAGGAAGTGGAACCAGTACTTGCGCGACAGGTTCCACACCGTGTCGACCTTAGCGATCTGCACGTTGCCCATGCCGTACTTGCGCGCGTCGATCTCGACCATGACGAAGAGCGCGAGATAGAACAGGAAGGTCGGGATCACCGCCATCAACAGCACGTCGAGGTAGCTGATCTTCAGGAACTCGGCGAGGAGGAAGGCCGCCGCACCAAGCACCGGCGGCGAGATGATGGCGCCGAGACCGCCTGCCGCGAGCAGCCCGCCGGCGGCGTTTTTCTCGTAGCCGACCTTGGCCAGCATCGGGTAGGCCACGGCGCCTAACGTCACGGTCGTCGCCACACCGGAACCCGAAGGCCCGCCGAGCAGGAACGAGGCCAGCACGACGGTGCGGCCGGCGCCGGTGGGCTTGCCACCCATGGCCGAGAAGCTGAAGTCGATGTAGAACTTGCCCGCGCCCGAGTGCTGCAGGAAGGCGCCGAAGATGGTGAAGAGGATGATGAGCGAGGCCGAGACATCCACCGCCACGCCGTAGATGCCTTCGAGCGTCATGTACATCACGCCGACCAGGCGGCCGACCTCATAGCCCTTGTGCGTCCATGGCGCCGGCAGCAGCGGGCCGGCCAGCGCGTAGACGATGAACAGGCTGGTGATGACGGGCATGATCCAGCCGTTGGTGCGGCGCATGGCTTCGAGCACCAGCACGATGAGCGCCACGCCGAAGAAGATGTCCCAGGGCTCGGGGCTGGTGTTGCGGTCGGTGAAGTCATCGCCGCCCAGGATGAGGTAGGCGACGATGCCCAGCGACAGTGCGGCTGCGGCCCAATCCCACCACATCACGCGGTGGCGAAATCGCGGGTGCAGCGGGAAGACCAGGAAGCACATGAACAGCACCATGCCCACGTGCAGCGGCCGCAGCGTCTGTGTCGGCACGATGGCGTAGGCGGTGTAGAGATGGAAGGCCGACATCGCAAACGCCGCCACCACGACGAAGGCGGCCATCGCGCCCTTGAACTTGTTCGCCGCGCCTTCTTCGGCTTCGATGAATTCTTCGGCTTTGTGCAGTGCCTCGGCGCTGATGGCGCCGCTTTCGGGTGCTTGCGCCACGTCAGTTCAGCTTGATGCCCTTTTCCGCAAAGTACTTCACCGCGCCGGGGTGGAAAGGAATCGGGCTGGCCGCCGACTTCTGGTTCTCGAGCTTGAAGTTCATCGCTTCCTTGTGCGAGGCGATGAGGTCGTCGCGCCGGTCGAAGATGGTCTTGACGATGTTGTAGGCCGTCTTGTCGTCCATGCTTTCGTGGGCGACCAGGATGTTCATCACCGTCGCTTGTTTGTTATCACTGTCCATGCCCTTGTACATGTCCTTGGGGATGACGTCTTCGATGTAGAGGTCGCCGTACTTCTTGTTCATCGCCGCCACCGTGTCGGCGTGGTCGATCATCTTCAGCTTCGTGCCGGGCGTGTTTGCCAGGTCGGTGACGCCCGCGGTGGGCAAACCCCCGACCCAGAAGAAGGCGTCGATCTTGCCGTCCTTCACCGCGTTCACCGACTCGGCCACGCCCAGGCGTTCGCGCTTCATGTCCTTGTCTTTGTCCAGGCCCGCGGCTTCGATCACACGAAAGGCCATGACCTCGGTCGCGCTGCCGGGTGAGCCGGTGGAAATCCGCTTGCCCTTGAGGTCGGCCATCCTGGTGATGCCGCGGCCTTCGATCGTGACGACGTGCATGCGGTTCGGATACAGGATCATCAAGGTCTTCAGCGGCACCTTGTTGCCCTTGAACTTGTCTTCACCGCGCGCGGCATCGAGGCTGGCGTCGGTCATCGCAAAGGCGATGTAGGGCTTGCCGCTGGCGATGAGCTTGAGGTTGTCGACCGAACCGCCGGTGACCTCGGCCGTGGCCTGCATGCCGGGCACGTATTTCGACAGCGCCGCCGCCATGCCACCCCCCAGCGGGTAGTACACGCCGCCGGTCCCGCCAGTGGCGATCGAGATGTTTTGCGCCTGGGCGGCGGTGCACAGTGCCAGGCCGGCGAGCAAGCTGCCGAGCGAGTTGCCGAGCAGACGGGTGATGGTTCGCATGGGATGTCTCCAGCATGGCACCGGGCGGCGCCGCAGCGGCATTTTGCGTCGTGCTCGCGGCACCTCGGCTACAGACTTTTCCCATGCGTGGAACCCGCAGCGCCTTGCTGCGCTGGCTGCGCCGCGGTCAGCGCAACTGGGCCGCGCGCCAGTAACTTTCGTCGATGTAGCGCGTGGGGTCGCTCAGTGCCTTGGGCGGCTGTGCGAGCTTGCTGCGCAGCGCCATCACGCGGCGCACGCCCTGGGCGTCGAGCCGCACGTCGGCAAAAAAGCCGCTCGTGGGGTGCAGCATCAGCTCGCAGGATTGCCGCGCCAGCGCCGCATTCATGCCAGGTACGTTGGCCGTTAGCAAGGCCTCGGCCGCGGCGCGGTTGGCGGGGGCCAGCAGCCAGCCCACGGCGTCGCGGTAGGCGCGGATGAAAGCCGTCACCGCCTGCGGCTGCTGCTGCGCAAAACTGCGCCGCGCCGCGCCGACGATGCCCATGTAGGGGCCGAGGGTCTGGCGCGCCGTGGCCAGGGTGTTGAAGCCGCGGTTCTTCGCCTGCAAATCAAACGGCGCGCGCAACATCGTGGCCGCGTGCTGGCCTTCCATCAGCGCGGCAAAGCGGCGGTCGGTGCCACCGGCGCGGGCCCACAGCACGTCGCCCTCGGCCAGGCCGTTCTGCGTCAGCATCTCGCGCAGCACGAACGAGAAGCCGTTGCTCATGGCGTCGACCGAGATGGTCTTGCCGCGCAGGTCGGCGAAGGTCTTGACCGCAGGCGCGCTCACCAGGCTGAGAAATCCATCGTCCGAGCCCATGAAGGCGAAGAAGTCCGAAGGCGGGTCGAAGCGCTGTTCGGCCTGGCCTTCCTGGTAGGCCAGGATGTTGTCGAAGGCGGTGATCGCCACGTCGTAGCGACCCTGCATCAACCCGGCGAACAACGACTTCGAATCGGGCGTCACCTGAAGCCTGGCGTCGAGCCCGTGGCGCGCGAACGTGCCCTGGTCGCGTGCCGCCCACAGGGGCAGGTTGAAGCCGCCGCCGAAGCTGATCACCGAGATCGGCACCGGCGCTGTCGGTGCCACGGGCGAGGCCGCGGGCTGCAACGCACAGCCGCCGAACGCCAGCGGCGCGGCACCCAGAGCG
>JANLYV010000301.1:0-1639 GCA_031365825.1 Rubrivivax sp. | reverse complement strand
CGCTTGTCGCAGGCCGAGCAGGACCGCGTGTTTGAAGCGGGCAACGGAAGGCGCATCGTGCTCGCCACCAACGTTGCCGAGACCTCGCTCACGGTGCCTGGCATCCGCTACGTCATCGACACCGGCCTGGCACGCGTGAAGCGCTACAGCTACCGCAGCAAGGTCGAGCAGTTGCAGATCGAGCCGGTGAGCCAGGCCGCGGCAGCACAGCGCGCCGGGCGTTGCGGCCGTGTGGCCAACGGTGTGTGCATCCGCCTCTACGGCGAGGACGACTTCGCCGGCCGGCCGCGCTTCACCGACCCGGAGATCCTGCGTTCGTCGCTGGCCGCCGTCATCCTGCGCATGAAGGCGCTGCACCTGGGCAGCATCGAAGACTTCCCTTTTCTCGAAGCACCGCCGCGCAAGGCCATCAGCGACGGCTACGCCTTGCTCGCCGAGCTCGGCGCCGTTAACGACGAGAATGAGCTGACAGCGATGGGTCGCGAACTCGCGCGGCTGCCGCTGGACCCGCGCGTGGGCCGCATGATCCTGGAAGCGCGGCAACGCCAGGCGCTGGACGAAGTGCTGATCATCGCCGCCGCACTCTCGGTGCAGGACGCGCGCGACCGGCCGCTCGAACAAGCTCAAGCCGCCGACGAGCGCCACAAGATCTTCGACGACGAGCGCTCCGAGTTCGTGGGCTACCTGAAACTGTGGCACTGGATCGAAGCCGGGCGTGGCCATGCGGATGCAGCTGAAACGACCAAGAAGCCCACGCACAAACTCTCCAACCGCCAACAGGAGCAGCGCCTGCGCGACCAGTTCGTGAGCCCACGCAAGGTGCGCGAATGGCGCGACATCCACTCGCAACTGCACACCGTGGTCGCCGAACAAGGCTGGCGCCTGAACGCGAGCCCGGCCAGCTACGAACAGCTGCACCTGTCGCTGCTGGCCGGCTTGCTGGGCAACATCGGCAACAAGAGCGAAGACGAAGACTGGTACCTCGGTGCGCGCGGCATCAAGTTCTGGCGTCACCCTGGCGCGCACCTGAGCAAGAAGCCCGGGCGCTGGCTGGTGGCGGCCGAACTGGTGGAAACCACGCGCCTCTTCGGCCGCGGCCTGGCGGCGATCGAGCCCACCTGGATCGTGGCGCTGGCCGGCCATCTGATGAAGACCCAGCTGCTCGAACCGCATTGGGAAAAGAAGGCCGCCGAGGTCATCGCGCTGGAGCGCGCCACCCTCTACGGCATCGTTATTTACCACAACAAGCGCGTCAACTTCGGCAATGTCGACGCCGCCGCGGCACGCGAAATCTTCATCCGCGAAGCGCTGCTGGGCGACGAGTGGGAGACGGCGTTGCCCTTCCTGTCGCACAACCGCAAACTGGTGCGCCAGGTGCAGGAACTCGAACACAAGGCACGGCGGCAAGATGTGCTCGTGGACGACGAGTTGATCCACGCCTTCTACGACCAGCTGCTGCCGCCGGATGTCTGCTCCGGTGCGACGCTGGAGCGCTGGTTCCGCGAAGAGCAGAAGCGACTACCCAAACTGCTGCAGCTTTCGCGCGAAGAGCTGATGCGGCATGAAGCGGCCGGCATCACCACCGAATCCTTCCCGCGCACGCTGCGGCTGGGCGGCATCGATTGCGCGGCGACCTACC
>JANLYV010000287.1:0-9702 GCA_031365825.1 Rubrivivax sp. | reverse complement strand
CTCGGCCGCATCGATGACGAAGGCTATTTCTTCATCACCGACCGGCTCAAACGCATGATCAACGCCAGTGGCTTCAAGGTCTGGCCGAGCGAGGTGGAGTTGCTGCTCTTCAAGTGCCCGCTGGTGCAGGAAGCCTGCGTCATCGCCGTGCGCGATGCCTACCGCGGCGAGACGGTCAAAGCCGTCATCGTGCTGCGCAGCGAGTGCCGCGACACTGCCAGTGAGCAGGACATCGTCGACTGGGCGCGTGCCCACATGGCGGCCTACAAGGTGCCGCGCCTGGTGCAGTTTGTCGACGCGCTGCCCAAGAGCGGCTCGGGCAAGGTGATGTGGCGGCTGCTGCAGGAGCAACAGGCCGCCGGCGCGTGAGGCGCGTCACGCCACGGCACTGACGTTCCCGCGTAGCTGGCGCAGCGCCATCTGCAAGGCACGTGCATCGTTGCTGGCACGGTGGCGCGTCAGCCCGAGTGAGGCCAGCGCAGCACGCTGCGCGTCGCGCAGCCGCGGCAGCTGTTGCTCGTCGAGCAAAGCCACCACCGATTCGAGCTTGAATGCCGGTGCCAAGTCGGCCTCTTCGAACAGCACCGCGAGCCAGGCGTAGTCGTGTGCCCAGGCGTCGCTGTAGAGGGTGCGGCCAGCGAGTTGCTGGTTCAGCATCGACGCCACCAGCGCCGCCGGCCGGCCGTGCTGCGCCAGCGTCTGGCGCGTGATGCCGTGCAAGGCGCCGGCGCTAACGTCCCAATGCGTCCAGCCGTCGGCGGGCTGGATCAGGGTGCAGAACGCGTGACCGTCGTCGAGCACGTAGCCGACTTCGATGGGGTAGCTGCCGCGGCCGAAGCCCGAGGCTTCGAGGTCGATGACGCTGATGGCGGTCGGCAGTTGCATGGGCGCTGGCATGGCGCCACGAAGATACCCGAGCCGGCGGCTAGCATGGTGCGCATGGAACTCAAGACACTCGGCGGGCCGTGATGTCCGTCATCAGCCGATGAAGCCGACATCGAAGGCTGACGTGGTGATCATCGGCGGCGCCGCGGTCGGCAGCGCCGTCGCCTACTTCCTTGCCGCTCATCCGCGTTTCGGCGGCCGCGTGGTCTTGCTCGAACAAGACCCGAGCTACGCGCGCTGCGCCACGGCGTTGTCGCTGGCCTCGATACGCCACCAGTTCTCGACGCCGGAAAACATCCGCATGTCGATGTTCGGCACGGCCTTCCTGCGCGCCGCGGCCGAGCATCTGCAAGTGCAGGGCGAGGCGCCGGCGATAGCCTTTCGCGAAGCCGGCTACCTCTTCCTCGCGTCTGATGTCGGCTTGCCGATGCTGCGTGCTAACCACCGAGTCCAGCGCAGTCTGGGCGCCGATGTCGCGCTACTCCATCCTGCGGAACTGAGGTCACGATTTCCCTGGCTGGCGATCGACGACCTTGCCGCGGCATCACTGGGCTTGTCGGGCGAAGGCTGGCTAGACGCGCACGCGCTGATGCAGGGCTTGCGGCGCAAGGCGCAATCGCTTGGCGTCGAGGTGCGGCATGGTCAAGCAGTCGGGTTGACCGTGGTCGGTTCGCGCGTCACCGAGGTGCATCTCGCCGACGGTGAACGCGTCAGCTGCGGCTGGGTCGTCAACGCCGCAGGCACCGCGGCCGCCGAGGTGGCGCGCTGGGCGGGCATCGAACTTGCCGTGCACCCACGCAAGCGCTGCGTCTTCCACTTTCGCAGCCCGGCAGAACTGCCGGCCTGCCCGCTGGTGGTCGACCCGAGCGGCCTGTACTTTCGCCCCGAAGGCCAGGGCTTCCTGTGCGGCGCCGCGCCGCCCGACGATGCCGACCCGACTAGCCACGACTTCGAAGTCGACTGGCCGATGTGGGAAGAGCGGCTGTGGCCAGCGCTGGCGCAGCGCGTCCCGGACTTCGCCTCAGCGCGCCTGCTTGGCGCCTGGGCGGGGCACTACGACGTGCACCCGCTGGACCACAACGCCATCCTCGGCGCGCATCCGCAACTCGACAACCTGCTCTTCGGCAACGGTTTCAGCGGCCATGGCCTGCAGCAGTCGCCAGCCGTGGGTCGTGCGCTGGCCGAACTCATCGTCGACGGCAGCTACCAGACGCTGGACCTGGCGGCGCTGGGCTGGGCGCGCGTGCTGCGCGGTGAGCCTCTGCGCGAGCTCAACGTCGTCTGAAGAGTCTCAAGGCGCGAGCCGCTCGCGCACCCAGGCGCCATCCACCCGCCGATAACAAAGCCGGTCGTGCAAACGGCTGCGCCGCCCCTGCCAGAACTCCCAGCGGTCTGGCACCAACCGGTAGCCGCCCCAGTGCGGCGGCCGTGGTGGCTTGAGCGCGTACTGCGCCGCATAGCGTGCGGCGCTGGCCACGAGCACGGCGCGTGAGGCGATGACCTGGCTCTGCGGCGAGGCCCAGGCGCCGATGCGTGAGTCGAGCGGGCGCGTGGCGTAGTAGGCGTCGGACTCGTCCGCACCCGCCTTCACGACCTGGCCCTCGATGCGCACCACGCGTTCGAGCTCGACCCAGTGGAATTGCAGCGCCGCGGCCGGGTTGCCTTCGAGCTCGCGCCCTTTGCGGCTTTGATAGTTCGTGTACCAGACGATGCCGCGTGCGTCATAGCCCTTGACCAGCACCACGCGCGTTGAAGGCCTGCCGTTTGCACCCACCGTCGCCAGGGTCATGGCGTTTGGCTCGGGCAGCTGGCCGCTGATGGCCTGCTGCAGCCACGTGTCGAACTGTGTCAGCGGGTCGGGCGCCGAAGCGCGCTCGTCAAGCGCGCCGGCCTCGTAGCTTTTGCGCAGGTCGGCGATGTCCATGGCCGCAGTATAGGCAGGGCCGGCGCTGTGAGCACATCGTAAACGTTAGCCTCCGGTGCATCCCTTAGGTGGAAGGCCGTAAGTGAACGCCCCAGTTTCGACGCCGGCGTGCTGCCCCCATTGTTGCGATGCTGATGAAAACTGCACCCACCCTCGTTGTGCTCGCTGCCGGCTTTGGCACGCGCTACAAAGGCCCGCGCCACAAGCTCGACGAGCCGCTGCGTGGCAGCACCGTGCTCGGCTGCACCTTGCGCAACGCCGTCATGTCGCAACTGCCGCTGGTGCTGGTCACCACGCCGGCCTTTGTGCCCGCGGCGGCAGAGGTGGTGGCCATGCGCGACATCGTCGTGGTCTCGCTGGCCGAAGCAAGCCGCGGCATGGGGCATTCGATTGCGGCAGGTGTCTCGATGCGCGCCGACGCCTCGGGCTGGCTGGTGCTGCCGGGCGACATGCCGATGGTGCGTGCCGACACCATGCGTGCGGTGGCCGCGGCGCTGGACAAACACCCGGTGGTGTACGCGCAATACCGCGGCCGGCGTGGTCATCCGGTGGGTTTTGGCGCCGAGCTGTACTCCGAGCTCGTCAGTCTCACCGGCGACGAAGGCGCGCGCCGCATCGTGGCGCGTTACCCGGTACACGGCGAAGAGCTCGACGACCCCGGCGTACTGGTCGATGTCGACACGCAGGACGACCTGGCCGCCCTGGCCACGCCATCGGGCGCTTACTGAAGCGTGATTCGGCCTCAGGGCAGCAGACGATGTTGCTGCGCCAGCCGCATCAGGCGCTCGATTTCTCGGTCGTGCATGCCCTGTTCGCGCAGTGAGCGCGCGGTGTCGGCCAGGTAGTCCAGCGTGCGGCCGTAGCGGCCGCTGGCGTGGCGCAGGATGTGCAGCATCTTCTGGTCGTCGATGTGGCCCATGAAGTTCTCGCTGCGACGGCTGAGCGTGAAGGCCAGCGCCGGCACGACGCCCTTGGCCGTGCGGCAGGCGAGCCAGCGCGGGTCGTAGACACCGGTGGGCATCTCGCGCGCCCACAGGCGTTCGAGTTCAGCGTCGGCGCGCTCGTGGTGCAGCCGGTAGACCACGCCATGGCAGGAGCCACCAGGCATCAACGCGAACACCAGCCCCGGCACCTCGGCGTTGCCGCGGTTCACACGCGAACGCATGCGAAAGGCGCGGTGCCAGCCGAAGACCTTGGCCACGTGCCGCTCGGCCGCGTCGAACTCGGGGCGCCAGATGAGCGAGGCATAACCGAAAACCCACAACTCGCGCCGCGATGACGGCTGCCCATGCATCGACTCAAGCCATTGCCGGCGCAGCTTGACGAGCATGGCGGCGGGGTCGCGCACGATCAGTTGCGGGTCGACGGGGGCATGCAGCGCGGTCATGGGCCGGCAGCTTAATGGCACGCCGGCAGCGCGTGGCCGCGACCCTCGCCAGGCCGTGGCGCAGTCTTGACGATGAAACTAAGTTACAAGACAATGACTTTATCGGTTACCAACCCAGCCCAACGCCTTGAACCACGCCTTGCAGCCTGCCCTGACGCAAGTCACCGAGCGCATCCGCCAGAGCAGCCAGCCCACGCGCAGCGCCTACCTGGCGCGCATCGACCGCCTGCTGCAGCGCCCGCGCGGCAGCGAGCGCTTGGGCTGCGCCAACGTGGCACACGCTTTCGCCGCGCTGCCGGCCAACGACAAACTGCGCGTGGTGGCCGAGCGCGCGCCGCACATCGGCGTCGTCACCTCGTACAACGACATGCTCTCGGCGCACCAGCCGTATGAAGTTTTCCCGGCGCTGATCCGCGACGAAGCGCGTCAACAGGGCGCCACCGTGCAGGTGGCCGGTGGCGTGCCCGCGATGTGCGACGGCGTGACGCAAGGCCAGCCCGGCATGGAGCTGAGCCTCTTTTCGCGCGACACCATCGCCATGGCCACGGCCGTGGCCTTGACGCACGATGTCTTCGACGCCGTGCTGCTGCTCGGTGTGTGCGACAAGATCGTGCCCGGGCTGCTCATCGGCGCCTTGCACTTTGGCCACCTGCCCTGCGTCTTCGTGCCGGCCGGGCCGATGAGCACGGGCCTGTCCAACAGCGCCAAGTCCAAGGTGCGCGAGCAGCATGCGTTGGGTCTCGTGGGTCGGCCCGAGCTGCTGGCGGCCGAGAGCGCGGCCTACCACGGCGTGGGCACTTGCACCTTCTACGGCACGGCCAACAGCAACCAGATGCTGCTCGAAGCGATGGGGCTGCATGTGCCCGGTGCGGCCTTCGTGCACCCGCACTCACCACTGCGTGAAGCGCTCACGCGCGAGGCCGTGCGCACGGTGCTCGCCATGACGCGGGTGCAGCGCTTCACGCCCATCGGCCGCCTCGTCGACGAGCGCGTCATCGTCAACGCCATGGTGGCGCTCTTGGCCACAGGCGGCTCGACCAACCACCTCATCCACTGGGTGGCGGTGGCGCGCGCGGCGGGCATCGTCATCGACTGGGGCGACTTCGCGGCCCTTTCGGCCGCGGTGCCGCTCTTGGCGCGCGTCTACCCTAACGGCCAGGCCGACGTGAACCAGTTCCAGGCCGCGGGCGGGCCCGGCTTCGTGCTGCGCGAGCTGATGGCGGCGGGGCTGATGTTTGACGACGTGACCACCAGCAGCGCGCGTGGCCTGGCGCACTTCACCGAAGTGCCGGTGCTCGAAGACGGGCGGCTGGCCTGGCGGAGGCTGCCGCAAACCCCCATCGACGACAGCGTGGTACGCACTGCCGCCGCACCATTCAGCGTAACGGGAGGCCTGCGTCTGCTGCAGGGCAATCTCGGCCGCGCGGTGATCAAGGTCTCGGCCGTGCCCGACGACGCCCACGTCGTGCAGGCCGCGGCGCGCGTCTTCGCCAGCCAGGAAGCGCTGCACCAGGCCTTCCGCGCCGGGGAGCTCGACCGCGACGTCATCGTCGTCGTGCGCTTTCAAGGCCCGCGCGCCAACGGCATGCCCGAGCTGCACAAGCTCACGCCGCCGCTGGCGGTGCTGCAAGACAAGGGCTTCAAGGTGGCACTGCTGACCGACGGCCGCATGAGTGGTGCCTCGGGCAAGGTGCCCGCCGCCATCCACGCCAGCCCCGAGGCGCTGGCCGGCGGTCCGCTGGCGCGGCTGCGCGATGGCGACGTGGTCTGTCTCGACGCCGTGGCCGGCACGCTCGACGTGCTGCTCGACGATGCGGCGTGGGCCGCACGCGAGCCCGCCGTGATGGACGCGCAGCAGGCGCAAGACCATGGCCACGACCTGGGCCGTGAACTGTTTGCCGGCATGCGGCGCAACGTGCGCAGCGCCGAAGAAGGAGCCGTGACATGGCTGTGAATCACACACCGATGAACCCGCTGGAACTGGCCGACCAGGGCCCGGTGATCCCGGTGATGGTCATCCACCGTGTGCACGACGCCGTGCCGCTGGCTGCAGCGATGCTCGCCGGTGGTGTGCGCGTGCTTGAAATCACCTTGCGCACACCTGTGGCGTTAGCTTGCATGCGCGAAATCAGCCGCGCGCTGCCCCAGGCCATCGTCGGCGCGGGCACCTTGCGCTCGGTGGCCGATGTCGAAGGCGCGCTGCAAGCCGGCTGCCGCTTCGGTGTGAGCCCGGGTTACCTCGGCGAGATCGGCCAGGCCTGCCGCAAGCTCGGCCTGCCGCTGCTGCCGGGCGTGGCCACGGCGAGCGAGGTCATGGCCGCCAACGCCGACGGCTACAGCTTCCTGAAGTTCTTCCCGGCCAGCGCCGCCGGTGGTCTGCCCATGCTCAAGGCCTTGGCCGGGCCTTTCCCCGACATCAGCTTCTGCCCCACCGGAGGCATCAGCCTTGAAACTGCGCCGCAATTCCTGGCGCTGCCCAACGTCGAGGTCTGTGGCGGTTCATGGTTGACGCCGCAGGACGCGGTGGACGCGGGCGACTGGGCTCGCATCACGCGCCTGGCACGCGAGGCCTCGGCACTGCGCCGTTGATCACGCAGCTGGCGACGGTTTCGCCTCGAACGCCTTCGAATCGAATACCAGGCAGCTGGTGCTGCCATGCGCATAAAGCTTGCCGTCAGGCCCCACCAGCCGGCCCTCGGCGGTGACGAGTTGGCGGCCGACATGCACCACCTGCGCGATGGCGCGCACGCGCGTCACCTGCGGCGTGAGGGCGCGCACGATCTTGATGTTCAGATCCGTCGTGCCGTAGCCGCGGCCCGCGGCCAGCGTGGTGTGCACGGCGCAGCCCAGTGCGGAGTCGAGCATGGTCGCGAACCAGCCGCCGTGAACGGCGCCCATGGGGTTGAGGTGCGTCACGCCGGGCGTGCCCTGAAAGATGGCCTCGCCGTGACTGGCCTGCACCAGCATGAAGTCCAGCGTCCGGCCGATGGACGGGTAGGGCAGCTCGCCACGCAGCATGGCCTGCATCATCGACAGGCCATCCATAGAGAGCGTTGTCGCGGCCGGGATCACGCCGCAGCCGACGCCGGCGTCCCGTACGGCATGCCATTGCGCTTCGAGCGCAAGCCACTCGTCCAGTGCGTTGCCGGGCGTGGAAGTCAGTGGATATACTTGCATATGCAACTACTTTAACGAACTCGGCCAGCGATGACAAGTCCCCAACGCGCCGCCACGGCTGCCACGAAAACAGCGGCCACGCCCAGCGGCTGCAGCAATTTCAAGCTGCGCCAGGTGGCGCGGCTGGCGACGCGGCACTTTGAGTCCCACGTCGCCCCGCTCGGGCTGAAGATCACGCAGTACTCGCTGTTGTCGCATGTGCTGCACCTGGGGCCGCTGCGCACCGGCGAGCTCGCCGCGGCGATGCAGCTTTCGCCCTCGGCCCTGTCGCGCAACCTGCGGCCGTTGCTGGCGCAGGGCTGGCTCGAGGTGGCGGCCGGTGCGGACGCGCGCAGCCGCGTCGTCGCCATCACCGCCGCCGGGCGCGAGCAGCGCGGCAAGGCGCAGCGTGCCTGGAAGCGCGCGCAGTTGGACTTCAACCAGCGCCTGGGCGTCGAGCGTGTGGCACGGCTGCATCAACTGCTGGACGAATGTATCGGCCTGCTCGGCCAGGTCGAAGCGAGGCATGATGACTAACACCCCAAGCACGCTCACCAATGCCAGCTCCAACACCGCGACCCGCGCGCTGTGGCTGGTGCTGCTCGCCGCCGCCGGCACCTTCGCGCTGACCATGGGCGTGCGCCAGACGATGGGGCTCTTCGTCGGCGACATCAACACGCACACGGCGCTGGGCCTGGGCACGGTGAGCCTGGCCTTCGGCGTGGCGCAGCTGTGGTGGGGCCTGACGCAACCCCTGGCCGGCATCGTCGCCGACCGCTGGGGCCCCGGGCGCATGCTCATCATCGGCGTGCTGCTGGTGGCCATCGGCACGGCGCTTACGCCGCACGTTAGCAGCATGGGTGGGCTGATCCTGGTGATCGCCGTGCTCTCGGCCGGTGGCGCCGGCATGGCCGGGCCGTCGGTGTTGATGGCGGCGACGACGCGGCTCGTGTCACCCGCCAAACGCGGCTTTGCCACCGGCGTGGTGAATGCCGGTGGCTCCTTCGGCCAGTTCGTGTTCGCGCCGCTGGCGCAGGCCATGAGCAATGCCTCGGGCTGGGTCAGCTCACTGCACAGCCTGGGCTTGATCGTGCTGCTGGCCTTGCCCGCGGCCTGGGTGTTGCGCGGCTTGCCGCGCCCGAGTGCGGCGGCGAATGCGGCGCCGGCGCTGAGCACGCGCGAGGCCATCGCCCAGGCCTGGCAGCACCCCGGCTATCGCCTGCTGGCGACGGGCTTTTTTGTCTGCGGGTTTCACGTGGCCTTCCTTGCCACACACCTGCCAGGCGTCGTGGCCTCGTGCGGCCTGCCGCCACAAGTGGGCGCTTGGGCGATTGCGGTGCTGGGTCTGTTCAACATCGTCGGCAGCGTCGGCATCGGTTGGGCCATGGGTTTCCAGGGCGGGCGCTGGCGCTTGAAATCGATGCTGTCGCTGCTGTACACCGTGCGCGCCGTGGCGGTGCTCCTGTTCCTGCTCGCGCCGAAGACGGTCGAAGTCATGCTGCTCTTCGCCGCGGTGATGGGTGTCACGTTCCTCTCCACCGTGCCACTGACGGCCGGCCTGGTGGTGCGCTTTTTCGGCCCGGCCCACATGGCCACGCTTTTTGGGCTCGTGATGGTCACGCACCAGATGGGCGGCTTTCTCGGCGCCTGGCTCGGCGGCAAGGTGTTCGAAGCCACCGGCAGCTTCGACGCGGTGTGGATCGCCGACATCGCGCTCGCGCTGGCCGCGGCGCTGATCCACCTGCCGATCAAGGAAGCGCGGCCGGCGTTGCTGCCGGCCTGAGTCGCCGCTCATACCGATGTGCAATCAAACGTATGGAAATCGCCGTTCGCCCTGAGCCTGTCGAAGGGCTTCGACAGGCTCAGCCCGAACGGGATTTCTATGCGATCGAACGCGATTCCGTATCAGGCGTCGCGCTGGATCAGCTCGACCTTGTAGCCGTCGGGGTCGGCGATGAAAGCGATGACGGTGGTGCCACCCTTGACGGCGCCCGCTTCGCGCGTGATGGCCGCACCCAGCGCCGCCAGCTTGGGCCGCGCCGCATCGCAAAAACCGGCGACGTCGGGCAGGCCGATGGCCAGGTGGCCGAAGGCGGTGCCGGTCTCGTAGCGCTCGACGCCGTAGTTGTAGGTCAGCTCGATCTCGGCGTGCTCGGGGTTCTTGCCGTAGCCCACGAACGCCAGGTCGTACTTCTGCTCGGGGCGTTCGGTGGTGCGCAACAGCGTCATGCCCATCACCTGCGTGTAGAAGGCTATCGAGCGCTGCAGGTTGCCCACGCGCAGCATGGTGTGGAGGAGTCGCATGGGTGTGTCCTTGTCAGTTCAACTTGGTTGGTAGGCGAGCCGCACA
>JANLYV010000264.1:0-5056 GCA_031365825.1 Rubrivivax sp. | reverse complement strand
CGCTTGTGCACGGCGGCCACGGCACGGAACACGGCGTCGGGCGTGAGCGGCAGGTCGCGCGCGGCCTTGTCGAGCTCGTGCGCGAGGATGTTGATCAGCACCTCGGTGTCGCTGGTGGTGTTGATGTGGCGCCGGTCGATGCCGATCAGCTCCGTCTTCAATGCGTGCGCGTTGGTCAGGTTGCCGTTGTGCACGAGCACGATGCCGAACGGCGCGTTGACGTAGAACGGCTGCGCTTCTTCTTCGCTGTAGGCGTTGCCCGCCGTCGGGTAGCGCACCTGCCCCAGGCCGACATGCCCGGGCAGGCCACGCATGTTGCGCGTGCGAAAGACGTCGCGCACCATGCCGCGCGCCTTGTGCATGTAGCACTTGGTGCCGAGCATGGTGACGATGCCGGCGGCGTCCTGCCCGCGGTGCTGCAACAGCAGCAGCGCGTCGTAGATCAGCTGGTTCACGCTGCCTTTGGAGATGACACCGACGATGCCGCACATGGGTGGGTTGGTCCTCGTACTCGAACGTTAGGTGTGGAGCTTATGCCGGCAGCCGCTCGGCCATCGATGGCGGCAACAGCGGCTTGAGGCCGTGCAGCGCCAGCATCAGCCATGTTGCGCCAAACGAGTCGCGCCACTCGGGTGCACGTACGGCTGGCGTTAGCGCCACCAGCGTGGCGACCGCCAACAGCAGCACTGCACCGCGCACCAGGCCGAAGCCGGCGCCCAACGCGCGGTCCGGCAGCGAAAGTGGCGTCGCTTGCACGAGCATGCGCACCAGCTTGGCGAGCAACGACCAGATGATCATCACCCCGACGAAACACAGCACGAAGGCCACGGCAAGATTCAGCGCCGAGCCCGCGGTCCCAACAGGCAAATGCGGGCCGACCATGGGCGCGAGCCACTGCGACGCAAACCACGCCACCAGCCAACCGGCAAGCGACATCAACTCGAACACGAAGCCGCGCACGAGGCCGATCATCACCGACACCGCCAGCACCGCGAGCAGCGTCCAGTCGAGCCAGCCGAGCGTGGCCAGTTGCGCCATCACAGCACCAGGATGTAGGCCGCCAGGCCCGTGGCCTTCAGGCGCACGCTGGCGCGATCGGCTTCGTCGCGTGTTTCGAACGGGCCGACACGTACCCGGGTGCGCCGGCCGGTGGGCGTTTCGATGACTTGTGTGTAGGTCTTCAGGCCGAGCTTTTCGACCTTGCTGCGCGCCTCGCGCACTGCGGTGGCGTCGGTGAATGCGCCGACCTGCACCACAAAGCGGCCGCTGGCGGACGATGCGGCTGGTACCACCGCCGTTGCCGGCACGAAAGCCGGCACAGGCGCCGGCGTCACGACTGCAGCCGCGGCAGATGTGGCAGACGTGGCAGACGTGGCAGACGGGGCGTCGGTCTTGGCCGGCACCGTTTCGGTGGGCGTCGACGTTGCTGCTGCCGCCTCGTTGCCAGCATCGGGCGGTGGCGCCGGCGTCACGGCGCGTGTGGCCGTCGGCGCAGGCGCCGCGGCGACCATGCCACCGTCCCTGCGTGTGGCTTCGATCGGAATGTCCATCGGCAAAGGCCGGGGCTTCGATTCGAACAGCCAGGGAAACAGCACGAGCCCCAGGGCGAGCAGGACCACGGCACCGATCAGGCGCCGCCAGGCGCGCACGCGTGCGTCGTGCACCGGGCCGGTGTCGTCGCCCACGCTCGTCTGGCCCGGCGCTTTGGCGGCTTTTCGTGGCAGGAGCGATGACAGCGGCATGGGCTCGGGTGGTGGCTGGTGTCGACCGCGGCGGCCAACAGGCTGGCGCTGTGCGTGTCAGGTCGTGTGGCGAGCGCTCTGGCGGGGCAAGCCATGCTTCAGAACACCGCCCACGGTGTAGAACGAACCGAAGACCACGATTCTATCGGCTGGGTCTGCGCCGGCCATGGCAACAAGCAGTGCGTCTGAAGGCGTTGCATGCTGATGCACCTCGGGCGCGTAGGCCGGCACGGTGGTCGCCAACAACGCGGCCATCTCGGCTGGCGTGGCCGATCGCGCCGTCGGCAACGCACAGAAGTGCCATGTATCGACCAGCGGCGCCAAACGCGCAAACATGCCGGCAATATCCTTGTCGCGCATTGCACCGAACACGGCATGCGTGCGCGGATAAAAGCCCATCGTGTCGAGGTTCTGCGCCAGCACCGCCGCCGCCTGCGGGTTGTGTGCGACATCGAGCACGATCGCCGGCTGGCCCGGAATGACCTGAAAGCGGCCGGGCAATTCCACCAGCGCCAGGCCCGTGCGCACGGCCTGCGCGCTGATGGGCAGGCGCTCGCGCAAGGCCTCCAGCGCGGCGATGGCGCCCGAGGCATTCAGCAACTGGTTGGCCCCACGCAGCCCGGGGTAGGCCATGCCGCTGTAGCGCCGGCCGCGGCCGCTCCAGCGCCACTGCTGGCGGTCACCCGCATGGTTGAAGTCGCGGCCGACCAGCCACAGATCGGCGCCGATTTGCCGCGCATGCTCGACCACGCTTTGCGGCGGCAGCGGATCGCTCACCACCGCAGGTTTGCCGGCGCGCATCACCTGCGCCTTTTCCAGGCCGATGGCCTCTCGGTCGGGGCCGAGGTATTCGACGTGATCCAGGTCAATGCTGGTGATGACGACACAGTCGGCATCAAAAGCGTTGACCGAGTCGTAGCGACCGCCCAGGCCGACCTCGAGGATCACCAGATCGAGCATTGCCAGCGCCAGCACCCGCGCAATCGCCAGCGTGGTGAATTCGAATTTGCTCAGCGTGATCTCGCCACGCGCTTGCTCGACGGCTTCGAACTGCGTCAGTAAGGTCGCTGCCGACACCGGCGCGCCATCGATGCGGCAACGCTCTTCGAAGTGCACCAGCTCGGGCTTCTGGTACAGCCCAACGCGGTAGCCGGCGTGGCGCGCGATCGACTCCAGCATGGCGCAGGTCGAGCCCTTGCCATTGGTGCCGGCGACGATGATCAGCGGCGCGTCGAAGTTGAGATTCAAGCGGCGGCGGACCTCGATCGTGCGTTCGAGCGAAAGCTCCATCCCCTTCGCCGGCGTTTGTTCGAGACGGCGCAGCCAGTCCGGCAGGTTCGTGGGCAGGTTCGTGGGCAGGTTCATCAAACGAGACCGGGCCGCAAGCGGCCCGGTGGCGGTAGGTTGAAAGTTAGCCTCAGGCCACGGCGTCGGCGCTCTGGCGCTGCAGCATGGCCACCATGCGGGCGATGGTGGGGCGAAGCTGGCGGCGGTCGATGATCATGTCGATGGCCCCCTTTTCCAGCAGGAACTCGGCACGCTGGAAACCCTCGGGCAGCTTCTCGCGCACCGTGTTCTCGATCACACGCGGCCCGGCAAAACCCACCAGCGCACGCGGCTCGGCGATGACCACATCGCCGATGAAGGCAAAGCTGGCCGACACGCCGCCCATGGTCGGGTCGGTGAGCACGCTGATGAAAGGCAGACCGGCCTTGGCCAGGTGCGTCAGCGCGGCGTTGGTCTTGGCCATCTGCAAAAGCGACAACAGCCCTTCCTGCATGCGTGCGCCGCCGGTGGCGGTGAAGCTCACGAACGGCACCTTTTGTTCTATCGCCACTTCGACGCCGCGCACGAAACGCTCGCCCACCACCGAGCCCATCGAGCCGCCCATGAAGTCGAACTCGAAACAGGCCGCGACCAGCGGCACGCTCATCACGGCGCCACCCATGACCACCAGCGCGTCGGTCTCGCCGGTGCTTTCGAGCGCGGCTTTCAGCCGCTCGGGGTACTTTTTGCTGTCGCGAAACTTGAGCGCGTCAACCGGCAGCACCTCCTGGCCGATCTCCCAGCGGCCTTCGGCGTCGAGAAAACGGTCGAGCCGCTCGCGCGCGCCGATGCGGTGGTGGTGGTCGCACTTCGGGCAGACGTTGACGTTCTGTTCGAGGTCGGTCTTGTACAGCACCGTCTCGCACGACGGGCACTTGATCCACAGACCCTCGGGCACCGTGCGGCGCTCGGTCGGGTCAGTCGGCTGGATCTTCGGCGGCAGCAGCTTCTCGAACCAACTCATGTGTGTACCCCTTGTTCCGCGGCATCCAATGCCGCACGAATCTCGGCCATGAACTCACGCGCCGCGGCGGCCGCATTCTCGCGCGTCTGCGTCTCCAGAATTTGCACCAGGCGCGTGCCGATGACGACGGCGTCGGCGACACGGCTCACCGCGCGCGCGGTGGCGGCGTCCCGGATGCCGAAGCCCACGCCCACCGGCACACTCACGTGAGCGCGGATGCGCGGCAGCACCTGTGCCACCGCGCTCGTGTCCAGGTGCCCGGCCCCCGTCACCCCTTTGAGCGAGACGTAGTAGACGTAGCCGCTGGCAATGCGGCCCACGTCCTTCATGCGTTGCTCGGTCGACGTGGGTGCGAGCAGGAAGATGAGGTCCAGCCCGGCGGCCTTGAGCTGCGCCGCGAAGTCTTCGCATTCCTCGGGCGGGTAGTCGACGACGAGCACGCCGTCGACGCCAGCCTCGCGCGCGGCGACGATGAAGCTGCCGGCACCGTGGCGCTGGTCGTAGCGCTCGATCGGGTTGGCGTAGCCCATCAGTACGACGGGCGTTAGCACATCGCTGCGCCTGAAGCTGGCCACGGCCTGCAGCACCTGCGCCATGCCGATGCCACGTGCCAGCGCGCGCTCGCTCGCCTTGGCGATGACCGGGCCGTCGGCCATCGGGTCGGAGAAGGGCACGCCGAGTTCGATGATGTCGGCGCCACCTTCGGCCAACGCCAGCATGATCTGCGGCGTGGTGTCGGCGAAGGGGTCGCCGCAGGCGATGTAGGGGATCAGCGCCTTGCGTCCCTGCGATTTCAACGTGCCAAACACGCCCTGGATGCGGCTCATGACTTCACCACCTGGCCGCGGCACGAAGGCCGGCAATAGAAGTCGGCACCGCTCAGGTCGGCCACCGTGCCGATGTCCTTGTCGCCGCGCCCCGAAAGGTTCACCAGCAGGTGCTGGTCTGGCTCCATCGTCGCGGCTAACTTCATGGCGTAGCTGACGGCATGGCTGGACTCCAGCGCCGGGATGATGCCTTCGGT
>JANLYV010000258.1:0-18768 GCA_031365825.1 Rubrivivax sp. | reverse complement strand
CCGGCAAGTCGCTGGACCAGTTGCGCGCCGGCGAGCGCGTGGCGGTGCAGGACGGCAAGGAAGACCCGCTCGACTTTGTGCTCTGGAAAGCGGCCAAGGAGTCGGAGCCGGCCGATGCCAAGTGGGACAGTCCTGCCGGCCCGGGCCGGCCCGGCTGGCACATCGAATGTTCGGCAATGAGCTGCGCCTTGCTCGGCGAGCATTTCGACATCCACGGTGGTGGCATGGACCTGCAGTTCCCGCATCACGAGAACGAGATCGCGCAAAGTGAAGGCGCACTGGGCAAACCCTTCGTCAACGTCTGGATGCACAACGGCTTCCTGAATGTCGACGACGAAAAGATGTCCAAGTCGCTGGGCAACTTCTTCACCATCCGCGAGGTACTGAAGCACTACGACGGCGAGACCTTGCGCTACTTCATGCTGCGCACGCACTACCGCAGCCCGTTCAACTTCAGCGACGCTAACCTCGACGATGCGCGCAGTGCTCTTCGGCGGCTTTACACGGCGCTGGACGCGGCGGCACTGCCTGATGTGACCGCGGTGCCCATGGCGATCGACTGGGCCGAGCCCGCAGCGGCGAAGTTCCGTGCGGCCATGGACGACGACTTCAACACACCGGTGGCGGTGGCGGTGCTGTTCGAACTCGCGGCAGAGGTGAACCGCTCGCGCGAGCAAAAACCGGCATGGGTGTTGCGCACCCTGGGCGGCGTGTTGGGTTTGCTTCAAAGCGCACCGAGAGCCTTTCTCCAGCTGGGGAGCAACCTGGATGCCGGCGCCATCCAGGCCTTGATCGATGCACGCGCAACGGCCAAGGCTGCGCGCAACTTTGCCGAGGCCGACCGCATCCGTGCCGAACTTGCGGCGGCCGGCATCGAGTTGAAGGACTCCGCCATCGGCACGACCTGGGTCAAGGGCTGATGCCGTGAGTACCACCAGAGCTGGCAGCACCACGCCCGACCGCATCACGCCTGACTATTGGGACGAAGCCTGCAAGCACCTGACGCGACGCGACCGCGTGATGAAGAAGTTGATCCCACGCTTGGGGGAAGGGCGGTTGCAAAGCCGCGGCGATGCCTTCACGACGCTGGCGCGCTCGATCGTGGGCCAACAGATCTCGGTGAAGGCGGCGCAATCGGTGTGGGGCCGCTTTGCCGCGTGTGTTGGTGGCACGCCGGCCAAGCTGGCGCCCGCAGCGGTGCTGGCGCTGACGATGGAGCAGCTGCGCGGCTCGGGCTTGTCGGGCCGCAAGAGCGAATACCTGCTGGACCTGGCCAAACACTTTGCTGCCGGCCTGGTGCATGTCGACGCATGGCGTGGCATGGCCGATGACGACATCATCGGCGAGCTCGTGGCCATTCGCGGCATCGGGCGCTGGACGGCGGAAATGTTCCTCATCTTCCACCTGATGCGCCCGAACGTGATGCCGCTCGACGACCTCGGTCTCATCAAAGGCATCAGCCTGAATTACTTCAGCGGCGAGCCCGTTTCACGAGCCGAGGCACGCGAAGTTGGCGACGCCTGGGCACCCTTCCGCTCGGTAGCCACATGGTACATTTGGCGCAGCCTCGACCCGCTGCCGGTGGACTACTGATTCACGCGCGGTGGCCACCGTCCGAACCTCAGCGCACACGAACGGATGAGCAAGAAACACTTCCTCGAGTTCGAACAGCCGATTGCCGAACTGGAATCGAAGATCGACGAATTGCGCTACGTGCAGAACGAGTCGGCCGTCGACATTTCCGATGAAATCGAACGGCTCGATCTGAAGAGCCAGCAGCTTACCAAGGACATCTACGGCAGCCTCACGCCGTGGCAGGTGACGCAGATTGCGCGACACCCGCAGCGCCCCTATACGCTGGACTACGTGGCCGAGGTCTTCACCGACTTTCACGAGCTGCATGGTGACCGCCACTATGGCGACGACACCTCCATCGTCGGTGGCCTGGCGCGCTTCAACGGCCAGGCGTGCATGGTGCTGGGCCATCAAAAAGGCCGCGACACCAAGGAGCGTACCCAACGCAACTTCGGCATGTCTCGCCCCGAGGGTTATCGCAAGGCACTGCGGCTGATGAAACTGGCCGAGAAGTTCCGCCTGCCGGTGTTCACGTTTGTCGATACGCCGGGCGCGTACCCTGGCATCGGTGCCGAAGAACGCGGTCAATCTGAAGCCATCGGACGCAACATCTTCGAGATGGCGCAACTCGAAGTGCCGATCATCGCCACCGTCATCGGCGAAGGCGGCTCGGGCGGCGCGCTGGCCATCAGCGTGGCCGACCAGGTGTTGATGCTGCAGTACTCGATTTATTCGGTGATCTCGCCTGAGGGCTGCGCCTCCATTCTGTGGAAGACGGCCGAACGTGCCAGCGATGCGGCCGAGGCGCTGGGCATCACGGCCCATCGACTCAAGGCACTGGGCGTTATCGACAAGATCGTGAACGAGCCCGTCGGTGGCGCGCAGCGCGACTACAAGTGGATGGCGGCGCACCTCAAGCGCGCGCTCAACGATGCCATGCGGCAACTGGCCGACCTGAAGCCCAAGGAGCTGCTGCAGCGGCGCTACGAACGTCTGCAGTCTTATGGGCGCTTCAACGACACCAAGGACCGCTGAGAGCGCCTTGCACATCGCCGTCGCCACCAGTGGCGGGCGCGACTCCACGGCCCTGCTGCATTGCGCGGCGCGCGCAGCGCGAGGCAGTGCCTTGCACGTTCATGCGCTGCATGTGCACCACGGGCTGATGTCCGACGCAGACGAATGGGTGGAGCACCTGCGCAAGCAGATCCGCCGCTGGGCGAAAGGCGGCTTGCCGATCACGCTGCACGTGCAGCGCCTGCAGGAAAAACCTCGGCCTGGCGAAAGCATCGAAGCCTGGGCGCGGCACCGGCGCTACGCCGCGTTGGCGTCGATGGCCAAAGCTGCCGGCGCCACCACAGTGTGGCTCGCCCACCATCGTCAGGACCAGGCCGAAACCGTGTTGCTTCAGGCGCTACGCGGCGCAGGCGCGGCCGGGCTGTCGGCCATGCCACAGGTGGTGCAGCGCCAAGGCATTGCCTGGTGCCGGCCATGGCTGCAGCAGCCGCGGGCGGCGATTGACGCCTACCTGCGCCGCCATCGCCTGCGCTGGATCGAAGACCAGAGCAATCAAAACGAGCGTTATGCGCGCAGCCGGTTGCGCCAAACACTGTGGCCGGCGCTGATCACGTCGTTCCCCGATGCCGAGACCAGCCTGGCGCTTGTCGCCGCACGGGCGCAGGAAGCTGCGGCATGCTTGGCGGAACTGGCGGCCATCGATAGGCCAGGCTGTGTCAGCCCACAGGGCCTGGATGTGGTTGCATGGATGACGTTGAGCGAGGCGCGGCGCTCGCTGCTGTTGCGCAGCTGGCTGACAGGTGCCGCGTCGGGCCCGGTGCCGCAGACCCTGGTGCAACGCCTGCTTGACGAGCTTCCCGGTGCTCGCACGGGCAGTTGGCCCTGGACCGGGCATTCGTTGAGGCTCTACCGCGACGTGCTGCGCATTGAAACGCGCGCCGCCACAGCCGCCAGCGTGCCGGCTTCGGTTGCCGTCGATCTGCAGCAGCCCGGCGCCTATCCTGTTGAGGGCTGGCATGGACACTTGGTGGTGGCTGAAGCGCCTGGGCCTGGCATCAACCCGGCCGAGCTGGCGCAGGCCGAATGCCGTGCGCGCAGTGGTCGCGAGCGCTTCCAGTTTCGCCACGGCAGCCAGGCCCGCAGCCTGAAGAAACAGTACCAGTCGATGGGCGTGCCCGCATGGCAGCGGCATGGTCCTCTGGTGTACCTGCAAGGCCGGCTGGCGCTGGTGCCCGGACTTGGCGTCGACGCCCGCGTCTGCCAAACGGCGCCGGGAGCCGGGATGAGCTTGCGCTGGGAACCGGCGGCACAGCCTGACACACCACAGTCCCGTAGCGCAACCCTCTAGAATTGCGGGTTTGCGCGCAGCGGGCCAGGCCTCGTGCGCAGCGCCACCAAGCAAGACATGGCCCTTATCGTTCACAAGTACGGCGGCACGTCGATGGGCTCGACGGAGCGCATTCGCAGCGTTGCCCAGCGCGTCGCCAAGTGGCATCGGGCCGGGCACCAGATGGTCGTCGTGCCCTCGGCCATGAGCGGCGAGACCAATCGGCTGCTCGGCCTGGCCAAGGAACTTCAACCGACGTCGACCTCGGCGCAAAGCCAGCGCGAACTTGATGCGCTGGCAGCCACCGGTGAGCAGGTGTCGGTCGGCCTGCTGGCCTTGGCGCTGCAGGCCCAGGGTGTGCCTGCGGTGAGCTTCGCCGGCTGGCAGGTGCCCATCGTCACCGACTCGGCCTACACCAAGGCGCGCATTGCCAGCATCGACGAGGTGCGTGTTCGCGCCGAACTTGATGCCGGCAAGGTGGTGGTCATCACCGGCTTCCAGGGCATCGACGGGCAGGGCCACGTGACGACCCTGGGGCGTGGTGGTTCCGACACCTCGGCCGTGGCCATTGCCGCAGCGATGAAGGCCGACGAATGCCTGATCTACACCGACGTTGACGGTGTCTACACCACCGACCCGCGCATCGTGCCCGAAGCGCGGCGCCTGGCCAGCGTGAGCTTCGAAGAGATGCTCGAGATGGCCAGCATGGGCTCCAAGGTGCTGCAGATCCGTTCGGTTGAATTTGCCGGCAAGTACCGCGTGCCGCTACGCGTGCTGTCAAGCTTCACGCCATGGGACATTCCGATCGAGGACGAAGCGCGATCGGGCACGCTGATCAGTTTTGAGGAGGACGAAAAAGTGGAACAAGCCGTTGTGTCGGGCATTGCCTTCAATCGCGACGAGGCCAAGGTGACGGTCATGGGTGTGCCCGACAAACCCGGTATCGCGCACCAGATTCTTGGCCCGGTGGCCGAAGCTAACATCGATGTTGACGTGATTATCCAGAATGTGTCGCACGATGGGCGCACCGACTTCTCGTTCACTGTGCATCGCAACGACTACACGCGCACGATGGATTTGCTGCGTGGCAGCGTGCTGCCGGCATTGGGTGCCACGCAGGTGATGGGTGACCCGAAGATCTGCAAGGTGTCGATCGTCGGCATCGGCATGCGCAGTCACGTGGGTGTGGCCAGCCGCATGTTCCGCACCTTGAGCGAAGAAGGCATCAACATCCAGATGATCAGCACCAGCGAAATCAAGACCAGCGTGGTGATCGACGAGAAGTACATGGAACTCGCCGTGCGTGCATTGCACAAGGCCTTCGATCTCGACCAGGGCGTTGCCGTTGCCTGAGTTCTGCGCGACGTCATGCGGCTAGAATCGCCGCACCATGCTGGAGTCGTGACCGAGTGGCCGAAGGTGCTCCCCTGCTAAGGGAGTATGTGGGCAAAACCTGCATCGAGGGTTCGAATCCCTCCGACTCCGCCAGCCAACGCCATGTACGGGCCTCATAGGCCCGTTTTCATTTCCCCACTTGGAGTGGAGCAGCAGTCATGTCAACACGTCTCATTGGATGGCTCTCGTGTGCGTTGCTGGCATCAGCGCCGGCGTGGGCGCAGCAGGATTTCAGCAAGGTCGAAGTCAAGGCCTTGAAGCTGACCGACAGTACCTACATGCTTTCCGGCGCTGGCGGCAATATCGGCTTGTCCGTCGGTGAAGACGCGGTGTTCGTGATCGACAGCGACTTCGCGCCGCTGGCGCCCAAGATCAAGGCCGCTATCGCACGCATCAGTGCCAAGCCCGTGCAGTTTGTCTTGAATACGCACTTCCACTTCGACCACTCAGGCGGCAACGATTCCTTGGGCAAGGACGGTGCGCTCATCGTCGCGCATGACAACGTGCGCCAGCGTATGAGCAGCACTCAGCTCATCAGCTTCATTGGCGCGACGCAGGCGGCGTCGGCGAAAGTTGCCTTACCGGTGGTCACGGTGCCTGGCGACGTGAAATTCCACATCAACGGCGACGAGGTGCATGCATTCCATGTGCCGCGGGCGCACACCGACGGCGACCTCATCGTGCACTTCAAGAAAAGCGACGTGGTGCACATGGGCGACGTCTACTTCAATGGCATGTACCCTTTCATCGACAGCTCAAGCGGCGGTACGGCCGACGGCGTGATTGCCGCAGTGGACCGCGTGCTGGCGCTGATCGGTGACAACACGCGCGTCATACCCGGTCATGGCCCGATTGCCACCAAAGCGAACCTGGCGGCTTACCGCACGATGTTGGCTACGGTCACGCAGCGAATCAAGGAACATCGGCGCAACGGCAAGACCGATGACGACATCCGAGCCGCGCAACCCGCGGCAGAGTTCAATGCCGCGTTGGGTGGCGGCTTCATCAGCTCCGAACGTTTCGTGCAGATGATGCTTGGCGCCATCACACGTTAGTTCTGGCGCGCTCTGGCGCGCGCAGCGCGCTCGGCGACTCAGCTCTTGACCAGACTCGAAGCCACGCTTTTCACGGCCTCTTGAAGTTTGGTCTTGGCGAGTTGTTTGCACTGGTCGGCTGAAGCGCCGGGCTGCGCATCGAAGGTCGTGGCTGTTTCTTGCGGCCGAAACAACATCACCTTCATCGTGGGCGTCAGCTGCATCATCATCACTCGCGCCGTGACCACACAGGTGCCGTTGGCAGTGAGCCCGCCTTCCACCTGGCTGACGAAGCCGAATTTCGACGCGGGATAAACCCTCAGAACGCGGGCCGTGAAGCCCTCGCCCATGATCGCCATGGCAGTTTTGCTGTCCATCAACGCAGCATTGGAGTGGTCCACAAACATGGTCTTCGGCGGCGCCGCCATGGCGCTCGAAGCGACTGCGAGCAGGGCGAAAAAGAGAGTGGTCCGGTGCTTCATGTCTTGCCTGAGTTGAGGGCGGTTGCGCGGGTCGTCACGAATGCCCGCTGCGTGGGTAGCGCAGTGTACTCAGCCCGGATGCAGCGGCGATCGGGTGGCACCCGCGGTCATGGGTGAATCATCGCGCGCACCAAGGCGATGCTCGAGCCGGCTGATGTCGGCCGAGAGCCGCGTGGTGATCAGGCGCACGACCTCGAAGCCGAAGTCGGGGTTCTGGAAGTAGAGCTGGCGAAAGGTTGTCTCGTCAATACGAAGAATGGTGCAGGCGTCGAGACAGCGCGCGGTCATGGTGCGGCGGCGATCCGGCGTGAAGAGAGCGATCTCACCGAACACGCGCCCCGGTTCGATGATCCGATCAAGCTCAACCAGTTGAATGCGTCCTTCGGCCAGAAAGTACAGGTGGTCGGCAATGTCACCCTTGTGAAAGAGCACTTCGCCTGCCTTGTGCTTGCCTGTGCGCATGTACGGCCGAAGCCAGACACCCGTGATGTCGCCCGACTTTGCCGACTTGGCGACGCGGCGCGTGAGCCGCACCATCTCGAGTGCACGCCAGACATTGACGGGCAGCAGCATGGCATGCAGGGCCAGCACCAGCCACGCTGGCTGCACCAGACCGTACACGACAAAGCCGATGTTGCTGCCCACCGTCAGCCAGCGCAGAGGAATGATGGTTTTGACCAAGGTGCCGGCAACGATCAGCACGGTCGCAATCGCGCCGGCCAACAGGGCGAACACGTCCTTGGGCTGCGCGATGGCGGCCACCACGTTCTGCCACAACATGTCGATAATTTCGGGAACGGACAATCACCCCTCCTGCCGGGCCTGTCGACGCGTTTGTCGCCAATGGCAAGTATCACCCGCGGTACACGTCAATGCTTCGTCACCATTGACTAGGTACAGTGCCGCCATGAGCAAGACGGCACGCCTGTACAAAATCGAAGCCTTGATTCGACAGCATGGCGAGATCACGTTCAAGCAGTTGCTGCAAGCGCTGGAAGTGTCCGCGGCCACGCTGAAGCGCGACTTCGAGTACCTACGCAGCCAACTTGGCGCGCCAATCGAATACAACGCAGCAACTCGTGGCTATCGATTCGCCGCATCGTCACGCGGTGCGCGGCAGGAACTGCCGGGCATGTGGTTCGACGAACGCGAGCTGTACTCGCTGTTGACCGCACACCAGTTGTTGGGTGAGTTGGACGCGGACGGCACACTCAGCCGCCACATGCAACCTTTGCGTGACCGCATCCAGCAGATGCTGGGGCAGGGCGACGCCGCGCGCGCGCCCCTGTTGCAGCAACGGGTGAAGATCATCAGCGCCTTTCGCCGGCCCGTGCCGGGCGAATTCTTCGAGCTCGTCACGGCAGCGCTAACGCAGCGGCGACGCGTACAGATGCGCTACCTCACGCGTGGGCGTGAGGAACGTGGTGACCGCGAGGTGTCGCCACAGAGGCTGGTGCACTACCGCAACACCTGGTACCTCGACGCATGGTGCCATCGGGTCGAAGGCTTGCGGCGCTTCGCGTTGGACGCCATCGAAACGGCCACTCTCGTTGAACGCGCTGCAATGGACGTGGCGATGGCGCAGGTCGAGGCTGCCATGGACGCCGGCTACGGCATCTACGCCGGCGGCAAGAGGCATTGGGCCGAGCTTGTGTTTGCACCGCGGGCTGCGGCCTGGATCAGCCGCGAGCAGTGGCACCCGGAGCAATCGGGCCAATGGCGCGACGACGGTTCGTACTTGTTGCGTGTGCCATACGTCAACGACACCGAGTTGGTGATGGACTTGCTGCGGCAGGCCGAACAGGTGAAGGTGCTGGCCCCCGCGTCTTTGCGAGCGAAGGTGGAGGGAAGACTGCGCGCCGCGCTGTCGGCAGCCGAGGCGGAGTCGAGCTAGCGGCTATCAATCAATTGGCCCAATCGAAGCCAATGAGTTATTTAACATAATATACATCGTGCAAATTTAAGTCAGTCTGCCAATCACCGCCCATTACAGTATCCGGCAGCATGACACCCTTACTTCAACGCGCCTTCGCACTGCCAAGCATTCAATGCCCATAAAAACTCGACATGCAGCGCTGGCATGGTTGACGGCCTGCACGTTGGCCGGACCCAGCCACGCAGCAGCCGAAAGGCTGTCCGAGCCTCATGCGGCGGCGACGCAGCCTATTGCCACCGGGGCAACAACGACATTGACGACAGGACTCGAGATCTGGACTTTCGACATACTGCCGGATATGCCGGCACGAGCAGCCAGTGCCGCCACATCGGAACGACCGGTATCACCCAACGAGCCGCAGACCAAAGTTGGCGCCGCAAGCGCACCCGCGGCCATGCCAGGAACCATTCCAGACAGCCTGGGAGTTGATGTCGTTTTGCCGACGTCGACTCGCGATCAGACGCTGCGCAATGACGACAAGTCGGCGTCTTGGGCCGTGGACGGCGGGCGCCAGGTAATGGCTGGCGACGGGGTTGTGGTCATCAACGGCGAACCCGACTCGTCGTGGTTTCGCTCCAGCCTGGTGTATGTGCGCGAAAACGCGTTGATGACACTGATCGCGACTTTGTCGCTCTTCGGTCTGGCCTGGCTTTTTGCGGCGGTGGTGCAACATCTCAACACAGCAGTACCGCGGCTGCACGGCGTGCGCCGAAGACGGCGGCGCAGGCGTCAATCACCGGACAGTTCGCACCTCAGCGCACACGACAATGCACGCGACGGTACGCATCAGAGCTCTCATGCCACCGCCGGGCAGCATGGTGACAGTCAGCCGCAATCTAAACGGGAACGTCGCCGTCGCCGTCACTCTCGTCCGTCACCGTAGGCTCCGTGCTCTCGGCAACAGTCGGCATGTGCCGGTCCAGCGGCCGGCACATGTGCCGATTCAGCTGGCTGAGCCGCTCTGACCGCTCCATGGCGGCGAGCACCACTTCAGGATGCGTCATCAGCATGAAGGGATTGGCGCTGACGGATTCGTGAGCCATGTCTGGACTCCGGGTGGCGAGACGGAATGTCTTGGCTGCAAATCTACGGCGGTGCCCGCGCCTTGCGTAAGTGGTGCAGCACCATTTGCGTTGTCAGATGACTTCCGACACGGAACAAGCGCACGTGCCGGGCTGGGGGCAAGTCACCGACGCGGTGGCGCGAGCCTGGCTGCAAGTGCCTCGCGTCCACCCAGCCGCGCGAAGTCTGCCGCGTTGAGCCCACGATCGTTCTTGACGGCCACGTCGGCACCACGTGCCATCAACAGCTGCACCGAATCTTCGCTGCCATAGCGCGCCGCCATCATCAGCGGCGTGCTGCCATTGGGTGACCTGGCATCGGCTGGCGCGCCGCCGTCCAGCAGCAGACGAACGACTTCGGCCGCCGGGCCCGTGGCGGCATAGTGAATGGCTGACCAGCCCTCCTTGTGCGCGGCCGCGCCACGCGCGAGCAGCTTGCGTGTCCATTCGAGATGGCCGCGCAGCGCGGCCATCATCAGCGGCGTTTCTCCGGCAACGTTGCCGGCGTCGAGCTTCATGCCAGGCTGCGCCAACAAGACCTCGGCCACTCTGAATGACTCGGCTCGCAACGCCACGTAGAGCGCGTGTTGCCCCTTCTCATCGACCGCATTGACATCGAACCCGCGCTCGAGCAAAACCTTCACAGTCGATACGTTGTCGACTTCGATCGCGCTGAAGAAGTCCTCGAAAGCGCCGGCATGTGCCAGCGCAGCAAAACAGGCAAGCACACCCATGGTGAGTGCACGGACGACGGAACTGGTCATGGCCCCCGTGGTCATGGCAACTGCACCAAGCGCGGCACCGCAAACAGGGTTTCGAAGTTTTCGCTGGTGGCGCGCGCGACCGCCTCGACCGTCAAGCCCTTGAGCTCGGCCAACTTGGCCGCCACCAGTGGCACGAACGCCGGCGTGTTGAGCTTGCCACGGTGCGGCATGGGCGCGAGATAAGGGCTGTCGGTCTCGATCAGGCAACGCTCCAGTGGAAGGCTTTGCGCCACACGCTGCAAGTCCACCGCGTTGCGAAACGTCAGGATGCCGGAGAACGAGACATGAAAGCCCAGCGCCACTGCCGCGTCGGCCACGGCCTGTGTCTCGGTGAAGCAGTGAAAAACACCGCGCACACGGCCCTGCCCTTCATCGCGCAGGATGGCCAATGTGTCGTCGCTCGCGTTGCGCGTATGAACCACGAGCGGCAAACCGGTCTGTAGCGCGGCGCGAATGTGCACGCGGAATCGTTCGCGTTGCCATGCCATGTCGGCCACGCTGCGGCCGTGGAGTCGGTAATAGTCGAGCCCGGTTTCGCCGATGGCTACCACGCGTGGCCGCGCGGCACGCTGCGCCAGGTCTTCAACGCTGGGTTCGTGCACGCCTTCGTTGTCAGGGTGCACGCCCACGGTGCACCAGAAATTGTTGTGTGCCATCGCCAGGCCATGCACGACCTCGAACTCTTCCAGCGTGGTGCAGATGCATAGCGCGCGGTCGACGTCGGCCTGGGCCATGCGTGCGCGGATGTCGTCGATCTGACTGTGCAGCTCGGGCAGGCTGAGGTGGCAATGCGAGTCAACGTACATGGCGCGGCAGGGGCTGGCCGGCGGTCCTCGCAGGTACCGCGCAGCCGCTCAGATGGTCTGGGTTGGCTTGGACGAAGAGATGCTGGTGCCCAGCACTTCCTCGATCTTGATCTTCAGCTGCCGCGTCTTGTCGTCTGAGGGAAAACGCACGCCGACGCCCTGGGTGCGCCCGCCGGAGGCGTTCAACGGCGTGATCCACGCAATCTTGCCGGCCACCGGGTAGCGCTGCGGATCTTCGGGCAGGGTGAGCAGCAGGTAGATGTCATCGCCGAGCTTGTAGTCACGCTGCGTCGGAACGAACAAGCCGCCATCCGCGAGCAGCGGCATGTAGGCTGCGTACAGCGCGCCCTTCTCACGAAACACGAGCTGAATGACGCTGGGTCGCGACGTGGCGGGCGCAGCAAGGCCTGGCACGGCATTGGGGCGACCTGGCGCACGTTCATTCATGCCGGCAGTGTAGCCCCGTGCCCGCCGGGCCCCACTGGCGTAGACGGCTCGCCCTGCATCGCGCGAGCACCCTTCGCGCAAAGGGACTCGAGCAGCAGGCCTTCATTCCAGGCGTGGCCGTCGTGCCGCGCCGCGCGCAGCAAGTCCTGGCGCCAGGCATCCAGCGAAGCTGCCGTGCCGGCAAAGGCGCTGAGCGTGGCCGGCGCGAAGTACAGCGGCGCGCCACCCACCACGACACGCGCGAGGTCGTGACACAGGCGCAGCAGCACGTCGATCGCACGCGGCAAGGGCCAGCCGGCCAAGCCCTTGGCGTCGCCCCTGGCCACCGCAGCCGGCAGCGCCTCCCAGGTGCGGGCGTCGATGCCGCCCGCCTGCAGGCTCAAGGCAAGCAAAGGCCTGCCGCCAGCGGCGGCCAACATCACGGCGGCATCGACGACGCCCCGGTCGTGCAACCACTCCAGCGCGACATGGGTCTCAGGCGCCGGCAGACGCAGTACCTGGCAGCGGCTGCGCAACGTCGGCAGCAGGCCTTCGGCATCTGCCGTCGTCAGCACGAAGCGCACGCCCGCGGCAGGCTCCTCCAGCGTCTTGAGCAAGGCATTCGCAGCTTGCGGGTTGAGCACATCTGCCGGGTGCAACACCACCACCTTGGCACGGCCACGCGAGCTCGTTCGCGACGCCCACTCGTTGCACAACCGCACCTCGTCGATGCGGATCTGCCGGCTGGCCTTCTTGCGCGGCTTGTCGTCGTCGGCCCCGCCTTGTGCGCTCGGTGGCTTGTCCAGCGGCAACAACCAGCCGCTTTGCAGCCTTGCTTCCTCGGTCTGCAGCAACAACAGGTCGGGATGCGACCGGGCCTGCACCAGACGACACGACGCGCATTGGCCACATGCGCGGCGCGGCGACATGGCACGCTCGCTTTCCTCACCGGCGCCGCGCTGCTCGCAAAGCCATGTCTGGGCCAGCGTCACCGCGGCCTCCAGCGCGCCCAGATCCGCGCTGCCCTGCAAGAGCAAGGCGTGTGCACGACGCTGGGACAGCGCCATGTCGAGCACGGGCTGCAACCAAGGTAGCGGCAGCGCGCCGCCGGCGCCTACCACCATGGCTGCAGCTCTAGCACGGCACGCACCTGACGCCACACACTTGTCAGCTCGGGCATGGCGTCGATGCGGGCGAATCGCGCCGACGCCGCTGCGCGGCGTGCGTAGGCCTCGCGCACACGCTCGAAGAATTCCAGATCCTGCTGCTCGAAACGATCGGGGCTGCGCGCCGCGGTACGACGCGCTGCCGCGGTGGCGCCAGGTAGATCGAACCACAGCGTCAAATCAGGCTGACGCCCTTCCTGCACCCAGCCTTCAAGCGTCTCGAGCGCCTGCCACGAGAAGCCGCGGCCGCCACCCTGGTAGGCAAAACTGGCGTCGGTGAAACGGTCGCAGATGACCATCTCGCCACGCCGCAATGCCGGCTCGATCTGCTGCACCAGATGGTCGCGGCGCGCGGCGAATACGAGCAGCGCTTCCGTCAAGGTGTCCATCGGTTGATGCAGCACCAGCTCGCGCAGCGTCTCTGCCAGTGCCGTGCCGCCGGGTTCACGGGTCACCAACACGGTATGGCCGCGCGCCTTGAGCCAGCTTGCCACGGCCTCGATGTGCGAAGACTTGCCCGCGCCGTCAATGCCCTCGAAGCTGATGAAGCGCCCTTGCGCCACCGCACCTCGCCCTGCACTCACGCTCACTTCGAACCGCCCCGCTGGTAGGTATTGACGGCGCGATTATGGTCGGCGAGGTTGTCGCTGAAGACGCTGCTGCCGTCGCCGCGGGCCACGAAGTACAGCGCGGCCGTGGCCTGCGGCTGCACGGCAGCGCGCAGCGAGGCCATGCCGGGCAAGGCAATGGGTGTCGGCGGAAGGCCGCCGCGCGTATAGGTGTTGAAGGGCGTGTCGGTGAGCAGATCGCGCTTGCGCAAGTTGCCGTCGAATCGTTCGCCCAGACCGTAGATCACAGTGGGGTCGGTCTGCAGCGGCATGCCGATGCGCAAGCGGTTGCTGAAGACGCCACCGATCAACGCGCGGTCCGACGCGCGTCCGGTTTCCTTCTCGACGATCGACGCCAGCACGAGCGCTTCATCCATCGTCTTCAGCGGTATGCCCGCGGCGCGCTCTGCCCAGGCGCTTTGCAAGCGCCGGATCATGGCCGCGTGGGCACGCTTGAGTACGGTGAGGTCGCTAACGCCAGGACTGTAGGCATAGGTGTCGGGGAAAAAACGGCCTTCCGCCGCCACACCCGGGGCGCCCAGCGCCTGCATCAGGGCGGCATCGGTCCAGTCCACCGTCACCGCCTTCAGTTGTGGCGCCTGCGCCAACGCCTCGCGCATCTGTCGCACCGTCCAGCCTTCGATGACACGCAGCGTGAGCAAGGTCTGGTCGCCGCGCACCATCTTGTCGAGCAGGCTTCGTGGCGTCACGCCGGCTTCGATCTCGTAGCTGCCGGCACGGATGCGCTTGGCCTGGCCGGACCAGCGGAACCACTGGTACAGCGCCCAGGGTGGCGCCCGCACGCCGGCGTCGACCCATGCTTGCGCCACGTCTTTGGGTGTGGTGCCGGCCTCGATGGAGAGCTCGGCACTGGCGCCGGCCAGTGGCAAGGGCTGGCTCAACCACCACAAGACACCAGCTGCCACCGCTGCGGCAGCCAGCACGGGCAGCGTCAGCAGAGCCACCCACCATCGAAGCCCCGTCGGGGTACGTGCCATGGCGAGTGATGATAATTCGCGCATGACACAGCAGACCTTTGCGGCGCCAACCGAGACCGACCTGGCAGGTGCCACCCGGCTCGGTGACTGGGGCGTGATACGCGTCGCCGGCCCTGACGCCGCCAGCTTCCTGCAAAGCCAGCTCACCAACGACGTGCTGCAGCTCGACGAAGCGCAGGCGCGCCTGGCGGGTTACTGCAGTGCCAAGGGCCGGCTGCTGGCGAGCTTCATCATCTGGCGCAGCGCCGCCGACGAGATCATGCTGGCCTGCAGCGCCGACCTGCTGGCGCAAGCGCACAGGCGCCTGTCGATGTTCGTGCTGCGCGCGAAATGCAAGCTCAGTGATGCCAGCCAGGATGTCGCGCTTTGGGGTCTGGCAGGCGCTGCCGCCGTGCCCGATATCGCACCCTGGCGCCGCGCAAATGCCGCGGATGGGAGCACCTTGATCCGATTGCCCGACGCGCGTGTCGATGCCGTGACAGTGCCGCGAGCGCTCCGTATCGGGTCTGCCGCCGAAACGCAGTCGGCGCTGACGAGCCTCTCAGCCGACGCCTGGCGCTGGCTCGAAGTGCACAGCGGCACGGCACGCATCGTGGCGGCCACGGTCGAACAATTCGTGCCGCAGATGATCAACCTCGAACTCGTGGGTGGCGTGAACTTCCAGAAGGGCTGTTACCCCGGGCAGGAGATCGTTGCGCGCAGCCAATACCGCGGCACCATCAAGCGGCGCGCTTACGTCGGCTACAGCGACGCGCCATTGACACCCGGCCAGGAAGTCTTCGCGATCGACGACGCCGCGCAGCCCGTCGGCATGGTCGTGCTTGCGGCCAGCCTCGGTGCACGGCACGCGGCCCTGGTTGAGTTGAAGATGGCCGCCACCGACGCCGAATTGTTTGGCGGCGCGGTGAACGGGCCCCGCCTCACGCTCGGCGCGCTGCCCTACGACATCCCGACCGAGCCCGCGTGACTGCAACGTTAGCACCACACGGCGGCCGGCAGCTCTTCGTCTACTGGCGTGTCGCCCCAGGCCAGCGAGAGGCAGCGCTCGCGGCGCTTCAAACCTGGCAGCTGAGCTGCATGCGCGACAAGCCCGGACTCGTGGCGCGCCTGTACGTGCGGGCCGAGGCCACGGATGGCGCCGCCACGGTGATGGAAACCTACGGTATCGCTGCCCAAGGTGCCAGCATCGATGAGCGCCGCGAAGAGCATCTGCGGACGGCGGGTGATGCCGCAAGCGCAGCCTTTCGCATCGGGCCGCGCCAAGTCGAAGTCTTCGACGAGTGGCTGCCGTCTCAGTCGACCAAACGGCCGGCTTCGAGCCGAAGCTGACGGTCGCAGCGCGCGGCGATCGCCGGGTCGTGGGTCACGAGCACGAGCGTCGTGCCGGCCTCGCGGTTCATGTCGAACATGAGCTGCATGACGGTCTCGCCGGTGGCGAAGTCCAGGCTGCCGGTGGGCTCGTCCGCCAGCAGCACGGCCGGTTGCACGACGAAGGCGCGGGCCAGCGCCACGCGCTGCTGCTCGCCGCCGGAAAGCACCTTCGGGTAGTGGCGCAAACGTTCTCCCAGGCCGACACGGCGCAGCATGTCCAAGGCCAGCGTGCGGGCGTCGGCATGTCCCATCAGCTCCAGCGGTAGCATCACGTTTTCCAGCGCATCGAGGTTGGCCAGCAACTGGAAGCTCTGGAAGACGAAACCCACACTGCGCGAGCGCACGGCAGCCCTTGCGTCTTCGTCCAAGCTGAAAAGTTCGGTGCCGCACAGCTTGACGCTGCCACTGCTGGGCACATCCAGGCCGGCGATGATCGACAGCAAGGTGCTCTTGCCCGAGCCAGACGCGCCGACGATGGCCACCGACTCTTTGGCGCGCAAGGTGAAATCGATGTCGTGGAGAATGGTCAGCGTACCGGTGGAGTCGGCCACCTGCTTGCAGATGCGTTGTACGGCGATGATAGGTTCTTGCATGCGGATGAGTGGTCACTCGGGGGCTGAGCGCGGTGCCATGAGGCGCCGCGACTGGCTGGGGCACTGTACCTTGCTCACGCTCGCGGCTTTGGGTGCCGGTGCAACGGCACCGGCTCTTGCGGCACCGCCACGCACCGTGCTCGTGGTCGGCGACAGCCTCTCGGCCGAGTACGGCCTGGCCCGCGACAGCGGCTGGGTTGCCCTGCTGCAAAAGCGCCTGAAGCGCGAGAAGCTCGACGTGCGCGTGGTCAACGCCAGCATCAGCGGCGACACCAGTTCAGGCGGCCGTTCGCGCCTGCCGGCGCTGCTGGCACAACACAAACCCGACGTGGTGGTGATCGAGCTTGGCGGCAACGACGCCTTGCGTGGCTTGCCCTTGACCATGACCCAGTCGAACCTGAGTGCCATGACGCGAGCCGTAAAAAGCGCGGGCGCCAAGGCCCTGATCGCCGGCATGCAGGTGCCGCCGAACTACGGCCGCAAGTACACCGATGACTTCGCCGCCCTCTTCACCACGGTGGCGCGCGCCGAACAAGTGGCGCTCGTGCCTTTCCTGCTGGAAGGCGTGGCCAATGCGCCGAATGCGGATGCGATGTTTCAACCCGATCGCATCCACCCCAAAGCCGAGGCCCATCCGCGCATGCTCGACAACCTCTGGCCCGTGTTGCGGCCGCTGTTGCGCTAACGCCTCTGAACCCCGCCTAGCGATTGTTCTCGCGCTCGCGCAGCCCCGGGCGGGACTCGGGAGTGCGCGTGCGTGGCGCTTCGCGTTCGGTGGGCGGCGAACCTTCGGGCTCGCGACGAGGCTGTTCGTGGCGCGGCGGTGGCGGCCGCACGACGGGCGGCGCAACCCCGGGGCCAATACCTGGAGCCGCAGCCGCTGGCGGCGGTGGCCCATGGCGCGGTGGTGGCGCGGGCAGGGTCTGGCCAGGTGCTGGCGGTTGTGGCACCACGCGGGGCGCGGGCACCTGCAGGGCAGGCGGCGTCGGCACCATGGCGGGGGGCGTGGCGGCAGCCGGGGCCGGCGTGGGCGCGGGTGAAGGCCAAGGCTGGCGCCTGGGGGGCGGTACCGGCATGGGCGCGGCGCTGGGCGTTGGTGCAGGCGCCGGCACCATGGGCGGCGGCATCGTGCGAGGCGTCTGCTCGCGAGGCCAATGGCCGTGATTGACACGGTCGGCGTAGTGCGGGCTCGTCGGAAGCTGAGGCCGATACACCTCACGCGGTGCCAACGGTGCCCAGCCAGGCGCTGGCAGGTGCCGATGCGGCGAGCCGAGCACCACGCCGGCGGACACGCCGCCTTGGTACCTGCCACCCCAGCTCACCAGTGCCGGTGCATACACCGGCCGCGGTGCATAGGCACCCGGCGCCCAGCACCAGCGGCCGCGAACGCTGACCCAGCGCCCATAGTGGAAAGGTGCGAAGCCCCACGGTTGCGCATCGACCCAGGTCCAGCCCCAGGGTTGCTGCCAGACCCAGGTACCGAATTGAAACGGCGCCCATCCCGCCTGCACACCCATGGGCACCCACAGCGAGCCGTACTCGGGGTGGTTCTCCCAGCGGCCATAACGATCCAGATCCTCGGCGCCTGTCATCTCGGGCGAGACATGGCGCGATGACGCGCTGCGCTGCTCCTGCTGGTCTTCACGCGCCAGCCAGGCCGACATCGCATCTTGTGGCAGCGCCACCCAACGCTGGTGCAGCGCACGCTCGCGGCCATCGCGCCCGATCTCCAGCCGCTGGCCGGCGTTGATGCGCAAAGCCGAGCCGTCGTCAAGCACAAGCTCGCCCAGCAAGCTGGCGGCAAGGCTCACGCCGTCTTGCCGGTCAATGCGGAAATGCCCGGCGCGCAGTGGCCGCAAGCGCGCTTCGGCCGTCACCAGCTCGAACTCATCGGCCATCTCGCGCGAGCGGATGCGCACCGCAGCGCTGCCGCTGTGCAGCTGCATGACGACGCGCTGGTCGTCTAGTTGTAGGAACTCGAGCTCGCTGCGCGCACCGACGCGCACGATGGTCGAGCCGATGCGTACTTCGGCGCGTGCATCGGCGCTGGTGGAGATGCGGTCACCTCCCGTGACGGGCCGGTTGCGCATGGCCGCAGCCCAGTCGCCCTGTTCCTGTTCGAAGACCCACACCGTGCCCTGGAAGTCGGCGACACGGCCGACACGGCCAGGTGGGTCGACTTGCGCGGCCACCAGGCCCGACAGCAGCGCCA
>JANLYV010000213.1:0-3029 GCA_031365825.1 Rubrivivax sp. | reverse complement strand
CAGGGGCAGCTGGTCGGCCGGTGTGGCGATGGGAAACGATGGCACGGGTGCGAGCTTGGCGCCGGCGTCCGCCTTGGGTTTGCCGATGGCCCAGAACGGCACCTCTTCGGCCTTGGGCGGGTCGGCGGCGAGCGCCGTCGTGCCCAGCGCAGACAGCGTGAAACAAAGCGCAGCCGCCGCAAGGCGGTGCAGGGGTGTACGGGTCGTGAACATCGAGGCTCCTAAGGCAACGTCGTTTTGACAGCAGCCGATCGCGTTGCCTGCAATCGGCCGTGGTTTGAAAGGGAAACGCGCACCGCATTGCGCACGGCACGCGCCGTGACCTCGGCGGCCATGGTGCCGAGCACGCTCAAGTCAGGCGTTAGGCTGCAGGCGCCGGTCGCCAGCGCAAAGAGCGCGTCGCCGTCGTTCGTGGTCAACGGCGAAATGCTACGCGACAGGCCGTGGTGCGCGAGCGCGGCGAGCTTGTTGGCCTGCGGCTTGGTCAGCGTGGCGTCGGTGGCCACCACGCCGATGGTGGTGGCCATGCCGGCCATCAAGCGTGCCGGGCCCTCGCCGGCGAGCAAGGCCGCTGCGCTGCCAACGAACGATTTGCCGTCTTCGCTGCGCGCGCCGGCGATGACGCTGCCGTCGGCGTCGACCACGTCGCCAATGGCGTTCACCGCCACGAGTGCGGCCACCGTCACCTCGCCGACGCGCAGGCTGGCGGTGCCGATGCCACCACGCATCGCGCGCTCGATGCCGAAGAGCTTGCCGACCGTGGCGCCGGCACCAGCACCGACGCCACCTTGCGCGGGTGCGTCGCGGCTCGCGGCAACGCAGGCGGCGTAGCCGGCCGCCGCATCCGGGCGGATGCGCGCATCACCCAGCCACAGATCGAACAGCACCGCGGCGGGCACGATGGGTACGCGCGTGGAGCCGACGGCAAGGCCGTGGCCATGTTCTTCGAGCCAGCGCATCACACCCGTGGCCGCATCCAGCCCGAAGGCGCTGCCGCCGGTGAGCAGCACGGCATGCACCTGCTGCACCACGTTTTCGCTCTTCAGCAGGTCGGTCTCGCGCGTGCCCGGCGCGCCGCCGCGCACGTCGACGCCACACACCGCGCCTTCGGGGCACAGCACCACCGTGCAGCCGGTGGGGCGGCGCATTTCAGTGAAGTGGCCGACGGCCAGGCCGGCCACGTCAGTGAGACTGCCGCCGTGCAGTGCGGCCATCGCAGCGTTCAGGCGAACACGCCTGCCGTGTCAGTCATGCGCGCACTCACCTCGCCCAGGTGATGCATGGTGTCGCCGAAACCCATCTCCAGCATCGTCAGCCGCTTGAAGTAATGGCTGCCCAGGTATTCGTCGGTGACGCCGATGCCACCGTGCAGCTGCACACATTGCTGGCCGACGAAGCGCATCGATTGCCCGAGCTGCACACGCGCTTGCGAGATGGCACGGCGGCGCTGCGGCGCCGGCTCGCCGAGCTTGAGGCTGGCGTAGTAGCTCATCGAGCGGCCGAGCTCGAGCTGCATCTTCACGTCGGCGATGCGATGCCGCAGCGCCTGGAAGCTGGCAATGGTCACGCCGAACTGCTTGCGCATGTTCATGTACTCGACGGTGATGGCCACCAGTTTGTCCATCAGGCCCACGGCTTCGGCGCACTGGCCGGCGATGCCGACGTCGATGGCGCGCTCGAGCACGGCCAAGCCTTCGGCCGTGATCAAGCTCGCCGCGGTGTGAGCCAGCGGCAGCTCGGCCGCGCGGCCGCCGTCTTGCGTGGCATAACCTTTGACCTGCACTGACGCGCGCTCGACCAGGCGCTCGACCAAAAAGAGGCCTATGCCTGCCGCACTGTCCGCCGCGCCGCTGATGCGCGCCGGCACGATGAAGGCATCGGCTTCGTCGCCTGCCGGCACCACGCTCTTGTGCCCAGTCAGCGCCCAGCCCGAGCCGGTCTGCTCGGCCTGCGTGCTGACATGCTGCCAGCGGTAGCGCGCGGCGCGTTCCTGGTGGGCGAGCACCACCAGCGCTTCGCCGCTGGCCATCTTCGGCAGCCAGGCGGCCTGCAGCGCCGCGGGTGCGGCCGTCATCAGCACGGGTGCCACGAGCGCGGCATGCACGAAAGGCGCGTTGACCAGGCCACGGCCGAGCTCTTCGCACACCACCATCGCCTCGACCGCACCGAAGCCCATGCCGCCATGGGCCTCGGGCACCACCAGGCCGGTGACGCCGAGTTCGGCCAGCTCGCCGTAGACCTCGCGCGTCTTGCCACCGGCCATGGCCAATGCATGGCGGCGCTCGAAAGCGAAGCCCTTTTCAACCCAGCGCGCGACCGCGTCACGCAATGAAACCTGGTCGTCGGTGAATTCGAAGTCCATGCCTCAGCTCCCCAGTACCGTCTGTGCCACGATGTTGCGTTGAACCTCGTTGCTGCCGCCGTAGATCGTCGTCTTGCGGTTGTTGAAGAAGTGCCCGGCCAGCGGTGCAATGTAGGCCGCACCGACATGCTCGCCCTGCCAGCCGGCGTCCATGGCCTCACGCACATAGGCCTGGCTGTAAGGCCCGGCCGCGAGCATCAAGAGCTCGGTGTAGCGCTGCTGGATTTCGCTGCCGCGGATCTTCAACAGGCCGGCCACGTCCAGGCTCTGCTTGCCGCTCTTCTCGGCCGAGAGCACGCGCAGCACCATCATCTCCAGCGCGACGATGTCGACCTCGAGCTGTGCCACCTGGTCGCGGTAACGCGCGTCGTCCCACACGCCCTCAAGCTTGGCGATGCGCTTCACCCGCTCCAACTCGCGCTTGGCGCGGTTCACGTCGGCGATGTTGGTGCGCTCGTGGCTGAGCAGGTGCTTGGCGTAGGTCCAGCCCTTGTTTTCCTCGCCAATCAGGTTCTCTAGCGGCACTTCGACGTTGTCGAACCAGACTTCGTTGACCTCATGCTCGCCGTCCATGGTGATGATCGGGCGCACGCTGATGCCGGGCGACTTCATGTCGATCAACAGGAAGCTGATGCCGGTCTGCGGCTTGCCTTCATTGCTGGTGCGC
>JANLYV010000204.1:0-10439 GCA_031365825.1 Rubrivivax sp. | reverse complement strand
GCGCAAACCTCGCGTGTGAGCGCGGCCTCGGCCAGCAAGCGCACGTAGAGGGTGGGCACGCCCATGAAGACCGTGGCCTCGGGCAGGCGCGCCACTACCGCGCGTGGGTCGAAGCGCGAAAACCAGATCATCTTGCTGCCGTTGATCAAGGCGCCGTGCGACGCCACGAACAGGCCGTGCACGTGGAAGATGGGCAGGGTGTGGATCAGCACGTCACCCGCCTGCCAACCCCAGGCGTCCTTCAGCACCCGCGCGTTCGAAAGCAGGTTGCCATGCGTCAGCATCGCGCCCTTGCTGCGCCCGGTGGTGCCGCTGGTGTAGAGGATGGCGGCCAGGTCGTCGGCCTGGCTCTTCACGCAAGCGTGCACGTCGCTGTGGAACGCCGCGCGCTCCAGCAGCGTGCCGCTGCGGTCGTCACCCAGCGTGAAGACATGCTTCGTGCCTTTGACGAAGGCAATGCGGCTGACCCAGCCGAAGCTCTTGGGGCTGCACACCACCACCGCCGGCTCGGCGTCGGCTATGAAATAGTCGAGCTCGCTCGCCTGGTAGGCGTTGTTCAGCGGCAGGTACACATGCCCGGCGCGCAGCACGGCCAGGTACAGCATCAACGCTTCCACGCTCTTGTCGACCTGCACCGCCACGCGCGATGCCGGTGGCAGCGCCAACGAGCGCAACAGGTTGGCCAGCATGGCCGAGCCGCGCTCGAGGTCGCGCCAGGTGTAGAGCAGCGGCGTGGCGCCGTCGGCGGTTGCTATCGCGACGCTGTCGAGCGCGGCGGGAAAGTTGGTGCGCAGCGCGCTGTAGAGGTTGTGGTCGGGCATGCGCGGGCCGCGATCAGTCGAGCTTGGCACCCGAGGACTTCACCACCTCGGCCCAGCGCTTCACTTCGGCCGAGACGAAGCGGCCGAAGCCATCGCCCCACAGGTTCGGCGTCTCGGCGCCCTGGCCGGTCCAGATGGTCTTCATGTCGTCGGTGTTGAGCGCTTTTTTCATCTCGCCTTCCATCTTGTCGATGGCATCGCGCGGCGTGTTCTTCGGCGCCCAGATGCCGTACCAGGTGGCCACCTTGTAGGTCGGCACACCGCCTTCGGCCGCGGTGGGTATGTCGGGGAAGCCGGACGCGCGCTTGTCTCCGGCCACGGCGATGGCGCGCAGCTTGCCGCTCTTGATGTGCGTGGCCGAGCTGCCCAGGCCGTCGAACATCATGTCGACCTGCCCGGCGATGAGGTCCTGCAGCGCCGGGCCTGCGCCGCGGTAGGGGATGTGGGTGATGAAGGTCTTGGTCTGCAGCTTGAAGAGTTCACCGGCCGGTGGTGCGACGTGCCGTTGCCGGCCGAGCCGTAGTTCAGCTTGGCCGGGTTCCTGCGCACGAAGTCGAGAAACTGCGCCATGTTCGTGGCCTGCACGCGGCCGGGGTTGACGACGATGACCTGCGGCACGCTGGCCACCAGGCCTACGGGCACGAAGTCGCTTTCCAGCAGGTAATCGAGCTTGGGGTACATGCTCGGCGCGATGGTGTGGTGCACGGCGCCCATGAAGAAGTTGTAGCCGTCGGGTGCGGCGCGCGCGGCCAGGCCCGCGCCCAGCGTGCCACCGGCGCCGCCGCGGTTGTCGATGATGAACTGTCGGCCCAGGTTGCGCGTCATGGTCGCGAACAGCGGCCGCGCAAACGCATCGGTGCCGCCACCGGGCGGGAAGGGCACGACCACCGTCACCGGCTTGCTCGGCCAGACGCCTTGGGCCCAGGCCGCCGGCAGGGCCAGCGCGGCGGCGCCGCCGGCGGTGGTGGTGATGAAGCGGCGGCGGGTGGGCGTGAGGGAGTGGCGCATGGTTCGTCTCTGCAGATAGTTGTTAGAGCAGTGCCGCCACTTCGCGCGAGCGCGTGACTTCACCGGCGCGAAAGCGCGCATGGCTGGCTTCGATTTTTTCCAGATGGTAGAGGTAGTTCACCATCAGCCCACACGACTGCTTCAGCCCTGGGGCACCGATGTTGCCACGCAGGTTGATGCGTTCCAGCCGCGCGCCGTTGTCGAGGTGAAAGCGCGCCACCGGGTCGCCCTGCGGCGTGGGCGAGGCATGCACGAGGTAGGCCGCACCCAGCGCCAGCAGCGCACGCTCGCCGGCTTCGCCCAGCTTGTCGTGCATCGCAGCCGCCTGCAGGCGCTTGAGGTCACCGCCGGTGAGCTCGAGCAGCGTCTGGCGCGCCTTCAGTGCCGTGCCTTCGAGCGCCTCTTCCTTCAGCAACCAGGCGGCAAAGCGCGGCATGGGTGACAACGTGCAAAACACGCGCACCCGCGGCAGCTCGCGCCGCAGCTGTTCGGCCACGCTCTTGATGAGGAAGTTGCCCAGCGACACGCCGCGCAAGCCCGGCTCGCAATTGCTGATGCTGTAGAACGCGGCGACGCGGAACTGGTCGCCATTCATCGGCGTGGAGTGTTTGTCGATCAAGGGCGCGATGGCCGTCGGCATCTCGGGCAGCAGCGCCACCTCGACAAAGATCAGGGGCTCTTCGGGCAGCTGCGGGTGGAAGAAGGCGAAGCAGCGGCGGTCGGGCTGCAGGCGGCGGCGCAGGTCGTCCCAGCCGTCGATGGTATGCACGGCTTCGTGGTGGATGATCTTTTCCAGCAGCTGTGCCGACGAGTGCCAGTCCACGCGCTGCATGTTCAGGAAGCCCGGGTTGAACCACGATGACAGCAGGTGCAGCAGGTCGCTCTCGATGACCTGCAACTCTGGCTGTGTTGCCAGCCGCGCGTGCAGTTCGCGGCGCAGCCGCAAGAGCGCGGCCGTGCCGCCATGGGCGCGGTTGAGGCGGCGAAAGAGCTCCTGCCGCGGCGGCTCCACGGCCTGGGTCAATGCCATCAACGCGGCCGCGTCGGGTGTGTCGGCGTAGTGCCGCGCCAGCTTCAAAACGGCCTTGGGGTCGGGGCCGAGCTCGTTCGCCAGGTAGGCAAAGAAGCCGTCTAGCGGTTCGTCGCCCAGCTCTTCCAGACGTTGCACCACGTCATGCGCGATGTGCATGCCGTTCATCTCGCCGCTTTGCGACAGCAGCTGCTTGCAGCCCTTGATGACCTGGCGCAGCGCGCGCCAGGCGCGCTGGCGCAGCGCGGCGGCGCGGAGTTCGTCAAGCATGGCGCGGGGTATGGCGGGGCAAGGCGCGAGGCATGCCACAGCATAACGACGGCGGCGCGCGCATGCGGCAGACTGTGGTGCCCAACCATCGAGTTCGCCCATGAAACCAGCCATCGTTCTCGTGCACGGCGCCTGGGGCGGCGCCTGGATCTGGCGCCGCGTGCTGGTGCCGCTGCGCCGGGCCGGGCACGAGGTGCATGCCGTCACGCTCACCGGCGACGGCGAGCGCGCGCACTTGCTCGCACCCGGCATCGGCCTGCGCACGCACATAGCCGACGTGCTCGGCCTGGTGCGATGCGAAGGCCTGCGCGACATCGTGCTCGTGGGTCACAGCTACGGTGGCATGTGCATCACCGGCGCCGCCGACGCACTGCTGGCGCAAGACCGCGGCTTGATGCGCGCGCTGGTCTACGTCGACGCCCAGGTGCCGCTGCCGGGCGAAAGCTGGAGCAGCCTGCACAGCGCCGAGACGGTGGCACAGCGCACGGCGCTGGCGGCGCAGCACGGCGGCGCGCTGCCGCCACCCGACCCGGCTGTGTTCGGCATGACAGGGCCAGACCGCGACTGGCTGCTGCGCCACCAGGTGCCGCACCCCTTCGGCCCCTACCGCGACGTGCTGCACTACAGCGCCGAGCGCCTGGCCAGCGTGCCGCGCACCTACCTCGCCTGTGTCGCGCCGGCGTTTGCCACCGTGCTGCCGCACCACGAGCGTGTGCGCGCCATGGCGGGATGGAAGCTGCAGGAGATGCGTACCGGGCACTGCCCGATGGTCACCGCGCCGGCCGAGCTGACGGCCTTGCTGCTGGAGGCCGCCGATGGCGAACATTGAGGCGGCCGGCAGCGGCAAGAACTTCCTCGTCACCGGCGCCGGCAGTGGCATCGGCCTGGCGATCACGCAGGCACTGTCGGCACAAGGGCAGCGCGTCTACGCCGGTGCGCGACGCGATGCCGATCTGGCCATGCTCGCCGAATTGCCGTTGACGGTACCGCTTCGCCTGGACGTTGGCGACCCCGCACACGTGGCCGCCGCACGTGTGCGCATCGAAGCCGAAGGCGGCTTGCTGCATGGTCTGGTGCACAACGCCGGCATCGGTGAACTCGGCCACCTCATCGCCTGGAGCGACGCCGACCTGCAGCGCCTGTTCGAAGCCAATGTCTTCGGCCCGGTGCGGCTGACGCGCGAACTGGCGCCGGCCCTGCTGCGCGCAAAAGGCCGCGTGATTTGCATCGGCTCGCAGGGTGGCTCCATCACGCAGCCGCTGTACGGCCCCTACACCATGACCAAACACGCGCTCGAAGCCTTTGCCGCCTGCCTGCGCATGGAGATGGCGCCGTTCGAGGTGCCGGTGTGCATCGTGCAGCCGGGGGCGGTGAGCACGCGCATTGGCGAGACCGCGGGCGCGGCCAATGTCGAGCGCTTGCAGAGCACGCCGGCGCCATTCGACGTCGAGGCACAGGCCATCCTGGCGCAGTGGGCAGCGCCGCCATTGCCGGCCGCGGCCGACGCGCCGGAGTCAGGCAGTCAGCGCCGGCCGGCACCACCCGAGAAGGTGGCCACGGTGGTGCTTGAGGCACTTCTCGGGCCACCTCCGGATGCGCGCTATCTGGTAGGCACGCGCTGGGAGGGGAATCGGGTGCTGCGGACCTTGGCTGAGCGTCTGGTTGACGCCGCGCTCAGCCCGTCACATGGGATATCTCGCGATGAGATCGTGGCATTGGTCGACGCGGAGCTGGCACGTCGCTAACATGTTAGCGACGGATGCTGATGCGCGGGCCAAGGTCAACGGGTGACCGGCTCCGCTCTCGCCACGAACAAACCATCAAGCCGGCACTACCAACACCTGCCGCACCACCCAGCGCAAACCACTACCCGCTGGTGCAGCCCCCAGCTTCATGGCCACCGCAGCCTGTCCCGCAGCATCGAGCGACCGCCACAAAGAGTCGCGCGCGTTGCCCGCATCACCGGCAACAAACAACTGCGAAGTCAACTCGCCAAACGAGGCATGCCTGAGCTTCACGTGGATGTGCGGCGTGCGCCCAGGGTAGGCCACAGGCTTGATCGTCTTGAAGCTCAAGGCGCCGTCGCTGCCGCTGCGTGCGGCGCCATACCCCTGGAAGCCTTCGTCGACTTGTTCCGGCGGGTTGTTGACACGCGGGTGGCGGTAGCTGGACAAGGCGTCGCATTGCCAGATCTCGACCTCGGCCATGTCGATGGTCTTGCCCTTGCTGTCGGCCACGCTGAGGTCGAGCCCGAGGTACTCGCCCTTGGCCATCAGCGTCGACGCGCCGCGCTTCGTGGCGGTGAGGTCGGCGTCCCAGTCGTCCCAGCGCTTGCGCCACGAGGCGGGCGGGTAGAACGGGCCGTCGGTCATGGACGGCAGCACGGTGCGCGTCTGCGCCCAGGCGGGAAGCGCCAGCGTGGCGGCGCCGGTGGCGACGATGAGGCGGCGGCGCAGGGGGCTTGGGTTCATGGAGTGACTCCTTGAGGTGCGAGCTTGGTTTCGAAAGATCATCACCGTCGCGATGAGGAAGACTTCGGTGGTGGGAAGCGCGCGGGGCATCGCCGTCTTTATCGCATCGCGACGTTGCTGTGGCGTGAACGCCTGTCGCCTGGTTGCCCTGCTTGTGCCCGGCTTTGCGGCTGGCCGATACTTCGAACATGTACCGCCTCATTTTCACCAAGGATGCCCACACGATGAAACGCCGCGCTTTGAGCTTGCTCCTCCCTATGGCCCTGACCCTGGCGGCGAGTGCCGTGGTGGCCCAGCCCAAGGAAATCCGCATCGCCCACATCATGGGCAAGACCGGCGCACTGGAGGCTTATGCCAAGCAGTCGGCGGTGGGCTTCATGATGGGCCTGGACTACGCCACCGGCGGCACCATGATGGTCGCCGGCAAGAAGCTCGTGGTCATCGAAAAGGACGACCAGGGCAAGCCCGATGTCGGCAAGACGCTGCTGACGCAGGCCTACGCCGACGACAAGGTCGACCTGGCCGTGGGCACCACCAGCTCGGCCGTGGCGCTGGCCATGCTGCCGGTGGCCGAAGAGGCGAAGAAGATCCTGCTGGTCGAGCCCGCAGTGGCCGACGCCATCACCGGCGACAAGTGGAACAAGTACATCTTCCGCACCGGCCGCAGCAGCTCGCAGGACGCCATCGCCAACGCCGTGGCCTTCGACAAGGAGGGCCTGACGATCGCCACGCTGGCACAGGACTACGCCTTCGGCCGCGACGGCATCAAGGCCTTCAAGGACGCCTTCAAGAAGGCCAAGATCGTGCACGAAGAGTACGTGCCCATGGCCACCACCGACATCACGGCGGCGGCGCAGCGCATCTTCGACAAACTGAAGGGCCTGCCCGGGCGCAAGGTGGTGGTGGTGGCCTGGGCCGGCAACATCGCCATCCCCTTCAAGATGCTCGACATGGAGCCGCAGCGCTTCGGCATCGAGATCGCCACCGGCGGCAACATCCTGCCGGCGATGGTGCAGTACAAGCGCATCCCCGGCATGGAAGGCGCCACCTACTACTACTTCGGCATTCCCAAGAACCCGGTCAACGAATGGCTGGTGGCCAACCACTACAGCAAGTACAAGGCGCCGCCCGACTTCTTCACCGCGGGTGGCATGAGCGCCGGCATCGCCGTGGTGGAAGCGCTGAAGAAGACCAAGGGCGAGAGCAGCAGCGACAAGCTCATTGCCGCGATGGAAGGCATGAGTTTCGAGACGCCCAAGGGCAAGATGACCTTCCGCAAGGAAGATCACCAGGCGATGCAGGACATGTTCCATTTCAAGATCAAGGTCGACCCGGCGTTCGATTGGGGCGTGCCGGAACTGGTGCGGGTGATCAAGGCCGAGGAGATGGTGATTCCGATCAGGAACAAGCGCTAGGCTGCCGTTCGGGCTGAGCTTGTCGAAGCCCATGCGCGGGCGGTTCGACAGGCTCACCGCGAACGGGTGGAGTTCCACCATGCTCGAAACCCGTGACCTGACGATCCGCTTCGGCGGCCATGTCGCTGTCGATCACGTCTCCTGCGCTTTCGCCGCAGGTACGCTCACGGCCATCGTTGGCCCCAACGGCGCGGGCAAGACGACGTACTTCAACCTCATCAGCGGCCAGCTGCAGGCCAGTGAAGGCCAGGTGCTGCTCGATGGCGTGGACATCACGCGCGACAGCGCACCGCAGCGCACGAAACGTGGCCTCGGCCGCGCCTTCCAGCTGACGCAGCTCTTCCCCAACCTGAGCGTGCTCGAAAACGTGCGCCTGGCGGTGCAGGCGCGCCATGGCGGCGGGCTGGACCTGTGGCGCGTGTGGCTGGACCACCGCGGCTGGATCGCCGAAGCGCGTGCGCTGCTCAACGACGTGCGGCTGGACGACAAGCGCGAGGCCATTGCCGCCAGCCTGCCGCATGGCGACCAGCGCAAGCTCGAAGTCGCGCTCTTGATGGCGCTGGACCCCAAGGTCTACATGTTCGACGAACCCACCGCCGGCATGAGCGTCGACGAAGTACCGGTGGTGCTGGACCTGATCCGCGCGCTGAAAGCCAAGTCCGAGCGCTGCATCCTGCTGGTGGAGCACAAGATGGACGTGGTGCGCGAACTGGCCGACCGCATCGTCGTGCTGCACAACGGGCAACTCGTGGCCGATGGCGAGCCGGCGGCCGTCATCGCTTCGCCGGTGGTGCAGCAGGCCTACCTCGGCGTGGTGGCGGAGGACGCGGCGTGAGCCTTCTTGAGCTCCGCGGCGTGCATACGCACATCGGGCGTTATCACATCCTGCACGGCGTCGACCTGCAGGTGCTGCCGGGCGAAGTCACCGATCAGTTTGGGAGCAACGTCGCGGGCAAGACGACGACGCTGCGCAGCATCATGGGCTTGTGGCAGGCGAGCCAGGGCGAGATTAGCTTCAAGGGGCGCCGCATCGACAAGCTCACTACGCCCGAGATCGCGCAGGGCGGCATCGCTTACGTGCCCGAGAGCATGGGCATTTTCGGCGACCTGACGGTGCAAGAGAACATGCTGCTGGCGGCACGCGCCGCACGCCGCGCCGAGATGCTCGACGCGCCAAGGCTCGAATGGATCTTCGGCCTCTTCCCGGCCTTGAAGACCTTCTGGGGCAAGCGCGCCGGCACCTTGAGCGGCGGCCAGAAACAGATGCTGGCGGTGGCCCGCGCCATCATCGAGCCGCGTGAACTCTTGTTGATCGACGAGCCGAGCAAAGGCCTGGCGCCTTCGATCGTGTTGAACCTCATCGGCGCCTTGCGCGAACTGAAAGCGCAGCGCACCACCATCCTGCTGGTCGAGCAGAACTTCATGATGGCCAAGGCGCTGGGCGACCAGGTGGCAGTGATGGACAACGGGCGCGTGGTGCATCGCGGCGCGATGGCCGAGCTGGCGGCGGATGAGGGTTTGCAGTCACGGCTGCTCGGCTTGTCGCTGGGGGCGCACGCATGAACGTCGGCCTGGATCTGAAACCACTGGCGCTGCTCGCCGCCGTGGCCGCGGTGGCGCTGCCGCTCGTCGGCTCGCCCACCACCTGGCTCACGCTGACCATCGCCGGCCTGGCGATGGGCATGATCGTCTTCATCATCGCTTCGGGCCTGACGCTGATCTTCGGCCTGATGGACGTGCTGAACTTCGGCCACGGCGTCTTCATCGCGCTCGGTGCGTTTGTCGCCACCTCGGTGCTGGGGGGCATGAGCGGCATGGCCGGCAGCGAATCGATGCTCGCCAATCTTGCGGCCATCTTCGTCGCCATGTGCGCCGCCATGGCCGCGGCGGCGGCATTGGGCTACGCCTTCGAGCGCGTGCTGGTGCGGCCGGTGTACGGCCAGCACCTGAAGCAGATCCTCATCACCATGGGCGGCATGATCGTCGGTGAAGAGCTCATCAAGGCCGTGTGGGGCCCGCTGCAGATTGCCCTGCCGCTGCCGCCCACGCTGCGCGGCTCGCTCTTCATCGGCGAAGCGGCGATCGAGAAGTACCGCATCTTCGCCGTGCTCGTCGGCGGGGCAGTGCTAACGACCTTGTTGATGGTGCTGAACCGTACCAAACTCGGCCTGCTCATCCGCGCCGGGGTGCAGGACCGCGAGATGGTCGAGAGCCTGGGCTACCGCATCCGCACGCTCTTCATCGGGGTCTTCGTCGCCGGCTCGGCGCTGGCCGGCCTGGGCGGCGTGTTGTGGGGGCTGTACCAGCAGAGCGTGACGGCGCAGATCGGCGCGCAGGTCAACGTGCTGATCTTCATCGTCATCATCATCGGCGGCCTGGGCTCGACGCTGGGCTGCCTCATCGGCGCGTTGCTCGTTGGGCTGCTGGCGAACTACACCGGTTTCCTGGAGCCCAAGATCGCGCTCTTCTCGAACATCGGCTTGATGGTGGCCGTGCTGATGTGGCGGCCGCAGGGCCTCTATCCCGTCACGAACCGATGAGCATGGCGCCCCCACGCTCACGTTCGTTCGCTGCCCCCCAAGGGGGCTTGGCCTCCCTTGGGGCGGCCCGGCGGGAGGCCAGCGCGCCGTGCTGAACCGCCTTCTCTCCCATGACCTGCCCCGCAGCCGCTGGCTCGCCGCGGCCTTGGTCGTCGTCGTCCTCGCGCTGGCCGCCGCACCCTTCATCTTCCCCGGCAGCAAGGCGCTCGGCGTGGCGGCGAAGATGCTGATCTTCATCCTGCTCGTGGCCAGCTACGACCTGCTGCTGGGCTACACCGGCATCGTCAGCTTCGCGCACACCATGTTCTTCGGCATCGGCGCCTACGGTGTGGCCATCACGAGCACGCGGCTGGGTGAAGGCTGGCCGGCGGTGCTCGTCGGTCTGGCCCTGGCACTGGGGGTCTCGCTGCTGCTGTCGCTCTTGATCGGCCTCTTCAGCCTGCGCGTGCGCGCCATCTTCTTCGCCATGATCACGCTGGCCGTGGCCGCGGCCTTCCAGACCTTTGCCTCGCAGATGTCGGAGCTGACGGGCGGCGAAGACGGCCTGAGCTTCAAGAACCCGGCGCTGCTGTCGCCGTCGTTCCAGCTCTTCGAAGCAAAGCTGCTGGGCCTGATCATCGACGGCCGCGTGCTGTGCTACTCCGACATCTTCGCCGCGGTGGCGTTGCTCTTCCTGATGCTGCTGCGCGTCGTCAATTCGCCCTTCGGCCGTGTGCTGCAGGCCATACGCGAGAACGACTTCCGTGCCGAGGCCATCGGCTACCGCACCGTCGTCTACCGCACGCTGTCCAACGTCATCTCGGCGCTGGTGGCCACCGTCGCCGGCGCGCTGCTGGCGCTGTGGCTGCGCTACACCGGGCCGGACACGACGCTGTCGTTCGAGG
>JANLYV010000189.1:0-2690 GCA_031365825.1 Rubrivivax sp. | reverse complement strand
CCCGCAGACCGCAGCCGTGCCCGAGGAGTTCTACTTCGGCTTCTGGGTCACGTGTGCCTTCGTGCTGGCGCTGCTGGCCTGGTACTACTGGAAGATGGACGCCGAGCAATTCGAAATCCTGCGGATGCTGGTGTCTTCGGTCATGCCGCTGGCCACGCTGACACTGGTGGTGCTGGGGGTGATCCTGTTCGGCATCACCACCGCCACCGAGTCGGCGGCGGTGGGCGCTGCAGGCGCGTTCCTGATGGCGTGGCAGGCGAGGTCATTGAACTTCCAGCGCATCAAGGAAGCGGTGTTCCTGACCGCCAAGACCACCTCGATGGTGTGCTGGCTGTTCGTCGGCTCGGCGCTGTTTTCAGCGGTGTTCGCGCTGCTCGGCGGGCAACGCATCATCGAAGAGTGGGTGATGGGGATGAACCTCACCTCGCTGCAGTTCCTGCTGCTGTCGCAGGCGATCATCTTCGTGCTCGGCTGGCCGCTCGAGTGGACCGAAATCATCGTGATTTTCGTGCCGATCTTCCTGCCGCTGCTGGCGCACTTCCAGGTCGACCCGCTGCTGTTCGGCGTGCTGGTGTTCGTCAATCTGCAGGCGGCGTTCCTTTCGCCGCCGGTCGCGATGTCGGCCTTTTATTTGAAGGGGGTGTCGCCCCCGCACGTGACGCTGAACCAGATCTTCGCCGGCATGATGCCGTACATGCTGATCGTCATCCTGTGCATGGTGTTCATGTACATCTGGCCGGGCCTGACGCTGTGGCTGCCGAAGTACCTGTACGGCGGCTGAGCCGCAACCCACCGCATCAGAGCGTGGTCCAGCCGTTCGTGACCGCGATCTTCAGCAGTTCGCTCGCCGAGTCGACCCCCAGCTTGCGCCGCAGGCTCAGGCGGTGGGTCTCGACGGTGCGCACGCTGATGTCAAGTTGCCGCGCCACGAGCTTGTTGCTGCGGCCATGCGCCAGCAGCAGCAGAATTTCGTGTTCGCGTGCCGTGAGCTGCGGCGCAGCCGCGCCGGTTTGCATCACCAGGCTCGAAACCTGGGCGCTGAAGTAGTTGCCACCAGCCCAGACCGCGCTGATCGCCGCAATGATCTCCTCGGTCGGAGCTTCCTTCAACACGTACCCGCGCGCGCCGGCACGGATTGCGCTGAGCACGTACTCGCGGTTGTCGTACATGCTGAGCATCAGCACCCGGATTCGCGGGTGGCGCTCGCGCAAGGCAGTGGCAAGCTCGATGCCGTTCATGCCGCGCATGCCGACATCCACCAGCATCAGATCGGGTGTGTCGGCATCGGCCAGACGCAGGGCTTCTGCACCGTTCGCCGCTTCGCCGATCACCTGCAGGCCGGGCACGACCGAAAGCCGCGCGCTCAGACCGTTGCGCACCAGAGAGTGGTCGTCGACGATGACGAGACGGATCGTCGGCGCGTGGGTCGTCATGCCGCAGCCGTCAACGGGAAACTGGCCGTCAACGCCGTGTGCCCCGGGTACGAGATCAGGTGAAACGTGCCGCCGTTGCGCTCGACCCGCTCGCGCATGTTGGTCAGGCCGATGCCTCGATCCTTGCTGAGTTCGACGTTCTTCACGTCAAAGCCCCGGCCGTCGTCGGTGATGCGCAACTCGAGGCGGTCCCCGGAGTCGTCGAGCCGGATGTCGATCTGGGTCGCCTGTGCATGGCGCTCGACATTGCGCAACGCTTCCTGCGCGACGCGAAACAGGCTCACTGCATACAGCTCGGGCAAATGCTCTTCGTGCACCTGCGGCGAAACGCGCACCTTCAGGCCGCTGCGCTGCCCCAGCTCATTGCCAATGTGCTCGAGCGCCGCCGGCAAGCCAAGGTCGTCCAGCAGCGCAGGTCGCAGGTCGTGCGAGATGCGGCGCACTTCGCCGATCGCCTTGGACAGCGCCATGATCTCCTTGTCGATCGCCGTCACCGGCTCGGCGCCCGGGTGGGCGCGCCGGTGGCCCACGAGCTCGAACTGGTATTTGATCGACACCAGCAACTGGCAGATGTGGTCGTGCAGTTCACGCGAGACACGGGCACGCTCTTCTTCCTGCGAACTGACCACGCGGTGCGCCAAGGCCTTCAGCTTGCGGTCGGCCTGGCGCTGGTCGCTGATGTTGAGGGCGAGGCCACCGGCAAAGACTCCGAGTGCGGCCACCACGGCGACCGCGGCCAGGCCGAGCAGCGTCTGGCGCACGCTGTCGAGCAGGTTGCCCCGAAGCCGCGCCGCCGCCGCGTCGACGTCGTCGAGGTAGATGCCAGTGCCGAGCATCCAGCCCCAGCGCGGCAGCTCGACCGTGTAGCCGAGCTTGCGTTCGATTCGGCCGGTCGAGGGCTTGGGCCAGAGGTAACGCTGATAACCCCCGCCTTCGTGCGCACGCGCGATCAGCTCGCGAATGACGTAGGTGCCCTCGCTGTCGCGCATGTCCCACAGGTTGGTGCCCACCAGATCGGGCTGACGCGGGTGCACGAGATTCAGGCCTTCCTTGTCGTAGACGAAGAAGTAGCCGTCATTGCCGAAGTTCATGCTGGAAAGAATTGCCTTGGCCTGCTCTTTCCCCCCTTCGTCGTCGCGGCCGGCGCCGTAAAGATTCTCGATGGAGGTCAGCGCCAATGCGATGTAGTTGCGCAACTCGTCGCGCTTGTTGCTGAGCAGCGTGTCTTCGAGCAGCTGGGCCTGCTGGCGTTCGAGC
>JANLYV010000188.1:0-6653 GCA_031365825.1 Rubrivivax sp. | reverse complement strand
CAGGGGCCGCTGTTGATCAGGATACGGTCGTCATCGAGGCGGATGCTAGCGTGACCGTTGTAATCCATGATCTCGCTGCGCTCCAGCATGCGGATGCAGTCGACGAGTTGCCGCTTCGATTCGGTCTGCGCTGCGGCACGGATCGCGTGGTGGTCCAATTCGTTCGGTGGCATGATGCCTCCTGCTGCTGAAACTGCTGCCTGGTTGCCGCTCAGATGATGACCTTGGTCATGATGCCCTTGGGAAAGATCTCCTCGGGCGTGAACTGCCGCCGCGCAATACCCTGCTGGTGGGTGTACAGCGCCATCAGCTCCCAGGTCGCGCGGTTTTCTTCAATGCCGTAGGGGAAGGGGTCGCCACCGAAGCGGTCGCACATCTTGCGCGCGTAGCTCGTCAGCCAGGGCAACGGATAACGCGAGACGGCGGGGTCGAGCAGCCGCTCGATGCTGCGCCGCTTCGATTCCTGGAAGGCATTGAAGAGGTTGCGCGCGACCCAGGGGTTGGCGTCGAGGATGCGCTTTTGCATGGCGATGATGTGCATGATCGGCCAGACCTTGGTGCGATCGAAATACGCTTCTTCCATGTCGAGGAAATCGGGGAAGAGGCGCACCACGTCCGGGTGGCCTTCAAGGAAACACGTGGGCGGCCGCGCGATGATGGCGCAGTCGATCTCGCCGGCGGCGAGCAACTGGCTCAGCGACTTGTCGGCCACGCGTGTGAGGCGCACGCCTTCGGGCAAGGTGATCTCCACCTTTTCCATACGGCCCGGTGCATTCGCGCCGGCCTGGACCCAGTGCACGTCCTGCAACTTCACGCCCATGTCGTTGTGCATCCATCCGCGCATGTAGACCGCGGCCGAGTGCGCCCACTCGGGCGAGCCGACCTTGCGGCCTGCCAGGTCGGCCACGCTGCGGATGCCGCTGCGCTTGTTGACGTAGAACGAGCTGAAGCGGAACAGCCGCGAGCAGATCACCGGCAGGCCGATGATGTCGCTGTGCGGCCGCGTCACCTGCGTCGCGAACTTCGCGAATGAAAGTTCAGCCAGGTCGAATTCGCGGTTGGCCGTGAAGCGCGCAAAACACTCGTGGTGGCCGAGGTTCGACCAGTTCAGGTCAATACCTTCAGGTTTGACCACACCCAGGCGCATGTCGCGGAAGTGGTCGTAGTCGGTGGTGGCGATGGACAGGGGCAGGAGCGACACGGGGCCTTTCGAGTGCAGTGGACGGCCGCGGCCGTCACCGATTCTGCAATACGAAGGGCACCCCGCCGCACGCGGCAGCCGTTGGCTCAGCCCGTGGCGGCGAGGCCTTCGCGTTCGGGGTGTCGGTGGTGCGCGAGGGCCGCGACAAATGCAGCCACCGCGGCACCGGTCTTGGCTTTGACCGCATGGACGATGCCGGCGTCGGGCCTGCCGGCGGGCGTCTTCAGGTTGATGCCCGCTTGTTGCAGCAAGCTTTGCGACGCGCCCAGCGCCAGGATGGTCTTGCCGTGGCGATGCTGGTTGGCGATGAAGTCCATCACTTCGAGCTGCGCGCCCAGGCGCGCCACGCCGGCGGCGCCGTCGGGCAACACCACGCCGTCAAACAGCACCGGCGCCGAGTTCTCGAACGTGCCGGTGGCCTCGATGTGCGCGCCGTCCTTGGCAGCGACACGGCCGAGCCGCGTGGCGATGACGTGCGCCTTGGCGCCGGCGGCGAGCAAGGCGGCTTGCACGGCGATCAAGCCGCCGACGTCGACGCCCTCGGCCACCAGCATCGCGACCTGCCGCGTGCGGATGCCGCCATCGCCGGGCAGGGCGTGAAGCGACAAGGCCTGCGACTTCTCGACCTCGGGCCGCGCCGGCTGCGCCAGCACCCGCGGCATGGCCTTGGGCAGCTTGATGCCCAGGCCCAGCGCCACGGCCGCTGCCAGCTCCTTCGACACGTTCAGCAGCGACCCCACCATGCGCTGGCGAATCTCGGGCACGGTGAGTTTGCTCAACTCGAATCGAAAGGCAGCGGCGATGTGGGCTTGCTCGGTCGGCGTCTGGCTCATCCAGAACAGCGTCGCCTGGGTGTAGTGGTCGTTGAACTTCTCGGGCTTGCCACGCAGCTTGCTGCCCTCGACCGGCTGGGGGTGCGACACGAATCCCGCGGCACCGGCCTGGAACGGGCAGCCGCCCGCCAGCGAGTTGGGCTCGTAGGCGACGCGGCCGGTGGGCCGGCCGACACGGTGAATGCCGTCGCGTTGGTTGTTATGCACCGGCACCAGCGGCGCGTTCACCGGGATCTCGTGGAAGTTCGCGCCGCCCAGCCGCGTGATCTGGGTGTCGAGGTAGGAGTGGATGCGCCCGGCCAGCAGCGGGTCGTTGCTGAAGTCGATGCCCGGCACCACGTGTGCGGTGCAGAAGGCGACCTGCTCGGTCTCGGCAAAGAAGTTGTCGGGGTTGCGGTTCAGCACCATGCGTCCCACCGGCGTCAGCGGCACCAGTTCTTCGGGGATGAGCTTGGTGGCATCGAGCACGTCGAAGCTGAAGCCTTCGGCCTGCGCTTCGGTGAAGACCTGCAGGCCCAGTTCCCACTCGGGGAACTCGCCGGCGTCTATGGCTTCCCACAGGTCGCGGCGGTGGAAGTCGGCATCGGCGCCGGCCAGCTTCACCGCTTCGTCCCACACCAGCGAATGCGTGCCCAGCCTGGGCTTCCAATGGAACTTGACGAAGTGCGACTCACCCTCGGCGTTCACCAGCCTGAAGGTGTGCACGCCGAAGCCTTGCATCATGCGCAGGCTGCGCGGGATGCCGCGGTCGGACATGACCCACATCAGCGTGTGCGTGGTCTCGGGCATCAGCGACGCGAAGTCCCAGAAGGTGTCGTGCGCCGAGGCCGCCTGCGGCATGCCGTGGTGCGGCTCGGGCTTGACGGCATGGATCAGGTCGGGGAACTTCATTGCGTCCTGGATGAAGAACACCGGGATGTTGTTGCCCACCAGGTCCCAATTGCCTTCGTCGGTGTAGAACTTGACGGCGAAGCCGCGCACGTCGCGCGCGGTGTCGGCCGAACCGCGTTCACCGGCCACGGTGGAGAAGCGCACGAACACCGGCGTGCGCTTGCCGGCCGCCTGGAACGGCGCGGCGAGGGTGAGCTTGGTCAGGGGTTCATAACACTCGAAGTAACCATGCGCGGCCGAGCCGCGCGCATGCACGATGCGCTCGGGAATACGCTCGTGGTCGAAGTGCGTGATCTTCTCGCGCAGGATGAAGTCTTCCAGCAGCGTCGGGCCGCGCAGCCCGGCCTTGAGCGAGTGCTGGTTGTCGCCGACGGCCACGCCCTGGTTGGTGGTCATGGCGGGCGCCGCTGTGGCGACCGCGGCTGCCACGCGTTTGCTGCGGCTGGCGGCACGGGTTGGGTGTTTTGGCGTCATCGGTCGATCTCGGGTTGGGTGGGGTGGGGTGTTGACCTGGCAGGGTTTCACGGCGCCGGCGGCTTGCCACCCGGCCCGGGCACGAGCCGGGCACGGCGCTTGGCATCCAGGCCCGCGATGGCCCGCATGTCGGTGTCGACCAAGCCGGCATCGAGGTCGCGCTTGGCCTGGGTCATGACCGCTTCGGGCGGCTTGGACTCGCCGACGCTGGACGCAGGCGGCGTGGGTGCCGCGCCAGCGTCGTGCGGCAGCAGCGTCTTGTCTGGCTCGACGGGCGCGTTGGGTCGGATGGGCAAAAGTGGCATGGCTGCTCCGCGTGTTGCAACCCAGCTTGGCGCGGCGGCAGCCACCGGTCTGTGCGCCGTCGAACATTCACGGCGCTGGGCGCGGTCTGCGTGCGATGGCGAACAGACCGGATGTCGCTGGATGGCGAGCATCAAAGCGTCCATGAGGAGCCGACGAGGAGCCCAGATGAGCAAGATCCGTAAGGGCCAAGCCCCGGCTGCACTGACGCGGACGCAATTCCGCGAGCGCTTCAATAACCGCTTCTACGACCCGGCGTTCGCCACCGAGCGCGAGGCCATCGCGCGGCTCGAAGCCATCGCCTGGGAAGCGCTGCAAGAGGGACGCAAGGCGCCGATCACCAAGCCCGCGGGGCGCGGCTTCGCCGACCCGACGTACCAGGTGTCGGTGCAATGGCTGGACACGCGCAAGCGGCTGCGCCTGGCGCAACAGCGCTGGCTCGACCGCGCCGCGCCTTCGCGCGTGTTGCTGGTGTGCGGCAGCGCGCGCAACGACGGCACCTGCCCGGGCGAAGTCTCCAAGACCTGGCGACTGAGCCTGCTGGCGCAGCAAGTCGTGCAAGCCGCGGGCATCGAGACCGACCTGCTCGACCTGAGTCTGGTGACCTCGGAGTACGGCCGGCAAATCCACCCGTGCAAAGGCTGCGTCTCCAGTGCCATGCCGCTGTGCCACTGGCCTTGCAGCTGTTATCCCAACCATGCGCTGAACCAGGCCGACGACTGGATGGCCGAGATCTACGAGCGCTGGGTCGCTGCGCACGCCGTCATCATCCTGGCGCCGACCTACTGGTACCAGTCGCCGAGCCCGCTCAAGCTGATGATCGACCGTCTGGTCTGCGCCGATGGCGGCAACCCCGACCCGACCACGACCCATGGCAAACATGTGGCCGAGGCCAAGCGCATCGAGGCCAAGGGCTGGGACTACCCCAAGCACATCGCCGGCCGGGCCTACGGCGTGGTGGTGCACGGCGACGTGGCCGGCGTGGAGGTGCACCGGCGCAACCTCTGCGACTGGCTCGACTGGATGGGTTTGATCGATGCCGGCGCCGCCGCCAGGCTCGACCGCTACATCGGCTACTTCGACCTTTACAGCACCAGCCACGACGCGCTCGACCGCGACCATGCGGTGCAGGAAGAGGTGCGCAACGTCGCGCGTTCGGTGGTGCAGGCCGTGAAGGAGCTGCGCGCAGGGCGGCTGAGCCAACCCGGCAGGCAAGTCACCGCGCCGCGGCCGAAGTGAGGCTGCGGCGATGCCGTCGCGCTCAGTGCGGTGGATCGCCGACGGGGCCGCGTTCGGGGTCGTTGGGCAGTTGCACCGGTAGCGGGCCTTCGTCCGGGTCGACCGGCGGCGCGCCAGGCGGCTGGGGCTCCGGGTCGTGCACACTGGGCGCGGGCGGGCTGTGGGCTGCCGACGCAGCGCCACCGGCGAGCAGGTCGGCCTTGCGTGCGGCCATGCGCGCGCCCAGGTCGACGAGGTCGGCCGATGACGCGCGGGCGCGCGGGAACATGACGTGGTGCGCCTGTTCGATGTGGCGCACCACCAGGTCTGACAGCGCCGCGACCTTGGCCTCGTCGATCACGCCTGGCGCTTTCATGGCCTCGAGTTGGCGCACCAGATGGCTGGTACGCGCGCGATCGATGTGGGCCACAGGCGGCAGCCAGCTGCGACGAGAAGCCGCATGAATGTCGGGGCAGAAGATCTCATCTTCGATCTGCATGTGCACGCGCAGGCGGGTGCAGATGGCCAGCACCAGCGCGACTCTTTCTGCCGCCGTGGTGGCGCGGTCGTAGCCATTGAACAGCTGGCAGATGACGTCGTGGTCGGCCGTGAGCATGGTGATCGCGTCGGCCTCGGTCCTGGCGACGCGCGGCGTTGCAAAGCTGGTGCGAGCTGACATGTGTGTAGCCCAAAAAGCCATGGCGACGATGCGCCGTGTCGACCTGCCCGCTGCCGGGCTGGCATGCCGCGTAGCAGGGCGCAGCATGTGCAAGGCCCGCACGCTAGATGCATGCGTAACCCGCGTCTGTTCGCTGGCGCACAAGGGCCTTGTCGATGCAAAAAATGCGAGGCCGAAATGACGTGAGTTGTGTGCGGCAGCGCACCGCACAGGCGGTTTGGTGTCGCTAATGTCAGCGCAGGAATCCGTGCCACCACGCGGGTCCACGGGGATGGATGGGGCGCAGCTAACGCTCGTCACGAACCGGTTCAACCACTTTGTCCGGAGACACCCATGACGACACGTCACTTCCCACGAACGCGTTTGACCCGGGCCTGTGGCCCCTTGGCAGCAGGCCTGGCCGTGCTGATGTTCGGCCTGCCCTCGGCCATCGCTTCCAGCCACCGCGAGGCGCCGTTCATCACCGGCCAGCCGAAGCTGGACGCCACCGACCTGTACATGTTCCGCAGCTACGAAACCGGCCGCCAGAACTTCGTCACCATCCTGGCCAACTACCAGCCGTTCCAGGATCCGCAGGGCGGGCCGAACTTCTTCATGTTCGACCCCGATGGCCTGTACGAGATCCACATCGACAACAACGGCGACGCAGTCGAAGACATCACCTTCCAGTTCCGCTTCACCAACACCTCCAAGGCCACGGCGCTGACCGTGGGCGGCAAGTCGGTGAAGATTCCGCTCATCAACAGCGGCGTCATCGCCGGCGTCAACCCGGCCGCGCTGAACGTGCGCGAGACCTTCACCATCGACGTCGTGCGTGGTGGCCGGCGCACCGCCCGCAGCAGCGTGAGCAACGCCGCCGGCGGCGCGACGGTGTTCGACAAACCGGTGGACAACATCGGCGCCAAGTCCTTCGGCAGCGGCAGCGGCAGCGCCTATGCCACCTATGCCGACTTGCATATCTACAACGTCACGATCCCGGGTTGCGCCACGGCCGGCCGTGTCTTCGTCGGCCAGCGCAAGGAGCCCTTCTACATCGCCGTGGGCAAGGCCTTTG
>JANLYV010000187.1:0-4724 GCA_031365825.1 Rubrivivax sp. | reverse complement strand
CAGGGCCAGCATGGGCACCACTGGCTTCGAGCGCAACGCCAGTCCGACCACCGCGGCCGCGGCCGTGGCGGCAAGCATGGCCGTCAGCACGAGGCGCAGCCTGGAAGCAGCCTGCTGCCGGCGCTGCGCCTCTTGCACGCCCGCGCGCGCAGCGGCAACCTTCGGGTCGACCCAGCGGCGCACGGCATTCGAGAACTCTGCCGCCGAGGCAAACCGGTCTTGCGGTTTGTGCGACATGGCACGTGCGGCGATGGCCGACAACGCCAGCGGCACACCCGGCTGACGCTGGTGCGCCGGCGTGGGCATGCCCGCGTGCACGGCATCGATGATGCTGTCGAGCGAGTCGCCGTCAAAGGCTTTGCGCCCGGTCAGCAGTTCATGGAATAACACGCCAAGTGAATAGACATCGGTGCGCGGATCGACCTCCTCGCCGCGCAGTTGCTCAGGCGCCAGGTAGTGCGGCGAGCCCGCCACCAGGCCTTCGAGCGCGGGCGAGGCTGCACCCGCCGCGCGCGCGATGCCGAAGTCAAGCACCTTGGGCCGCCAGCGCCGCGTGAGGAAGATGTTGGCCGGCTTGATGTCGCAATGAATCACACCGCGTGCGTGCGCATAGGCCAGCGCGTCGGCGATGCGCCGCACCAGCAACGCAGCGCGCTCGGGCGTGGGCCGCCAGCCCTGGGCGAGTGCGTCGCGCATGTCCTGGCCGTACAGCCGCTCCATCGCGATGTAGACCCCTTGCGAGGACAGGCCGGCGTCGTGCACGGTGACGATGTAGCGGTGGTTCAGTCCACCGGCGGTGCGCGCTTCGTTGAGGAAGAGGCCGTCGAGCGACAGGCGCGACGGTGTGTCGACGTCGAAGTGCAGTGTTTTCACCGCCACCGTGCGCGACAGCAGCGGGTCCCAGGCTTCGTACACCGCACCGAGCCCGCCTTCGGCGAGCCGCCGCTTCAGCGCATAGCGGCCGATGTGCGACAGCGTGGGCAACCCGGCGAGTTGGTGCTCATCGCCTGGCGCGTCCGCACCGAAGTCGGTGAGGACATCAGGCACGTCGGTGTCGGGCGCGGCGGCGTCGGGCGTCCACAGTTCACCGGCTGGCGCAGGCGGCGCTAGTTCGGTAGGCAGGAAAGACGACAGCACGCTCTCGGCGTGGGGGTGCAAAGGGTTGGATGCCACGGCGGCCAGCTTAGAGCCAGGCTTGCGCGGCGACGTATCAAAACACCGGGTTTGACGCCGGGGTTAACTGCTTGTCACGTTTTTGCCATGAATGCCGCAGCCGTGCGGCCGCAGCACGGTGGCGTGTCAGCGTAACTCGCGGGCCAGGCGTGCCAACGCAGTTTGCAGCTCAGGCATCGAACTGGCGAACGACAGGCGCAGGAAACGGTCGGCCGCGTGCGGGCCGAAGTCTCGCCCCGGTGTGAGGGCGACGTGCGAGCGATGCATCATCTCGAAGCAGAAATCCCAGCTGCTCGCACGGTGGGCCGAACAATCGGCCCAGGCGTAGAACGCACCGTCGGGCACCACGGGCACGGTCAGGCCCATCGCCTGCAGGGCCGGCACCACGAGGTCGCGGCGCCGGCGAAATTCGCCGCGCTGCTGCTCGTATTGCGCCAGCGAGGCCGGCTCGAAACACGCCAGTGCCGCACGTTGCGCGATCGTCGACGGGCAGATGTAGAGGTTCTGCGCCAGGCGCTCGACCGGCGCCACGAGCTCCGGCGGCAGCACCAGCCAACCCAGGCGCCAGCCGGTCATGCTGAAGTACTTGGAGAAGCTGTTGATCGAGATCACGTCGTCGCCAAAACCGCTGCCCAAAGCCAGCGCGCTGTGGCTGAAGGCTTCGTCGTAGCTCAAACCGAGGTAGATCTCGTCGACCAGCGTGACGCCGCCGCGTTCACGCACGGCGGCGACGATGCCGGCCATCTCTGCGCTGCTGATCGACGTGCCGGTTGGGTTGGACGGCGAGGCCAATAACACGCCACGTGTGCTGACACCCCAGTGCGCGCGCACCGAGGCTGCATCGAGCTGGAAGCGTTGTGCCGCGCTGGTGGGCAGCAGCCGCGCGCGGGCACCCGTGGCCGCCACGAAGTGCCGGTTGCAGGGGTAGCTCGGGTCGGGCATCAAGACCTCGTCGCCGTCCTCGAACAGCGCCAGGCAGGCCAGCTGCAAAGCCGCCGAAGCGCCGGCGGTGACGACGATGCGTTCGGGCGAGACATCGATGCCGAAGCGGCTGTCATACCAGCGCGAGATGCACTGGCGCAAGGCCGGCAGACCGGTGGCATGGGTGTACTGCGTCTGGCCCCGCGTCAGGCAGGCGATGGCGGCTTGCTGCACCAGCGGTGCGGCAGTGAAATCGGGCTCGCCGATGTTCAGGAAGATCATCGGCTCACCGCCCTGCGCCGGGTCGCAGGCAGGGCTGCGCGCGATTTCATCGGCCGCCTTGGCGCACTCCATCACATAGAAAGGCTCGATGTGATCGAGCCTGCCGGCGAGCTTCATTCTGCGGCGGTCTCGTCGCCAGGTGCTTCGCTGACAACCGAAGCTGCGGCGGTTTGGCGCGCGCGGCGTTCGGCCACTTCGGCCGGCCGCAACTCGGCCGCAACCTTGTCGAGCACGCCATTCACGTACTTGTGGCCATCGGTGCCGCCGAAGCTCTTGGCCAGCTCCACCGCTTCGTTGATGGCCACGCGGTAGGGGATGGCGACGCAGTGCGTGAGCTCGTAGGCGCCGATCAACAGCACGCCATGTTCCACCGGCGACAGCATCGACGCCCTGCGGTCGGTATGCCGCGCGATCAATGCGTCGAGCACGGCCACTTCCCGAATGCAGCCGTGCAGCAGCGCATCGAAGTGCTCGGCGTCGCAGCGCGCAAAGCCTTCCTGTTCGCGCATGTGGGCATCGACGATCTTCGGCTCGGCCTTGGAGATCTGCCACTCGTACAGGCCCTGCAGCGCGAGTTCGCGGGCACGGCGGCGGGTCGACTTGGACGCGGCTTTCACGACAGGTCTTCCAGCAGGTTGGCCAGCTCGACGGCAACACGTGCCGCGTCTTCACCTTTTTCACGCGCACGCGTCAATGCTTGTGCCTCGGTGTCGACGGTGAGGATGGCGTTGGCGATGGCCATGCGATGGTCCAGCGCCACGCGCATCACGCCGGCGCCACTTTCGTTGGCCACGAGCTCGAAGTGGTAGGTCTCGCCGCGAATGACGCAGCCGATGGCCACGAGCGCGTCGTGATCACCGGCGTCGGCCAGGGCTTTCAAGGCGATGGGCACTTCTAACGCTCCGGGGACGCTGACACGGGTGATGTCGCTGGCGTCGACCTTGAGCTTGAGCAGTTCATCGACACAGGCCTGTTCGATCATCGACGTGATGGCGGCATTGAAGCGCGCGCGCACGATGGCTACGCGCAGGCCTTCGCCGGCAAGTTCGCCCGTGAGTTCCTTGTCCGCACCTTGCATCTGTCTTCCTTCAGGCCGCAGGCGCCACGAAGGCGGTGACTTCAAGGCCGTAGCCCACCATGCTGGGCATGCGGCGCGGGCTGCCCAGCAACGTCATGCGGCGCACACCGAGTTCGCGCAGGATCTGCGCGCCGATGCCGTAGGTGCGCAGATCCATCTGCGTGCGCGCCGGCGTGGCGGGCGCGCGCGTGGCGTCATCGGGCAACAACTGCGATAGCCAGCTCTGCGTGTCGGCATTACAGTTCAGCAGCACGGCCACGCCGGCACGTGACTCGCGCAGCGCCGCCAGCGAGCGTGGCAATGGCCAGGAGTGGCTGCCGGCACGGGTGTCGAGCAAGTCGATGGCCGTGAACGGCTCGTGCACACGCACCAACACATCCTGGTCTGGTGTCCATTGGCCGTGGATCAGGGCCAGGTGCAGGCCACCACTTCGGTCGTGAAACACGGTGCACTCAAAGTCGCCTTGCGCGGTGTGCATGCGGCGCGAACCGGCGCGCTCGATCAATGTTTCGTTGCGGCTGCGGTAGCCGATGAGGTCGGCGATGGTGCCTATCTTCAGGCCATGCTCGCGCGCGAAGACTTCGAGGTCGGGCAGCCGCGCCATCGTGCCGTCGTCCTTCATCACCTCGCAAATGACGGCGGCGGGTAACAGGCCTGCCATACCGGCAAGGTCACACCCGGCTTCGGTATGGCCGGCGCGCATCAACACGCCACCATCCTGGGCCTGAAGCGGGAATACATGTCCGGGTTGCACAAGGTCGCTCGCGCGCGCATCGCGGGCAACGGCCGCGCGCACCGTACATGCCCGATCTGCAGCCGAGATGCCAGTGGTCACTCCGCTTGCCGCTTCGATAGACACAGTGAAGGCGGTGCCGTGCTTTGTGCCGTTTCGGGAAGTCATCGGCGGCAGGTGAAGCTGCTCGCAGCGCTCCCGTGTCAGCGTCAGGCATATCAACCCGCGCGCGTGGCGCGCCATGAAGTTGATGGCCTCGGGCGTGACATGTTCGGCCGCGAGCACCAGGTCACCTTCATTCTCGCGATCCTCTTCATCGACGAGGATCACCATGCGGCCAGCTGCCAGTTCGGCGACAAGCTCGGGGACCGGGGAGATGGGCATGCCGGGATTCTAGGTGGGGGCCGTTTGGTCGCACCTGTTGCGTCGTCAGCGGGGGACGCGCAGCCTTCTGGCAGGCGCGCTCACGGCGCATGCACAAAAAAAGGCCAGCCTGGCAGGCTGGCCTTTTTCACACGCAGTTAATCGTCAGACGGC
>JANLYV010000137.1:0-4954 GCA_031365825.1 Rubrivivax sp. | reverse complement strand
GGTGCGCGGGAAACCGTCGAAGAGAAAGCCGTTGGCGCAGTCGGGCACCGTATTGCGCGCGCCGCGGCGCCACACAAACACAAGCGTTTCGAGGACTGACATGAGACTGATTCTTCTGGGTGCGCCCGGTGCTGGCAAAGGCACGCAAGCCACGTTCATATGCCAGAAGTACGGCATCCCGCAAATCTCCACCGGCGACATGTTGCGCGCGGCGGTCAAGGCGGGCACGGCCATGGGCGTGGCGGCGAAGAAGGTGATGGACGCGGGCGGGCTGGTCAGCGACGACATCATCATCGGGCTGGTGAAAGAGCGCATAACGATGCCCGACTGCGCCAACGGCTTTCTCTTCGACGGTTTCCCGCGCACCATCCCGCAGGCCGACGCCATGAAGGCCGCCGGCGTGAAGCTCGACGTGGTGCTCGAGATCGACGTGCCCGACAGCTCCATCATCGAGCGCATGAGCGGCCGCCGTGTGCACACGGCCTCGGGCCGCAGCTACCACGTCCGCTTCAACCCGCCCAAGGTGGACGGCAAGGACGACGTCACCGGTGAGCCGCTGATCCAGCGCGAAGACGACAAGGAAGCCACCGTGCGCAAGCGCCTCGACGTTTACCAAAGCCAGACGCGGCCACTGGTCGACTACTACTCGGCCTGGGCCGCCACCGGCGACACACAGGCGCCGCGTTGTGTGCGTATCAGCGGCGTGGGCAGCGTCGACGAGATTGCCGCACGCGCCATGGCCGCGCTGGCTTGACACTCAAAGGAACACCCCATGGACATCGCAGGCAAGGTATTCATCGTCACCGGCGGCGCTTCGGGCCTGGGTGAGGGCACGGCGCGCATGCTTAGCAGCCATGGCGGCAAGGTCGTGATTGCCGATCTGCAGGCCGATCGTGGCGAGGCCGTGGCCAAGGAGCTGGGTGGGTGTTTCGTCAAGTGCGATGTGAGCCAGGAAGCCGATGGCCAGGCCGCCGTCGCCGCCGCCACGGCGATGGGCAAGCTGATGGGGCTGGTGAATTGCGCCGGCATCGCCACCGCGGCGCGCACCGTCGGCAAGGACGCGCCGCATGCGCTGTCCTTGTTCAGCAAGACAATAACGGTCAACCTGATCGGCAGCTTCAACATGATCCGCCTCGCCGCCGAGGCGATGGCGAGGAATCAACCCGAGGCCACAGGCGAGCGCGGCGTGCTCATCTCCACCGCCAGCGTGGCCGCGTACGACGGGCAGATCGGCCAGGCCGCGTACTCGGCTTCCAAGGGCGGCATCGTCGGCATGACGCTGCCGATCGCGCGCGACCTGGCGCGCAGCGGCATCCGCAACATGACCATCGCGCCGGGCATCTTCGGCACGCCCATGCTCTTTGGCATGCCCAAGGAACTGCAGGACGCATTGGCCGCGGGCGTGCCCTTCCCCAGCCGCCTGGGCACACCGGCCGACTACGCCAAGCTCGTCCACCAGATCATCACCAACGAAATGCTCAATGGTGAAGTCATCCGCCTCGACGGTGCGATCCGCCTGGCGCCGAAGTAAGGTTCAAGCCTTCCACAGGCTCAGCAGCATCTGCTGCACCAGCGCCGCACCCTGCTCCAGCAGCGGGCCGCGCGGGCGCTGTGCCGAAGTCGCCAGCCACAGCGTGGTGTTCAGCGGCCGGCCCGGCGCGATGTGGATCGGCCGCGCCACGAAGGCCTTCTCGCGCCCGCGCAAGGCACTGCGCGTCAACACCGCGTGCAACTCGCCGTGCTCGACCAGGTCAAGGATCGCCGGCACGCTTTCGATCTCGAGACCAATGCGCGGCTTCAAGCCGGCCGCGGCAAGCTGCGTTTCCAGCAGCATGCGGATGGCATGCGGGCGACTCGGGATGACAAGCTCGCGCGCGGCGACGTCGCGCAGGCTGGCCGACAGCACACGCGCCTTGCCCTTGGTCTTGTCCGTTGCACCCAAGAGGAACAGCCGCTCATCGAGCACCGGCGTCAGGTTCAGCGCCGGTGATGGCGCGGCGTTGTAGACCACGGCGCAGTCGATGCGGCCTTGCGCCAGCCACTCCAGCACGTAAGTCGACAGGCCTTCCACCATCGTCAGGCTGGCCCTGGGAAACTGCTTGCGAAAGCCGTGCACCAGCGGCGCGGTGAGCATGCGGCCCACGCTCGGCGGCACGCCCAGCGCAAGGCGGCCCACCGGCGCACCGCGCTGCTCTTCCAGGTCGAGCTTGGCGCGCTGCACCTGTTGCAGGATGCCGCGGCCGTGCGCCAGCAAGCGTTGCCCGGCGTCGGTGAGCGTCACGCCGCGGCCGTTGCGATCCAGCAGGTTCTGGCGCAGCTCGACTTCGAGCGTGCGCACCTGGCGCGACAGCGCCGGCTGCGCGATGCGCAGCACGCTGGCCGCGCGCGTGAAGCTGCCGAGCTCGGCCACCTGCACGAAGTACTCGATCTGTTTCAGGTCCACGCCGGCATTGTCATGCCGCTTTGTTCTAACAGCTAGTCGAGAAATCGCATTGATGAAGGGTCGCGGTTGTCCAAAAATCAAGCGATGCATCCACCGCTCACCGGAATTTCGTCGATGGCCACGCGCGCGCTGCTGGCCGAGTTGGCGCGCGACTTCCAGCTGCAACACGGTGGCACGGTGCAGTTCGAAGCCGTGGGCGGCGTCGACGCTGCCCGGCGCGTGCTCGCCGGCGAAGTGTTCGACCTGCTCGTACTCGCTGCCGACGCCGTGGCCAGGCTGGCGGCCTCGGGCCAGGCCTTGGCCGACAGCGTCACGCCGCTGGTGCATTCGGATGTGGCCGTGGCCGTGCGCGCCGGCGCGTCGCGTCCCGACATCGGCAGCGAGGAGGCCTTGCGCCAGGCTGTACTGGCCGCGCACACCGTCGGCTACTCCACCGGGCCCAGCGGCGTCGCGCTGACTGCGCTGTTCGCGCGCTGGGGCATCACCGAGGCGCTGCAGGCACGCCTGGTGCTAGCGCCCGCCGGTGTGCCCGTGGGCGCCCTGGTGGCCCGCGGTGAGGTCGAGCTCGGCTTCCAGCAACTAAGCGAGCTGATGCACCTAGAAGGCATCACCTTGCTCGGCTCGATGCCGCCTGCGGTGCAGATCACCACCACCTTTTCCGCCGCGTTGTGCCGAAGCTCAACGCAGCCCGAAGCCGCGCGCAAACTGCTGGCCTTCATGAGATCACCCGCCACCGCCGAAACGAAGCGGCGCCACGGCATGACAGCCGCATGAACGCCATCTCAAACGCACCCGCCACCCATTGCGCATCACCAGGAGCATTGTTGTGATCATCGATTGCCACGGCCACTACACCACGGCGCCCAAGGCGCTGGAAACCTGGCGCAACGCGCAAATCGCCGGCATCAAGGACGCCAGCCAGAAGCCGCGCGTCGCCGACCTGAAGATCAGCGACGACGAGTTGCGCGAGTCCATCGAAAGCAACCAGCTGCGCCTGATGAACGCGCGTGGCAGTGACCTCACCCTCTTCAGCCCGCGTGCCAGTTTCATGGCGCATCACATCGGCGACTTCGAAGTCAGCAGCACCTGGGCGGCGATCTGCAACGAGCTCTGTCACCGCGTGGCGCAGCTATTCCCCGATCGATTCGTGCCGGCGGCCATGCTTCCGCAAAGCCCCGGCGTCGACCCCGCCAGCTGCATCCCCGAGCTGGTGAGATGCGTCGAGCAGTTCGGCAACGTCGCGATCAACCTCAACCCCGACCCGTCAGGCGGCCACTGGACCAGCCCGCCGCTGTCTGACCGCCACTGGTACCCCATCTACGAGAAGATGGTCGAGTACGACATTCCGGCGATGGTGCACGTCAGCACCTCGTGCAACGCCTGCTTCCACACCACCGGCGCGCACTACCTCAACGCCGACACGACGGCCTTCATGCAGTGCCTGACATCCGATCTGTTCAAGGACTTCCCGACGCTGCGCTTCATCATCCCGCACGGCGGCGGCGCGGTGCCTTACCACTGGGGGCGTTTTCGCGGCCTGGCGCAAGAGCTGAAGAAACCGCTCTTGCAAGAGCACCTGCTGAAGAACATCTTCTTCGACACCTGCGTCTACCACCAGCCCGGCATCGACCTGTTGACCAAGGTCATCCCGGTGGGGAACATTCTTTTCGCCAGCGAGATGATCGGCGCGGTGCGCGGCATCGACCCCGAGACCGGTTTTTATTACGACGACACCAAGCGCTACATCGAGGCCTCGACGCAGTTGTCCGCGCATGAGCGGCACCTCGTCTATGAAGGCAACGCGCGCCGTGTCTACCCGCGGCTGGACGCTGCGCTCAAAGCCAAAGGACTGTGACCATGCAAGAACTCGGTGTTGTCAGAACCAAGGTCCATCGCGCCGAGCGCGCGGCCGTCGATCAACTCGCGGCTTTCGGCTCGGCCACGGTGCACGAAGCGATGGGCCGCGTCGGCCTGATGAAACCCTACATGCGGCCGATCTACGCCGGCGCACACATCGCTGGCACCGCTGTCACGGTGCTGCTGCACCCGGGCGACAACTGGATGATGCACGTCGTGGCCGAGCAGATCCGCGAAGGTGATGTCGTGGTTGCGGCTGTGACGGCCGACTGCACGGATGGCTACTTCGGTGACCTGCTGGCGACGAGCTTTCGCGCGCGTGGCGCCAAAGGTCTGGTCATCGACGCCGGCGCGCGCGACATCAAGGACCTCATCGCCATGGGCTTCCCGGTATGGAGCAAGGCGATCAGCGCCAAGGGCACGATCAAGTCGACGCTGGGCTCGGTCAACATCCCCGTGGTCTGCGCCGGCGCGCTGGTGCATGCCGGTGACGTGATCGTGGCCGACGACGACGGCATTGTGGTGGTGCCTGCGGCGTTAGCACAGAAGATTGCCGACGCTGCCGCGGCACGCGAGGCGCTCGAAGCCGAGAAGCGCGCCAAGCTCGCAGCCGGGGTGCTGGGCCTGGACATGTACAAGATGCGCGAGCCCCTG
>JANLYV010000130.1:0-9786 GCA_031365825.1 Rubrivivax sp. | reverse complement strand
TCGGTTGTCTTCGCCGGCGTGGTTGGCGCAGCGGTAGATCTCGTCGTCGAGCGCCGCCCTGTCGTGGTTGGGGTGGCGCGCCATCACAGCCCGGCTCGGGATCGCCCCGAGGGCGCCGGCGCCCCCCCACGACCTCGGTGCATTGCCGATCAAGGCGCTGATGGCGCGCCACCCCGGCCTGGACTGGGCTGCGGTCGACGATGTCATCTACGGCTGCGCCAACCAGGCCGGCGAAGACAACCGCAATGTCGCGCGCATGGCCGCGCTGCTGGCCGGGCTGGCTATCGAAGTGCCGGGCGCGACCGTCAACCGCCTGTGCGGCTCGGGCCTGGACGCCGTGGGCACGGCGGCGCGTGCCATCAAGGCCGGCGAAGCGCGATTGATGATCGCGGGTGGTGTGGAAAGCATGAGCCGTGCACCCTTCGTCATGCCCAAGGCCGAGACGGCGTTCGCGCGAACGAATGCCGTCTTCGACACCACCATCGGCTGGCGTTTCGTGAACAAGCTGATGAAGGCGCAGTACGGCATCGACGCCATGCCCGAGACGGCGGAAAACGTGGCCACGCAATACCGTATCGAACGCGAAGCGCAAGACCGCATGGCGATGGCGTCGCAGTTGAAGGCCGTGGCCGCGCAGCAGCGTGGCTTCTTCGACGCCGAGATCTGCGCCGTGACGCTGCCGCAGAAGAAGGGCGAGGCCATCGTCGTCGACAAGGACGAGCATCCGCGTGCCACCAGCCTGGAGGCGCTGGCCAGGCTCAAGGGCATCGTCACACCCGAAGGCAGCGTCACGGCCGGCAACGCCAGCGGCGTGAACGATGGCGCCTGCGCGCTCATCATCGCCAGCGAAGCCGCGGCCACACGCCATGGCCTGACACCGCGCGCGCGCATCGTCGGCATGGCCACGGCCGGTGTCGCGCCGCGCGTCATGGGCATGGGCCCGGCGCCGGCGACGCGCAAGGTGCTCGAACTCACCGGCCTGGCGCTGGCGCAGATGGATGTGATCGAGCTCAACGAAGCCTTTGCCGCGCAAGGCCTGGCGGTGCTTCGCGACCTGGGCCTGCAGGACGACGACCCGCGCGTCAACCCCAACGGCGGTGCCATCGCGCTGGGCCACCCGCTGGGCGCCAGCGGCGCGCGGCTGGCGGCCACGGCCGTCAACCAGCTGCACGCGGCCGGCGGCCGCTACGCGCTGTGCACGATGTGCATAGGCGTGGGCCAGGGCATCGCGCTGGTGCTTGAGCGGGTGTAGGCCGGTCGGCGCACCAACCTTGTCAGGGCACACCGTTGCGCCCATGCGCGAGGAAGGCCGGCCGCAGCGACAAACGTTCGTAATACGCTGACACCGCCGGCAACGCCGGCCGCGGCATCGGCGTGCTGAACCAGCGGTGCGTGGCCAGGCCCAGCACCACATCGGCCAGCGTCAACTGCACGCCGGCGACGAAGCCGTTACCGGCAAGTTGTTGTGCGTGGAGCTGTGCGTCGAGCAGCGTCATGTGCCGGTTCCAGTTGACGATGCTGGCCTGCACGGCGGCCGCGTCGGTGTGCGCCGCACTCGTGCGCACGAGCGACATGAAGGCGTAGCGCCAGGCGTTGTTGAGCTCGCCTGCCATCCAGTCCATCCACTGCTCGACCCGCGCTCGCGCTTGCGGTGCCTGCGGCAGCAGGTCGTCGCGGCCATGCGCGCTGGCGAGGTAGCGGCAGATGGTGTTCGATTCCCAAAGCACGAAGTCGCCGTCGCGCAGCACCGGCACCAGGCCGTTCGGGTTGAGAGTTAGGAAGTCCGCATCCTGTGTCGAGCGCACACCCGCACCCCAGAGTTCGAGTGTGACGGGCAGGCCGATCTCGGCGCAGGTCCACAACACCTTGCGCACGTTGATTGAGCTGTCGCGCCCCAGCAGCGTGAGCATGCTCAGTCGGCGCCTGCGAGCCGGGCGCGCTCACGCATGGCTTCGGTGGTGTCGATGCGCGCGTCGGGCCGCCAGCCCGGTGGGCGCCACAGGTAGCCAAGCGCTTCACCGACGTTGCGGGCACCTCCGATGTCCTTGAACAGCGCCATCCACGGCCCGAATTCGATCATCAGCGGGTTGTAGCTGGTCACCGGATTCACCAGCCCGTAGACACAGGGCACCTCGTCGCGCTCGGCGCGGTAGGTGCCGAAGAGGCGGTCGAAGACGATCAGCACGCCGCCGTAGTTGGCGTCCAGGTACTCGAGGTTGCGCGCGTGGTGCACGCGGTGCGCCGAGGGTGTGTTGAGCACGTACTCGAGCCAGCCCAGCTTCGGTATCCAGGTGGCGTGGATCCAGAACTGATACAGCAGGTTGATGGCCAGTGTGGCGATCACGACCTTGGGTGGGAACCCGAGCCACACCAGCGGCGTGAAGAAGACCGTGGTGCCGGTGAGTCGGCCGGTGAGCCCGAGCCGGTAAGCGGCCGACAGGTTCAGCTGGTTCGGCGAGTGGTGCACCGAGTGCGTGGCCCAGAACCAGCGCACGCGGTGGGCGGCACGGTGGTAGGCGTAGTAGCAGAGCTCCTGGCCGAGGAAGAGCAGGGCGACCATCGCCGGGTCGGACAGCGTGATGTCCATCAGCCTATGGTCCCAAGCCCAGCCGAAGATCGGCGCGGCGATGGAAAGTGGGAGCAATGCGACGACGCGGCGCAGCGCCTGGTCCAGCACCGAGATGCCGGCCGCCTTCCAGTCGTAGCTGCCCGGCTGTTTCCACGACAGCACCAGCGCTTCGATGAGCGAGACGAGCAGCACGATGGGCAGGGCCCAGGTGAGGATCTCGATGGGGGAGATGCTGTTCATGGTCGTGCCTCGCCGCGGTGATTACACCACTGGGTGCGTGACCATCGTGCACACCATTTCCGCAATGGCCAGCGATGCCGTCAGCCCCGGTGATTCAATGCCGAAGAGCTGCACCACACCGGCACAGCCATGCTGCTGCGGGCCATCGATGCGGAAGTCTGCGGCGGGCTCGCCCGAGCCGCTCAGCTTGGGCCGGATGCCGCTGTAGTCGGGCGTTAGCACGCCTGCGGGCAGGCCCGGCCAGTAGCGGCGGATGTCGGCTTCGAAGCCGGCCATGCGCGATGGCTCGACGGTGTAGTCGAGCGGCGCGTCAGCCGGCATGTCCGGCAGCCACAACACGTCGGGGCCGAAGCGAGCCTGGCCGGCGAGGTCGAGCGTGAGGTGCACGCCCAGGCCACCGTCGACGGGTGTGGGGTAGATCAGCCGTGAGAACGGAGCGCGGCGGCCGAGCGAGAAGTAGTGGCCTTTGGCCAGGTGGCGTGTCGGTATCGCGCTGGCCGGGAAACCCACCATGCGTGCCGCCACGGCCTGGGCGTCGAGACCGGCGCAGTTGATGAGCCAGTCGGTGCGCATCTCGAAGGGCTCGGTGTTGCCGCTTAGCAGCACCCAACCAGCCCTCGCGCCGTCACCCTCCCGGTGCGCACCCGTGAACGGGCTTTGCAGCGCCAGCGCGGCACCCGCGCCTTCGGCATCGCCCAGCAGCGCAGTCATCAGGCCATGGCTGTCGACGATGCCACTTTCGGGCGACAGCAGCGCTGCGGCGCAGTCGAGTTCGGGCTCTAGTGCCAAGGCCTGCGTGCGCGTCAGCGTCTGCAACGCCACGCCGTTGGCGGCGGCATGCTGGCGTATGGCGTCGAGCTTGGGCGTGTCGGCCGGCGTGGTCGCCACCACCAGCTTGCCGCAGCGCCGCTGTTCGACGCCATGCGTGGCGCAGAAGGCGTAGAGCAGATCACGCCCGCGCACGCACAGCCGCGCCTTCAGGCTGCCCTGCGGGTAGTAGATGCCGGCGTGGATCACCTCGCTGTTGCGTGATGAGACGCCACTTCCGATGAGCGTTAGCGCTTCCAGCACGATGACCTCGCGCCCGGCCTGCGCCAGCGCGCGCGCGACGGCCAGGCCGACCACGCCGGCGCCGATGACCACGGCGTCGACCCGGTCCATCAACGCGCCGGGATGAGCTGGTGCAGCGCGGCTTCGAAGGCCTGCAGGTCCTGCTCGGTGTTGTAGGCCTGCACGGCCACGCGCACGAAGCTGCGGCCGGCGTGCTGCGTCACCGGCACTTCGATGTGGTGCTCGTCGAACAGCGCCGCGCGTAGGGCTGCCGCGTCGGCCGGGTTGTCGAGGTGCGGCACAGGGCAGGGTGCCATCTGCGCGAAGTCTTCGTCTCGGGCAATGGGCGCCAGGCCGTAGCGCGAGGCGACGCGGTGCATCAGCGCCATGGCCATCGCATGGCAATCCGCGCGATGGGTGGGCCAGTCGTGGCGTGCCTGGAAGGCTATCGCCGCCGGCACGCTCAGGAACGCGGCGATGTCGCGCGTGCCTTGCCATTGCATGCGCCGCTCAAACACTGTCTTGCCGGTGTAGGCATCGAAGCCGGTGTGGCCGCCCGCGCCGGCGAGGTAGCCCCAGCTGGTCACCGTCGAATGCAGCATGGCGTGGTGTTCTGGCCGTGCATGCAGGAAGGCCGCGCTCTTGGGAGCGCTCAGCCACTTGTGGCAGTTGCCGGTGTAGAAGTCGGCGCCCAGCGCGTCGAGCTTCAGGTCGATCTGGCTCGGCGCGTGGGCGCCGTCGATCAGCGTGAGGATGCCGCGTGCACGCGCCTGCGCGATCAGGCCGTTGATGGGCAGCACCAATGCCGTGGTCGAGGTGATGTGGCTGACGAAGATGAGCCGGGTGCGCGGTGTGGCGGCTTCCATCACCCGGTCGACAAAGCTCGCGGCGTCCAGCGGAAGCGGAATGGTCACCAGCCGCAGCGTCGCGCCGCGCTGTTCGCACACGCGCTGCCAGGTGGCGATGCAGGCGCCGTATTCGAGGTCGATGCTCAGCACCTCGTCGCCGGCTTGCAGGTCGAGCGAACGCGCGACGATGTTCACGCCGGTGGTGGCATTGGGCACGTAGACCAGGTCGTCGGTCTGGGCGCCAAGGTAGGCCGCCAGATGTTCGCGCGATGTTCGCAACAGTGCGGCCGAGTGGCGGCCGAGAAAAGCCACCGGGTTGCGCTCCATTTCAAGCTGCCAGCCCTGGAAGACGCTGAACACCTCGGCCGGGCAGGCGCCGTACGAGCCGTGGTTGAGGAAGACGATGGCCGGGTCGAGCTGGAAGTGAGACTTCATCGTGGACGACATCGTGGTTCGAATTGACGGGTGGATGGCCCCCTATTGTCGGCGTGGGTCACGGGGGCGCTGCCTAGCATCGACGCTTAGCCATAGCTCTGCCATCCGTCCACCAAGGAGCCCCATGAACGCCGTGCGCCAAGCACCACCGGCTGACGAGTTGCCTGCGTCCGCGCTGCTGCGCGACGCGCGCGCCGGCACACTCTCGCTCGCCGACGTGATGGAGCGTGCGACGCAGCTGCAACACGGCGGCCAGGCCGAAGCGGCGGCGCAGCTGTACGACGTGTGGATTCAGCACACCGAGGTGCCGCTGAAACAGGTGGCCTGCTTCAACTGGGGCACGCTGCTTTCGTCGCTCAACCGCGACGACGAGGCCGAAGGTGCCTACCAGCTGGCGCTGACACTGGCACCCGAGTTTCCGCCGGCGCTGCTCAACCTGGGCCATCTGTTTGAGCGCCGCGGCGACAAGGAACGTGCGCTGTCGAATTGGGCGCTGGCCATAACGCGCACCGACCCGCCATCGTCGGCCAACTTCGACCTGCACCTGCACGCCTTGAACAACAGCGCGCGGCTGCTGGAGAGTTTGAAGCGCCTGCCCGAAGCGTTGGCGCTGATGCAGCGCAGCCTCGCCCTGAAGCCGACGCAGATGGACGTCATCCAGCACCTCGTGCACGTGCGCCAGAAGCAGTGCATCTGGCCGCTGTACGAGCCCATGGGCGAGGTCACGCTGAACCAGCAACTGGTGGGCACCTCGGCGCTGGCGATGATGAGCGTCACCGACGACCCGGCCATGCAGCTGCTCGCGGCCATGCGCTTCGCCTACGAGCGCGCACCCAAGGCCGCGACTGTCGCCTTGCACACGCAGATGCCGCCGCGCACGGGGCGCATCAAGATCGGCTACCTCTCGGGCGATTTGCACCACCACGCGGTGGGCCTGTTGATCCCCGAGCTGATCGAGCTACACGACCGCAAGCGCTTCGAAGTGCAGGCGTTTTGCTGGACGCCCGAGTCCGAGATGCCGCAGCGCAAGCGGCTGCGCGCGGCCTTCGATCAGATCGTGCGGCTGGGCGGCGTCGACGACGCCACTGCGGCCAAGCTGATCGCGCAGGCCGGCATCGATGTGCTGGTGGATTTGCAGGCGCTGACCAGCGGTGCGCGCCCGGGCATCCTCAGCCAACGGCCGGCGCCGGTGCAGGTGAGCTACCTCGGGCTGCCGGGCACGTCGGCGCTGCCCGGCGTCGACTGGATCATTGCCGACCGCTTCGTCATGCCGCCGGACTACCTGCCTTACTGCACCGAAAAACCGATCTACCTGCCGCATGTCTACCAGGTGAGCGATCGCCGGCGCGAAGTGGCGGCCACGCCCACGCGCGCTGCCCACGGCCTGCCCGAAGACGCCTTCGTCTACTGCTCGTTCAACAACACCTTCAAGTTCACCGATGAGATGTTCAGCGCCTGGCTGCGCATCTTGAAGGCCGTGCCGAATGCAGTGCTGTGGCTGCTGGCCGATAACCCGGCGGCGCGCGAGAACCTGCTGCGCGCGGCGGATGCGTCTAACGTGCAACGTGAGCGGCTGATCTTCGCCGGCCGCGTCTCGCCAGCCGAGTACCTGGCGCGATTCCGCCTGGCCGACGTGATGCTCGACACCTTCCCGTACAACGCCGGCACCACCGCCAGCGACGCGCTGTGGATGGGCACGCCCATCCTTACCCTCGCCGGCCGCAGCTACATCTCGCGCATGGCCGGCAGTTTGTTGACGGCGGTCGGCCTGCCCGACCTCATCACCGAAACGCTGGCCGCCTATGAGAAGCTGGCCATCGACCTCGGCCACCACCCGGCGCGTGTGGCTTCGTACAAGCGTTATCTCGCTGAGCATGGCCGCAGCTCGCCGCTCTTCGACATGCCGCAGATCGTGCACGATATCGAAGCCGAGTTCGAGCGGCTGGCGCTGGCCGCGCGCGGCGCCAAGGCCTGAAAACACGTGGCCCATAGCCCCGACATCGACCCTCGCGGCGGCGCACCGCCTCAGGCCGCCGCCTGGGACATCGATAACGACGCGCTGGCGCACGCGCTGTCGTGGCTGACGCGCCACCATGGCCGCGAGCGCACGGCGGAGTCGCTGCTGTCGGGGCTGGCGGTGTCGCAGCGCATCGGGCCTGACCAGGCCGTGCGCGCGCTGCGCGAAGCCGGCTTCAACGCCGCGCTGGTGCAGCGGCCCCTAGCCGAATTGAACGCGCTGTTGCTGCCGGCGGTGCTGCTGCTGCAAGGTGGTGACGCCTGCATCGTCGTGGCGCGCAAGGACGGCGCCGGCGCGGCGACGCGCTACGACATCGTCATGCCCGGGCGCGAGCACCACGCGCTGGTGGCCAGCGAAAGCGAGGTCGTGGGCGAATACACCGGCATCGCTTTGGTGGCCACGCCGCAGCTTCAAACCACGTCCGGCAACAGCGAAGACGCGGCGCTCTTGCGCGACCCGGCCCAACACTGGCTGTGGGGCACGCTCGGCCGCTTCGTGCCTTACTACCGCGCGGCGCTGCTCGCGGCGCTGTTGTCCAACCTCTTGATGCTGGTGAGCGGCCTCGTCACCTCGGTCGTGTTCGACAAGGTCATCCCGCACCAGGCTTTCGTCACCTTGTGGGCGCTGGGCTCGGCGGCCCTGCTGGCGCTGGCCTTCGATCTCATCGCGCGGCAGCTGCGCGCACACCTCATCGACACGGCCGGGCGCAAGGCCGACATGCTCGTCGGCGCGATGCTTTTTCGCCAGACGCTGGCGGTGCGCATGGAACACCGCCCGCCGTCGTCAGGCGCCTACGCGCACACGCTCGGGCAGATCGAGGTCGTGCGCGAGTTCTTCGCCTCGGCTTCGCTCTCGGCCTTGTCCGACCTGCCCTTCATCGTGCTCTTCGTGGCCATGACCTTCGTCATCGGCGGCCCGCTGGGCTGGGTGCTGGTGCTGGCCATTCCGCTCTTGGTGATGCTCTCGGCCGCGATCCAGGGCCGCTTGCGCCGCGCGATGATGAGCAACCTGCAACAGCAGGCCGACTTGCACGGCGTGCTCGTCGAAGCCGTGGACGGCATCGAAGACCTGAAGGCCGCGGGTGCGCAAGGCCGCTTCCTGCGCCAGTACGAAGAGAGCACCGCGGCGGCAGCCGAGTCGCTGCTGCGCTCGCGCCGCATCACCGCCTGGACGCAGAACATCTCGGCTGTGGCGCAGCAACTCGTGACGCTGGTGATGCTGGTCTGGGGCGTGTACCTCATCGACGACAAGATCATCACCGGTGGCGCACTCATAGGCGCGGTGATGTTCGCCGGCCGCGCCGTGGCGCCGCTGTCCAGCGTCGTGCAGCTCGCCACGCGCTACCAGGGCGCACGCGCGGCGATGCGCGCGCTCGACCGCGTGATGCAGCAGCCGGTGGAACGCGAGCTCGGCCGCAGCTATGTGCCGCGCTCCGAACTCAGCGGCCGCATCGCGCTGGTGGATGTCGGCTTCAATTACCCCAGCCACGCCGGCGAAGAGCCGCCCAAGGTGTTGAAGGGCGTGACGTTGCGTTTCGAGCCGGGTGAGCGCGTGGCCATCCTCGGCCGCATCGGCTCGGGCAAGAGCACGGTACTTCGCTTGTTAGCCAACCTGTACCAGCCCACGGCCGGCCAGGTCGAAGTCGACGGCATCGACCTGCGCCAGATCGACCCGGCGGACTTCCGCGCCCGCGTCGGCTACGTCGGCCAGGACCCGCGCCTCTTCCACGGCACGCTGCGCGACAACGTGCTGCTCGACCGCGCCGCCGCCGACCCGGCGCGCCTGGTCGAAGCCGCCGTGCTGACCGGCCTGGACCGCGTCGCCGCGAGCCACCCGATGGGCTGGGAGCTGCCGGTGGGCGAGGCCGGCGCACTGCTGTCGGGCGGCCAACGCCAGCTCGTGGCGTTGACGCGCTGCATGGTCACGCGACCGCAGATTCTCTTGATGGACGAGCCCACGAGTTCGATGGACGCCCAGTCCGAAGTCGCCTTCCTGCGCCAGCTGAAAGAAGCCACGGGCCACTGCACGCTGTTGATGGTGACCCACAGGCCGGCGGTGCTGGAACTCGTCAATCGCGTGGTCGTGGTCGATGGTGGGCGCGTCGTGCTCGACGGGCCCAAAGAGCAGGTGCTCGCCGCCTTGTCGGGCCGCCCGAATGCGGCGCCGCAAGCGTCAAACACAGCGACCAACGTGCACCTGCACCCCTCGGCGCAACCGATGGAACGCGAGGCGGCGCTGTGATGCTCGGCCTGCGAAAGCAAGCAGCCAACACCGCGCTGCGCGCCGGTGATGTGGCCTATCTCGACCCGCTGCGCGCGGCGCAGGTGATGGAAGCTGCGCCGGGCGCCACCTGGGCCATCTACCTGATGCTGCTGATGGTGGGTTGCGCCATTGCCTGGGCCTCGGTGGCGCAGGTCGACGTCATCGCCAAGGCCGAGTCGCGCGTCGTGCCCGACGGCAAGGACCAGCTCATCGCCAGCCTGGAAGGCGGCATCCTGCGCGAGCTGATGGTGCGCGAAGGCCAGCAGGTGGCCAAGGGCGCAGATTTGGCCACGCTGGACCCGACGCGCGTGGAAGCGCAGCAGGCCGAGGGCCAGACCAAACGCTTGTCGCTGCGAGGCGCGGTG
>JANLYV010000118.1:0-9897 GCA_031365825.1 Rubrivivax sp. | reverse complement strand
TGCGCTGTCTGGCGTATTCGCCAAATGAAATCAGGCGGCGGGAGGTTTCGTCCCAGAGGGAGAGCCTGGCGCAAGCGATGCCCTGCCACAGCGTGAGATGCGGTGACATGGTTTGCAGTTCTTTGCTGCCATCAAGGCATTCGCGCAGGCGGTAGTTGGGGATCTTGCTGCACAGGTGGTGAATATGATGGATGCCGATGTTGCAGGAAAACCAGTTCATGAAGCCTGGCATTTTCAAGTATGAGCTGCCTTTTAGGGCGGCGATTTTCATGTCCCACTCGTCAGCGCCTTCCCAATGGGCCTCTTCAAACTGGTGCTGCACGAAAAACAGCCAGCCGCCGATCCATGTGGCAATGAGATAGATGGGCAGCAGCACGAGCAAGGTGGCCTGCCATCCGGCAAACCAGGTGACTGTGCCATAGATGAGAAGCAGCATGGCATCATGGGCAAGGATGCCGCGCAGGCTGTCGCGCATCGGCATGTTCGATCCCATGGCCAAGCGCTGCAACACGAGGAAGAACAGCGGCGGGCCAATGATCAGGATCACCATCGGATGGCGGTAGAGACGGTAGCGCAAGCGGCCCCAGAAGGTCTTTGCCTCATATTCCTTCACCGTCATGGTTTCGATATCGCCAAAGCCCCGCTTGTCGAGATTGCCCGAAAGCTGGTGATGCAGGGCATGCGACCTTCGCCAATGGTCATAAGGCGTAAACGTCAGCACACTGATGACCCGGCCCACGGCTTCATTGACGCGGCGGTCCGGAAACAGCGAATTGTGGCCGCAATCATGTTGCAGGCCGAAGAAGCGAATGACCAGCGCTCCCGCCGGAATGGCCAGGGGCAGGGTGAGCCACACCGAATATTGCGCGGCCCAGAACATGAGGGCGAGCGTGACAAAAAACGGCACGGCCGTGTTGATGAGCTGGATTGTAGCGCTGCGGGTGTTGGCGTCACGGTAGCGGTTACAGTATGCGGTGAGTTTGCGGGCCTGCTGCCGGAGTTCCGCCGAAAATTGCGTTTCGTTCAAGATATCCAAGTCTTCTATTCCCCGGTGACGTGACTGATTCTTCTTCGTGCATACAACTTATTGGCGCTCACGTCAGTAACGAACTGGTCACGCCCTGTTACAATCCGGCAATGTGGCCCGCACACCAGCCGCTGGCCCAGGCCCATTGGAAATTATAACCGCCGAGCCAGCCTGTGACATCGACAGCTTCGCCTATTACATAGAGGCCGGGTACATTTTTGGCCTCCATGGTTTTGGAGGAAAGTCCAGCAGTATCAACGCCACCTGCGGTGACTTCGGCCTTGGCGAAGCCTTCGCTGGAGGATGGCGTGAACATAAAATTCTTGAGAAGGTGAGCAAGCTTTGTAACATCATCAGATACCATTGACTGCGCCAGGCGCTGCGGCACCAGTTCGGCTAATATCGTTGTGAGCGCAGCTTTGGGTCGCAAATGCTTGCGCTGGCGGAGTTCCGCCAGGGCGTCAAGGCCCGGCACAAGATCAAGCTTGATGCTGTCACCTTCGCGCCAATAGGAAGAGATTTGCAGGATGGCAGGACCGGAAAGTCCGAGATGCGTGAACAGGATGTTCTCGATGAACTGCGCTTTGTTACAAGTGACTTGAGCCCTGAGCGACACGCCAGCGAGGCTTGAGTAGAAGGTAACGTCATCGGGCTTCGCCCGCAACGGCACCAGGCCTGCGCGTGGCTTGACAACACCCAGCCCGAACTTCTTGGCCACGTCATAGGCAAAGCCTGTGGCGCCCATCTTGGGAATTGAGGGACCGCCCGTGGCGAGCACAAGGGCCGGCGCTTGATAGACCGAATTTTCCGTGGTGACCGAAAACTGATCCGCCTTGCGCACATCCGTGATCTTGGCGGAGAGGATGATTTCGACATTAACCGCAGCGCATTCCGTAAGCAGCATGGCAACGATCTGCCTGGCCGATCCATCGCAGAACAATTGGCCCAGGGTTTTTTCATGCCAGGCAATGTTGTGACGCGCCAGCAATGCCAGAAAATCCTGCGGCGTGTAGCGGCTGAGCGCTGAGGTGCAGAAATGCGGATTTTCCGAGAGAAAGTTTTTCGGGCTTGTATGGATATTGGTGAAATTGCAGCGCCCGCCGCCGGAGATCAGGATCTTGGCGCCGGCCTGCGCGTTATGATCGAGCAGCGCCACGCGCCGCCCGCGCGCACCAGCGGCCATGGCTGCCATCAGGCCGGCAGCACCGGCGCCCAGAATAATCACATCATATTGCATCAAAGGCGCTGGTAGCGGGCTTAGCCCGTGATGGCAATGAGCTTGCGCTGGCTTTCGGATTGGACAGCAGGTGCCGCAATCACTTCACCGCGCGGGCCAGCCAGCACGCGCTTGGCCGGGAAGGACACCTGCACGTCCGTGCCTTCACCCACCGTGCTGAGGATGGTGACGTCACCGCCATGCAGCTCCATCAACCCCTTGACGATGGGAAGGCCAAGGCCTGCGCCATCAATGGCCTGCTTGGTGGCAGCGGCTCCTCTGGCAAAATTATCGAGCGCCGACTTCAGTTCCTGCGGCGGAATGCCGGGGCCATTGTCCTTGACTGACACAACCATGGCGCCCGCAGAAGTGACATGCGACGAGATCACCACCTTGCCCCCGTTCTGCGTGAACTTGATCGCATTGGTGAGAAGATTGATCAGCACCTGGTTTACGCCACGAATATCGCCCATGAGTTTGGGAAGGGTGTGGTCGATTTCCACGGCTACCGTGATGTTTTTCTCGGCAGCCTTCCCCGCCAGCAGGGCCTGGGCGGATTTCGCACAGGGCATAAGGCCGAAGGGCTCTTCCTGAATATCGCGGCGGCCTGCCTCGATGCGCGAAAGATCGAGGATATCATTGATGAGATCGAGCAGGTAGCGGCCGGAATGATGAATGTCGAGGGCGTAGCTCTTGTAGGCCTTCACCGTCATGGGGCCAAACAATTCACGCTCGAGGATTTCCGAAAATCCCATGATGGCATTGAGCGGCGTGCGCAGTTCGTGCGACATATTGGCCAGGAACTCGCTCTTGTGCTGGTTGGCGATCTCGAGCTGGCGGCTCTTGTCCTGTATTTCGTGGAACAGGCGCGCGTTCTGGATCGCAATAGCGGCCTGCCCCGCGAAGGCTTCAAGCAATGCACACTCCTTCTCAACGAATCCTCCCAACGCGCCACGAGATACCACCAGGGCGCCAATACCACGACCCTCCCAACGCATGGGGACGACCATCAATGAGTAGTTCAAACCAACGACCTTGGCGATCTCACGGATCAGTCGGGGCACATGCAAGCCATGTAACACGTCGGGATATTGAACTGATCGGCCTTCGCGAAGCGCGGTCTCATGCGGTGCGCCCGCCAGCGGAAACGGGAAGATGCGTCGAACCTTCATATCCAGCGTGCGAACCCAGTCGTCGCGGTCGGCTGCGAGGACACTCGCTGGCGCTTGTATGCGGACGTCCAGCAATTGCACCATCTCGTGTTCGTCAATCAACTCCGCCTGAACGACGTCCAAGTTCGGAATCAAGCGCTGGCAACAGCCCAGGATTGCCCCAAACACAGGGGCGGTGTCCGACATTGAGCCACTGATTACCCCCAGAACCTCGGCCGATGCCTTCTGGCGCTCCAACGCCTCCTTGGTCTCGTTGAACAGCCGCGCGTTCTGGATTGCGATGACCGCCTGGTCGGCAAAGGTTTTGAGCAGCGCCTTGTCTTTCTCCGCCAGCGAGCCGGCTGCGGCGCGCGCGACCCAGATCGACCCCACGCCTTTGCCCGCCGATACCATCGGCGCGAAGGAGATCGACCGGGCCTTGCCGATGCGGCAGGCGGCGAGCACTTCCTCAGGCACGTCCGGCGCGCCAAATACGTCCGGGAAATCGACCACGTCGCCGCGCAGCTTGAACCGCGTCCCCGACTTGCGCACCGACGCCTGTTCGAAGTGCCGCGCCAGCGCTTGCATGTCATGCCCCCGGTCGGGTGGTGCGCGCGAGGCCTCCAGGTAGAGGCCGCCGTTTTCATCAATCAGGTTGATGCCAACGAACTGACCCTCGAACAGGCGCGCGCAGGCTTCGGCAATGGCGTCGAACACCGGGTTCGTGTCCTCGACCGAACCGCTGATCACGCGCAGTATTTCCGCCGACGCTTTCTGCTGCTCCAAAGCCTCATTGGTCTCGTTGAACAGCCGCACGTTTTCGATCGCGATCGCGGCCTGGTCCGCAAAGGTTTTCACCAGCGCTATCTGGCTGGCGCTAAACGGCCGCACCTCCATGCGCCGCAGCAAGATTGCGCCGAACGCCTGGTTTTCCCTCAGGAGAGGAACCGCGAGGGTCGTCCGGTGCCCCATTCGCCGTTGCATTTCGCGCGCCGTTGGATATTCCACTTCCGGCACAGCGGCAAGATCCTCGATATGAACCGTTTCGCGGTCGATCACCGCGCGGCCGGTGACCGTGCCGCGCGAGAACGGCATGGTTTCGCCAAGAATTAGCGAAGGCGTGGAACCCGCGCCCGCGACCAGGCGCAGGAATTCGCCTTCGGCGAAAAAGATGCGGGCGTCCGGGGACTCGCACAGGCGCGCGGCATGGCCGGCCACCGCATTCAGCGCCGGCGCCATATCCGTCGGTGAAGCCGAGATCACGCGCAGGATGTCGCTGATCGCCGTCTGCCGCTCCAACGCCTCCCGGGTCTCATTGAACAGGCGTACGTTCTCTATTGCAATCACGGCCTGGTCAGCGAAGGTTTGCACCAGGTTGATCTCGGTTTCCGAGAACCGGCGCACCTCGTTGCGCAGCAGCGCGATCACGCCGACCGACGTTCCTTCGCGCAGCATCGGCACCGCCAACACGGTGCGGAATCCGTAACGCGCCTGTAGCTCGCGCACATCAGGGTATTGGGTGTCGATCAACGGAACGATATCCTCGACGTGCACGCATCGGCGCTCGAGGAACGCGCGTCCGCCCACCGAACTATGGCGCAGTGGCAGCACTTCCGCCGCCGATTCAGACCCGTAGGCGGGTCCGTAACTCGTCATGGCCCGCAAATGCTCACCGTCCAGCAGCCATACCCGGCTGCCCTGCGCCCGGCACAACAGGCCGGAGCGCTCGGCCACGGCGTCCAGCACCGGCTGCACATTGGTTGGCGACCCGCTGATCACGCTCAGCACCAGCGACGTGGCCGTCTGCCGCTCCAGCGCCTCCTTGGTCTCATTGAACAGGCGCACGTTTTCGATCGCGATCACTGCCTGGTCGGCGAAGGTCTTTAGCAGCGCGATCTGCTTGTCCGACAGTGGCCCAGGCAGCGTTCGAACGACGGCGATGGCGCCGATGGCAATCGCCTCGCGCACCATCGGCACCACCGTGATCGCCCGGTAACCGGCAGGTTCCAGATTGCGCTTGCCGGCTTCGAACGTGCCACCCATGTCAAGCACATCGGGTATGTCCACCACCCGGCAATCCAGGATCGCCGCGCCATGTATGTATTCGCGGCTGAGCGGAATCGGGAAAACCGCCCGCCACCGGGCAGCGCGCTGGGGGTCGTCGTCGGCGATCGCAACGGATCGCACTTCGCCGTCTTCGGGCCGGCTGACTGCCACCGCTGCGCCGTGGAACAGACGCACGCCACTATTGACGATTGCCTCGAACACCGGTTGTACGTCGGTTGGCGACTCGCTGATGACACGCAGAATATCGGACGTGGCCGTCTGCCGCTCCAGCGCCTCCTTGGTCTCGTTGAACAGCCGCGCGTTCTGGATCGCGATCACGGCCTGGTCGGCAAAGGTGGCCAACAGGTTCATCTGCTCGTCGGTCATCGCCCCGGGTTGCGGCGACGATACCGAGATGACACCAATTGCCGCGTCACCATGCAGCAGGGGTGCCGAGGCGATGGAACGAAAGGCCAGTCGCGCGGCGTTGCCACGCAGATAGGCGGGGGCAGCATCGTCGAGCGTGTCGGGAACCTGCAGCGCGCGCCGCTCAAGCACTGCCCGGCCCACAAGGCTTTGGTCGCTGACAGGCATCACTTCTTCGCCATGGAACTCGCCCGGCGTCAGGGCATAACTTTGCGCACGCCGGCGCAGGCCTGCGGGCTCGACTGTGCGCAACGCCGTTTTTCGGCCGAACAGCCGGGCGACGCTGTGTACGATGGCATCGAACACGGGCTGCGTGTCGGTGGGTGAGCTGCTGATAACCTTGAGAATCTCGGCTGTCGCCGTCTGCCGCTCCAACGCCTCCTTGGTCTGGTTGAACAACCGCGCGTTCTGGATCGCAATAACCGCCTGGTCGGCAAAGGTCTGGAGCAGCGCCAGTTCCTTGGGGGCAAAGCCGCCACGTGTGCGAGACACGCCAATTGCCCCGATACCGCGCCCGTCCCAGATCATCGGCGCGTACGCCATCGACTGGTAACCTGCCAGTTCGGCCACTTTGCGCACGGCCCGCGTGACCTCCGGGTCGTGGGCCACGTCGGGGTAATGCGCGACACGCCGCTCCCGGATGGCGCGGGCGGCTGGCGACTTCTCCAGCGGCGCAGGGAAGGTGGCCTGCACGGCGTCCCGCAGCTTGCCGACATAAGCGCCTAGGTTGACCTGGCCATCGTCGTCGACCAGCAGCACGGCCGTCTCGTCGCTGCCGAACAAGTGTTTGCAGCTCTCGAGGATCTTCTCAAACACCGGTTGCGCGTCGGCCACCGAACTGCTGATGACGGACAGCACATCGGCCGACGCCTTTTGCTGTTGCAACGCCTCCTTGGTCTCGTTGATCAAGCGCACGTTTTCGATCGCGATCACGGCCTGGTCGGCGAAGGTCTTCAACAAGTCCACCTGGCGCTGGGGGGTCGTTCCCGGGTCGGGCCAAGCCACCACAATCACGCCGACTGCGGCGCCGTCCTTTAGCATCGGCGCGCCGATCATGCGCCGCCAGGATCCCAACCGTGCCGTGTCCGCATCATAGGCCGGGTCGGCACGGGTGTCCTCCTCGGTCTGCGCCTGTCCGGACAGGATGACCCGGCCACTCAGCATCTGCCGGTGCGGCGGCGCCGGGTAATGCCGCCGCGCGTCGTCGATCGCCTCATCGGACCAGCCGCGGGTGGCCACCAGGTGGACATTGCGGCCATCGTAGCGAAATACGGCGGCGATCGGCGCGTCGAATAAACGCATCGCGCCGCCCATGATGGCCTCGAACACCGGCGTCACGTCGGTCGGCGACTCGCTGATGACCCGCAACACGTCGCTGATGGCAGTCTGGTATTCCAACGCCTCGGTCACCTCGGCGGTGCGCTGCTCCACCTTGCGCTCCAGCCCGGCGTAGGACTCGCGCAGTTGCCCGGTCATACGGTTGAACTGGTCGGCCAGGCCTTCGAGCTCGTCGCCGGTCTTGATGACGATTTGCTGGTCCAGCTCACCGGCGCCAATGCGCCGCGCGCCTTCGTCCAGCGTGCGGATCGGGCGGACCATGCTGCGCGCCAGCGCGGAGGCGGCCAGCGCCGAGATCACCAGGCCCGCCAGCAACAACAGACCGGTGCGCAGGATCGAAGCGTTGAGTTTGGCAAACACCTCCGACACCGGCTGCTCGACGAATACCTTCCAGTCCAGCGGTTCAATGGGTGCCACCGAGGTCAGCACCGCCACACCGGCCAGGTCCACCGACGCCATGGCCGGCGCGTCGGCGTTGCGCGCGCCTGCAGCCGCCTTGACATGCGGCAAGGCGGACAAATTGGTCTTGCGCAGCACCATGCCGATATCCGGGTCGGCCACCAGCAGGCCGGCGCCGTCGACCACGTAGGCCTTGCCCTTGTCGCCGATCTTGATGCGCGACACCACGTCCCAGATGAACTTGAGGTTGAGCTCGGCCACCGTGACCGGGCTGTTCGGCCCGCCGGATCGCGTAGCCACCGTCATGTAGGGCTCGGTCTCTTTGCGAAAATACACCGGGCCGAACCAGGGCTGGCCGCGTTTGGCGTTCAGGAACGCCGGCTCCTGCGAACGGTCCTTGACCGAGGACACGATGTCCATGCCCAGGCGCGACACTGCAATCTGCTCCTTGCCAGCCGCATCAAGCTGGGAAATGTCCGTCACCTCCGGCGCCTGGCGTAGCAGCTTCAGAAACTCGATGCGGCGCAGCTCCACGTCGCTCGCGTCAATTTGTGGCAGCGAGGCATACGCCAGCTGCTGCGATATCTGGCGGATGTACTGCTCGATGCGCGATGACGCGCCAATTGCCTTTTCGTGCTGCAGGCTGGCCAGCGAGGATCGCGTCTCCTGGTAGGAGAAATACAGGCCAATGCCACCCGACGCCAAGAGCGCCACGCTGACCAGCGAGATGATCAGCCACAGGTATTTGCGAAACAGCCGCCCGCGCAGCGGCTTGGGAACGGCGGCGGGCGGCAGGTCGACGGGTGACGCGTCTGTCATTGCTTGCATTCTGCCCGACCGCGCAATTTGACGTTCCGCTTTCTGTCCAGGGTTTGATTTGATCGATCAATTCGAGTGCGGGTTTTTGTTCGCTGCTGGCGGGGTGCCGGGTGTACGGCAGGTATTGCGCACAATGGTGGACAGATCGGCAAGTGACTACAAAAGGGCAGGAACTTCAGGTTAAAGCCGCAAAATTGGCGGCGGCCCGGTTGACGCCTGCGCCGAACCGACAATGCAGCAACATTGTCACGTATCGGCGCGTTTGGCACCCGTCGGTTGAACGGTGTTTTGCCCGTACAACTGATCCGTCAGGCGCTGCACGTCGGCCGACAGCCGACCTGCGACCAGTCCGACCAGCTTGAACCCAAACCCCGGGTTTTGATAACAAAGCTGTTTGAGTGTGTTGTCGTCGATCGACAGAACCAAGCATTCTCCAACGCACCGGGCGGTGGCCCGGCGCTGCCGGTCCGGGGCGAAGACGGCAATCTCGCCGAAGATCTCGCCGGCTTTCACACCCACGCCAATCTCCACCATCTCGATCAGGCCCTCCACCAGCAAGTAAATCCGGTCGCCAATGTCGCCCTTTCTGAACAGAAAAGCGCCGTCGGGCAGAGTGGCAGTTCTCATATAGGGCCGCAACCAAATGCCAAGCAGGTCGTCGGCCACCTCGGCGGCGCGCACGTGCCGCGTCAACCGGACCATTTCGGCCAGGCGGTACAGGTTGATCGGCACCAGCATCGAGTGCAGCAGCAGCATCGGCATGGAGGGGTGAAAGGCGCCGTAGGCGATAAAGCCGAAGTTGCTGCCAATTGCCAGCCAGCGCAACGGAATCATGGTTTTGACAAAAGAACTGACCACGACCAGGCTGCCCGCAACGATCACCGAGGCGATGGCAAACATTTCCGAGGGCGACGACAGCGCCGCGTGGGCATATCGCGCGATGCCATCGGTCAGTTGTGCAATCAACACGTCGGTCTGGCTCCAGGTTGCGCTAACAAGGGTTTTTGGCGGGTTCACAAGTGTCGCACGAGATCGGCAAGGCAGGTTTTCCAGCGGCGCCAGGCTTTGTGCACAGCCATCCGGCAGGTGATGACGGGTCAGGCCGATGACCTTGCCGGTGGTGTGTTCAAGAAGCGGCTCAACGACAACCAGCACAGATCCATCATTCTTGCCAAGGGTGCCAAATATTGGGTCTACGAATTCCTTTACGCCAAAAAAGACCGCGACAACATCAGTGATGACGAGTTGCTTGCTCTTCGGCTGCTTGCCAAAAGTTACGCGGGATTGACCGAAATGCAGTTGCGCCAATTGTTGGAGGCGCGCGATCTTCAGAAGATATGCAATGACGACTAAAGCCAAATACAAAAGTGATGCCTTTGAGGCGATTCATACCTCGGTTGCGGCTTTGCGGCGGGTGGGCGCCGCCGTGCCTGGCGACGCCAAGCATCTTGAAGCCCGCCCAGATCAAACGCATC
>JANLYV010000098.1:0-1532 GCA_031365825.1 Rubrivivax sp. | reverse complement strand
GGGCGCTGTTCGGGCTTTCAGTATCCGGCGGGCCGAACATCATCAGGCTGGGCCACCACCAGCGGTCCACCGCGTCCTGCACCATCGCACGCTGGGCCGCGGTGCCCTCCTTCATCATCACCAGCAGGGCGTCGAAGCCCTGGCGCTGGTGGAAGCTTTCCTCGCGGCACACCCGCACCATCGCGCGGGCGTAAGGCGCGTAGGAGCAGCGCGTCAGCGGCACCTGGTTCATGATGGCCGCGCCGTCGACGAGCCAGCCGATGACGCCGATGTCAGCCCAGGTCAGCGTGGGGTAGTTGAAAATCGAGCTGTACTTGGCACGGCCGCTGTGCAGCGCGTCGAACATCTGGTCGCGGCTCGTGCCCAGCGTTTCGGCGGCGGCATAGAGGTACAGGCCGTGGCCCGCTTCGTCCTGCACCTTGGCCAGCAGGATGGCCTTGCGCTTGAGCGTGGGCGCGCGCGTGATCCAGTTGCCTTCGGGCAGCATGCCGACGATTTCGCTGTGCGCATGCTGGCTGATCTGGCGCACCAGCGTCTTGCGGTAATGCTCGGGCATCCAGTCCTTGGCTTCGATGAAGGCGCCTTCATCGATGCGCGCGTCGAAGCGCTCTTCCAGCACCGCTTCTTCGGCCGAACGCAGCGCTTTGCGTTCTTCCTTGGGGCCGACATCCATCGCCTGGGTGTACATACGTTGCCTCCTACTTTGGACGGTTATCGACCACGCGTCGCGCCTTGCCCACGAGCGTGCGCTCGACCGAATCAGGCAGGCCGACATGAACACGCGTGCTGACACCGATCAAGGTCTTGATGCGCTGTTGCAGCTCACGCGCTATCGCCTCGCGGTCGCCTTGCGCATGCGCCGGCGCGACTTCGCAGCGCACTTCGACTTCATCGAGCAGCGCCTCGCGCGTCACCACCAACTGGTATTGCCCGCTGAGCTGGCTCTGTGCCAGCACCAGCTCTTCGATCTGGGTCGGGAACAGGTTCACGCCGCGGATGATGAGCATGTCGTCGCTGCGCCCCACGATCTTGCCCATGCGGCGCATGCTGCGCGCGCTGGGTGGCAAGAGCCGAGTCAGATCGCGTGTGCGATAGCGGATGATGGGCAGCGCTTCCTTGGTGAGCGTGGTGAAGACGAGCTCTCCCTCACTACCGTCAGTAAGAACTTCGCCGGTCAGCGGATCGATGATCTCCGGGTAGAAATGGTCTTCCCACACCACCGGCCCGTCCTTCGTCTCCACGCATTCGCTGGCCACGCCAGGACCCATCACTTCCGACAGGCCGTAGATGTCGACGGCATCGATGTCCGCAGCCTGTTCGATGTCGCGGCGCATGGCTTCGGTCCAGGGCTCGGCGCCGAAGATGCCGACGCTGATCGACATCGCGCGCGGCTCTTTGCCCTGGCGGCGGAACTCCTCGCAGATGACCTGCATGTAGCTGGGCGTGACCATGATGACGTCGGGCCGGAAGTCTTCGATCAGCTGCACTTGCTTCTCGGTCTGTCCGCCCGACATCGGCACCACCGTGCAGCC
>JANLYV010000060.1:0-3395 GCA_031365825.1 Rubrivivax sp. | reverse complement strand
CATCGCGCACGGCGATGACGCAGGCTTCCTGCACCAGCGGGCACTTGAAGAGCAGCAACTCCACCTCGCTCGGCCAGACCTTGAAGCCGCTGGCGTTGATCATGCGTTTGAGCCGGTCGGTGATGAAGAAGTAGCCTTCTTCGTCGATGCGGCCGAGGTCGCCGGTGCGAAAAAAACGTTTGCCGTCGAGTTCGATGAAGGCGTCGGCGGTCGCTTGCTCGTGGCCCCAATAGCCTTTGAACACCATCGGGCCATGGGTGACGATTTCACCGGCCTCGCCCTGCGGCAACTCAATCAGCGTCTCGGGGTCGATCACACGCGAGTCGACACCGAAGATGGGCATGCCCAGGCATTGCAGCTTGGCGCGCTCGGGCGGGTTGGCGTGGCTCGGCGCGGCGGTCTCCGTCAGGCCGTAGCCCTCGGCGAAGTTCAGGCCGAACTCGTTCTTCAAGCGTTCGGCCACGGCATGCGGCATGGCGGCACCCCCACCCGAGAGGTACTTCAGGCTGGTGAGGTCGAAGCTTTTGTAGTTGGGGCTGCCGAAGAGGTCGATGATCATCGTCGGGATGCAGGTCCAGTGTGTGACCTGGTGGCGCGAGATCAAACGCCCGGCGAGTTCGCGGTCCCAGCGCGGCAGCATCACGGTGGTGTAGCCGTAGAACATCGGCGCCACCACGCCGTACATCATGCCGGTGATGTGGAACATCGGCACCACACCGAGCGACACCGACTCGGCGCTGACGCAGCCCCACAGCCCGCTGCCCACGGCGTTGTGCATCAGCGAGCGGTGGGTGTGCATGCAGCCCTTGGGCATGGCCGTGGTGCCCGAGGTGTAAGGCAACAGCACCAGGTCATCCGGCTGGGCGGTGTGGGCCGTGGGCCTGTGCCCGGCAGCCATGGCTTCGGCCCAGCGCGTCGTGCCCGCAGGCAAGGCCGGGTCGGACTGCAGCCAATCGAGGATGGCCGACGTTGGCGCCTCCTCGGCTTCCACGCCGCCTTCGGGCATGGCTTCGGCCAGCCGCGTGGCCAGCACCTGCCTGAGCCGCGTGGCGGCGGGCAAGCGCGCGTTGGCCTCGAACACCACGGCGGCGAGGTCGGCCGTGGTCATCGCGAAGCGCGCTTGCGCGTCAACGATGTAGTGCTCGAACTCGTCGGCACGGTTCATCGGGTTCACCGGCACCACCACCGCATCGGCGCGCAAGATGGCGTAGAAGGCAATGACGAACTGCGGGCAGTTCTGCATGAACAGCAACACGCGGTCGCCCTTGCTCAACCCTTCGTGCTGCAGCCAGCCGGCGAGTGCTTCGGCCTGGCGCTTGACTTCGATGAACGTGATGTCGCGGCCGAAGTAGCGGTAGGCCACCTTGTCCGGGTAGCGCGCCGCGGTGACCTCGAGGTTGAACCACAGCGTCGTCTGCGGCACCACCAGTTCACGCGGCAAACGCGCGGGCCAATGGGCGTAGTGCGGCGCGCCTGGGTTGATGCTCATCGATGTCTCCTTGCTATGTGTTTGCTTTCAGCAGCGTCACTGCGTCACGACGCCAACTGGGCCCAGACTTTATCCAGCCGCTTGGCGCTGACCGGTTCACGCGTGCGCAGCTCTTGCGCAAACAGGCCCACGCGCAGCTCTTCCAGCAGCCAGCGGTACTCGTCCAGCCGCGCGTGGCCCGCGCCTTTGAGCTCGGCCAGGCGGCGCAGGTAACGCTGCTCGAGCGGTCGAAGTTCGGCCAGGCGCGTGGCGTCACGCGCCGGGTCTCCACGCAGCTTGTCCAGGCGCAAGGTGATGGCCTTGAGGTAGCGCGGCAGGTGCTGCAAGGCCGGCCAGGGCGTGGTGGCGAGAAAGCGCTTGCCGACCAGGCGCTGCAGTTGCGCCGTGATGTCGTCGGAAACGTCGCGCGGCGGCCTGCTGTCCTTGAGCTTGCGCTGCGCGCTCTGGTACTCGGCCAGCACCGTGGACGCCAGTCGCGCGACTTCCTGCGCGATGAGGGTGAGCCGCGTGCGGCCTTCGTCGATGCGCAGCGTGAATGTGGCCTGGTCGGTAGGCAACGGGTCTGCGAGAAAAGCGCGGTCGAGTGCCACGTCGATGATCTGTTCGCGCAACTCTTCCAGCGGGCCCAGCGCCAGGTACGCGCCGCTCATCTTCTGCAGCTCGGGAATGTTTTTTTCCAGGTACTTCAGCGGCTCGCGGATCTGCAGCGCGACCAGTCGGCGCAGGCCGGCGCGATGCTGCGCGGCAGCGGCCTGCGGTTCGTCGAAGACCTCGACTTCGACGAACGTGCCGCGGTCGATGAGTGCGGGGAAACCGATCAGCGTCTGCGTGCCGCGCTGGATTTCCATCAGCTCGGGCAACTCGCCAAAGCTCCACGCGGTGTGGCGCTCGGGGGGCTTGGCTTTGGCCGCAGGCGGTGGTGCGACCACGGCCGTTACGCCGCGCGCTCTGCCCGCGCCAAGTTGCGCGTTTGTCGGTGCGGCCTGCGGCGCCAGCAAAGGCGCCGCAGCGCCTTTCAAAACGGCTAACGCCTGAAATGCACTGCGTGCCTGGCCACCGAGTTCAGCCTTCAGCGCCGCCAGGTCGCGCCCGGCACCGAGCTGGCGGCCATGCTCGTCGTCGATGCGGAAATTCATGAAGTGATGCGCGCCCAAAAGCTCCAGCTTGAAATCGGTGCGCTGGATGGGCAGCTGCGTCTTGGCGCGCACGGCCGCCAGCAGCACTTCGATCAGGCTGCCCTGGCCGAACACTGCGTCCCGCACGAAGCCCGAGGCGAAGTCAGGCAGCGGCGCCAGGCGCGAACGCGGCCGCTGGTGCAGGCTCTTCACCAGTGCCAGCACCTTCTCGCGCACCATGCCCGGCACCAGCCATTCGCAGCGCTCGTCGCTGACCTGGTTCAGCGCGTAGATCGGCACCGTCACCGTCAGCCCATCACGTGCATCGCCCGGCTCGTGCAGGTAGCTCGCCGCGCAATCGATGCCGCCCAGCCGCAGCGTGCGCGGGAAGGATTCGGTGGTGATGCCGGCCGCTTCATGCCGCATCAGCTCTTCGCGCGAAAGCTGCAGCAGTTTGGGTTGTCGCTTCTGCTCTTCGCGGAACCAGCGCTCCAGCGTCGCACCGGAGCAGACATCCGGCGGCAGCAGCTGGTCGTAGAAGGCATGGATCAACTCGTCGTCCACCAGCACATCTTGCCGCCGTGCCTTGTGTTCGAGTTCCTGCACCTGGCGCACGAGTTTGCGGTTGTGCGACAGGAAGGGCAACGCCGTCTCCCACTCATCCCCCACCAGCGCTTCGCGGATGAAGATGTCGCGCGCCGCGGCGGCGTCGATGTTGCCGAAGTTGACGCGCTTGTTATGGTAAATAACGATGCCGTAGAGGGTGGCGCGTTCCAGCGCGATGACCTCGG
>JANLYV010000056.1:0-2826 GCA_031365825.1 Rubrivivax sp. | reverse complement strand
AGCTTTCACTACGAGAAGTTCACACCCAACCAGACGGTGGCCGCATGAACACCGCACAACGCTTTCAAGACAAGGTGGTGCTGGTGACAGGCGCGGCTCAAGGCATCGGGCGCGGTGTGGCGATGCGCATCGCGGCCGAAGGCGGCCAGGTGTTGGCAGTGGACCGGTCGGACATCGTGGACGAGGTGGTGGCACACATCCTGGAGGCCGGCGGCCGCGCCGCCGCGACGCGCGCCGATCTCGAGACCTATGCCGGCGCGCAGCATGTGGTGTCCGAGTGCGTGGCGCGCTTCGGCCGCATCGACGTGCTGGTCAACAACGTGGGCGGCACCATCTGGGCCAAGCCCTACGAGCACTACGAAGAGCAGCAGATCGAAGCGGAAATCCGCCGCTCGTTGTTTCCCACGCTGTGGTGCTGCCGAGCGGTGCTACCGCACATGGTGGAGCGCCAGCGTGGCGTGATCGTCAACGTGTCGTCGGTGGCCACGCGCGGCGTTCACCGCGTGCCGTACTCGGCGGCCAAGGGCGGCGTGAACGCGCTGACGGCGTCGCTGGCGATGGAGCACACGCGCAACGGCATCCGCATCAACGCCACGTCACCGGGCGGCACCGACGCGCCACCGCGACGCGTGCCGCGCAACCAAGCACCGGCCAGCCAGCCCACCGCCACCGAGACGGCGTGGTACCAGGGCGTCGTCGACCAGACCAAGGACTCGAGCCTGATGCACCGCTACGGAACGATCGACGAGCAGGTGGCGCCGATCCTGTTCCTCGCGTCCGACGAATCCTCTTACATCACCGGTTCCGTACTTGCGGTCGCCGGCGGCGACCTGGGCTGACCCCCACGAAAACTTAACGGAGACAACAACATGAAACACATCGATCTGCACAAACTGGCGGACCAAGCCAAGTTCAACGGCTTTCATCGAAGCGTATTACTCTGGTGCGCCCTGATCATCATCTTCGACGGCTACGACCTGGCCGTCGCCGGCATCGCCCTGCCACCGATCATGAAGGAGATGGGCGTGAGCCCGACCAGCGCGGGGTTCATGGTGAGCTCGGCGCTGTTCGGCATGATGTTCGGTGCGATCTTCCTCGGGACGATTGCCGACCGCATCGGCCGCCGGCGCGCGATAGCGATCTGCATCGCGCTGTTCAGCGTATTCACCGCAGCGGCCGGCCTCACGAGCGACCCGGTCACTTTCAGCGTGATGCGTTTTCTGGCCGGGCTGGGCATCGGCGGTGTGATGCCGAATGTGGTGGCGCAGATGACGGAGTATTCCCCGCGCAAGATCCGCAGCACCATGGTCACGCTGATGTTCAGCGGCTACGCGGTGGGCGGCATGCTGGCCGCCGTGGTGGGCAAGGGGCTGATCGAGAGCTATGGGTGGCAGTCCGTGTTCTTGGCGGCCGGTCTGCCGGTGCTCTTGATCCCGTTGATCCTCAAGTCCATGCCCGAGACCATGCCCTTCCTCATCAAGACGCGGCAGACGGCGCGCTTGCAGGAGATCGCCGGGCGGCTAGACCCGACCTACCGGCCGCAGCCGGGCGATTCCTTCGACCTGCCGCAGCAAGACCGCGACGCGAGCGCGCCCATCGGCAAGCTGTTCCAGGACGGTCGCGGTTTCAGCACCGTGATGTTCTGGGTCGCATTCTTCATGTGCCTGTTCATGGTCTATGCGCTCAGTTCCTGGCTCACCAAGTTGATGGCGGGCGCCGGCTACACGCTCGGGTCGGCGCTGACGTTCGTGCTGGTCCTGAACTTCGGCGGCATGGTGGGTGCCATCGGCGGGGGCTGGCTGGCGGATCGGTTCCACATCAAGTATGTGCTGGTGGGCATGTATGCGTTGGCTGCGGTGTCCATCAGTTTGCTCGGCTACCCGGTGCCAACGTCGGTCCTGTTCCTCCTCGTCGGCCTGGCCGGTGCGTCCACCATTGGCACGCAGATCGTGACCTACGCCTACGTCGGCCAGTTCTACCCCATGGCGGTGCGCGCGACGGGCATCGGCTGGGCTTCCGGTATCGGGCGCAGCGGCGCGATCCTGGCGCCGATCGTGATCGGTAGCCTGGTCGCCATGGCGTTGCCGCTGGAGCGGAACTTCCTCGCCATCGGGATGCCGGCGGTCATCGCGGCGCTTGCGGTGTTCTGCATCCAGCACGGCCGAGCCGCGCAGGTCAGCGCCGACGGTGCTGTGAAGCTGCAAACGGTCGCCAGTTGACCAGCCTCGAGCGCAGCACCTTGTCCCTGTTGCGTCATGCAACGCCATCCAATTCCCTGAAAGAAGCGTTCCCATGATCAACAAGATCGCCAACTCGGTCGCCGAGGCCATGGCCGGCATCCAGGACGGCGCCACTGTCCTGATCGGTGGCTTCGGCACGGCGGGAATTCCCAACGAACTCATCGATGGCCTGATCGAGCAGGGCGCCAGGGACCTCACCGTCGTCAACAACAACGCTGGCAATGCCGAGGTCGGGCTGGCCGCGCTGCTGCAGGCGGGCCGGGTGCGCAAGATCATTTGCAGCTTTCCACGGCAGGCGGACAGCCAGGTGTTCGACGGCCTGTACCGTGCCGGCAAGCTGGAGCTTGAACTGGTGCCGCAGGGCAACCTGGCCGAGCGCATTCGTGCGGCCGGTGCCGGCATCGGGGCGTTCTTCTGCCCTACCGGCTTCGGCACACAACTCGCGGGTGACCGCGAGACGCGCGAGATCGACGGCAAGCACTATGTGTTGGAGTACCCGATTCATGGCGACGTGGCCCTGATCAAGGCCGAGGCGGGCGACCGCTGGGGCAATCTGGTCTACCGCAAGGCCGCACGCAACTTCGGC
>JANLYV010000043.1:0-1908 GCA_031365825.1 Rubrivivax sp. | reverse complement strand
CCGCGCTGCCGATCCCGCCGCTGACGGCATTCCAGCGGCTGCTCGACAGTTCCGGCGAACGCGAGATTTCGACCACCATGGCTTTCGTGCAGATGCTGGGCACGCTGGTGCGCGACAAGGTCATCGGCAAACATGTGGTGCCCATCGTGCCGGATGAATCGCGCACCTTCGGCATGGAAGGCATGTTCCGCCAGCTCGGCATCTACTCGTCGGTGGGGCAGCTGTACAAGCCGCAGGATGCCGACCAACTGATGTACTACCGCGAATCGAAAGACGGGCAGGTGCTGCAGGAGGGCATCAACGAAGGCGGCGCGATGTCGAGCTGGATCGTGGCGGCCACCTCGTACAGCAGCAACAACGTGCCGATGATTCCGTTCTACATCTACTACTCGATGTTCGGCCTGCAGCGCGTCGGCGACCTCGCCTGGCTGGCGGGCGACATCCGGGCGCGCGGTTTCCTGCTGGGCGGCACCGCTGGCCGCACCACGCTCAACGGCGAAGGCCTGCAGCACGAAGACGGCCACAGCCACGTCATCGCGGCCACCATTCCGAATTGCATTTCCTACGACCCCACATTTGCCTACGAGGTGGTGACCATCGTGAGGGAGGGCATGCGGCGCATGTACGAGCAGCAGGAAGACGTCTTCTACTACATCACGCTGATGAACGAGAACTACCCGCACCCCGGCCTCGTCGATGCCGGGGCGGGAGCCGAGGAAGGTATCCTCAAGGGCTTGTACAAGCTCAAGGACGGCGGCAAGACAGGGAAGAAGGGCCTGCGCGTGCAACTGATGGGCAGCGGCACCATCCTGCGCGAAGTGATCGCGGCGGCCGGGCTGCTGAAGACCGACTTCAACGTCAGCGCCGACATCTGGAGCGCGACCAGCTTCAACGAACTCAAGCGCGATGGCATGGCGGCGCAGCGCTGGAACCTGCTGCACCCTACCGCACCGGCGCGCAAAAGCTGGATCGAAACCTGCCTCGAAGGCCATGAAGGCCCGGTGATCGCGTCGACCGACTACATGCGCAACTACGCTGACCAAGTGCGCGAGTATGTGCAAACGGCAGGCCGCCGCTTCGTGGTGCTGGGCACCGACGGCTTCGGCCGCAGCGACTACCGCGCCAAGCTGCGCCGCTTCTTCGAGGTCGATCGCTACTACGTGGTCGTGGCCGCCCTGAAGGCACTGGCCGACGACGGGGCCATCAAGCCGGCGCTCGTCGCCGAAGCGATAGCCAGGTACGGCTTGGACACCGAGCGCGCCGCGCCGTGGACCGTCTGAACGCCCGAGGACCACACACATGAGCCAGATAATCGATATCCAAGTGCCCGACATCGGGGACTTCACGGACGTGCCGGTGATTGAAATTTTCGTCAAGGTCGGCGACACGATCAAGGCCGAAGACCCGCTGGTCTCGCTCGAATCAGACAAGGCGACGCTGGATGTGCCGGCGCCGCGCGGCGGTGTGGTCAAGGAAATCCGCGTCAAGATTGGCGACAAGGTCAGCGAGGGCAGCATTGTCTTGACGCTGGAGACCGGTGATGCACCTGCCGCCGCCGCGCCAGCTGCGCCTACCGCTGCGGCACCGACGGCCCCGGCGCCCGCGGCAACCGCCGCGAACGCCGCTACCGGCGCCATCGATGAAACAGCCTTTGCGCTGGCCTATGCCGGCCCGGCCGTGCGCAAGCTGGCGCGTGAGTTGGGTGTCAATCTTGGTCGGGTTGCAGGCACGGGTGACCACGGCCGCATAGTTCGCGCCGATGTCGAAGCCTTCGCCAAGGGCGGCAGCGCGGCCCCAGCCCCGGCAGCCAAGGCCGCAGCCGCGCCGACCGCCGACGGTGGCGGGCTGGACCTGCTGCCCTGGCCGAAAGTCGACTTCGCCAAGTTTGGCCCCATCGAACGCAAGGAG
>JANLYV010000348.1:0-7087 GCA_031365825.1 Rubrivivax sp. | reverse complement strand
CCGCCATCGTCGCCACCGGTGTGCACCGGGTGTCGATCGGGCACCTGACCAAGGACGTGAAGGCAGTTGACTTTTCGATGCGCGTCGCGGCGCCGGTGTAGCCCGACCGAAGCCCGGCTAAAGACCGGGTGCCGCTACGCCGATATTGCGGCTACGGCTTCAACCCGAGCGAGTGCACACCATGGGCGTCGATTTCTCTTCCATCCGCAACTACCACGAGCGTGGCGTCTGCGAGGCCGTCACCGCCGCGGCCACGCGCTACCCCAGCGTGCATGCCGATGCCGAGTTGCTCGCCGACGTGGCCTGTGTGGCCTTGAACCGCATGCACCCGCGCTACATCCGCCACGAAGTCGACTTTGCCTTCTACCAAAGTGATCGCGAGCGTGCCGACACCGAACGCCAGCTGACCGAGGCGGTAGAGTTCGCTTTCGGTTTCGTACAGGCGCGCACGGCGATGCGGGCACGGCGATAAGCCGCCCCTGCCGCCCCGCCACCACCCCCATGGCGAACTGATGCCCCGCATGTCCGCCGAAGCTCCTGCCGCCGACACGAGCACGACCGAACCCAGCGTCACTGAGCTCATCACGCGCGCCTGGCAGCTTTCGTACCTGGACGCGACGCGGGCACTGGAGATCGGCCGGCGCATCGTCGCGCGCACGCGGCACGAGCCCGAAAGCCTGGAGGCCGGCTATGGCTGGCTGCATGTGGCGCTGGCCGAAGTACGCGTCGGCGACACCCAGGTGGCGGCCGATGCCGCCGCCCATGCACGCGCCGTGTTCGAACGCTCGGCGCATCTGCGCGGCATGGCGCTGGCCGACGAGGTGCGCGCCATCCACCTGCGCCGCTGCGGCGACTTCGCTGGCTCGCGTGCATTGCAACTGGCCATCGACGCCTTGCCGCAGCGCGACTACAACGAGCACGACCGGTTCATCTCGCTCAACTCACGCGCCATCACCTGCAAGCACCTGGGCCGTGTGGACGACGCGCTGCGCTACTTCTACCAGGCACATGCGGCCGCACGCCTCACCGGCTGGCCCGGGCCGCAGATCCTGGCGCTGGGCAACCTCGGCGGTTACCACCAGGACCTCTTCAACCTGGACGACGCGCGAAACCTTGGCGAACAGGCGCTGGCCCTGGCGCGCGAAGCCGGGGCACGGCAGACGGTGTCGACGGCCGCCGCCAACCTCATCGCCACGCACCATGCCGCTGGCAACCTGGCGCAAGCGCGGGCCTTGGCCGAATTCCTGCTCACGCATCCGCAGGAACTCCTGCCTGGCGCGTTGGAACGGCTGCCGATGCCCATGGCCCTGGCCTTCCTCGGCACGGGCGAGCTCGACACGGCACAGACCTACCTCGACCGCGGCGCCACCAGCCTGCAGGGCGACGGTGACGGCAAAGCCTTCTGGTCCTGGCTGCAGGCGCGCTGCCATCTCGCACGCGGCCACGCGGCGCAGGCGCGCGCCGTGGCCGACGCGATGATCGATGCCGTCGAACACCACGGCGTCAGCGCCCAGCCCTACGACCTGCTGCAGCTGTACCGCGCGGCCGCTGACGCCTGCGAACAACTCGGCGACCTGGCCGCGGCGCTGAGCTGCACGCGCCGCTCGCAGAAGCAGTACGAAGAGCTGGTGGGCCGCAGCGCCCGCGCGCGCTACATCGCGCTGGAAGTGGCGCACCAGGTCGACGCCACGCGGCTCGAGCGCGATCAGGCCGTGGCCTCGCGCGACAGCGCCGAGGGCGACCGCGAGCGGCTGGCCGAGGTCAACCGCCAACTGCAGCTGAAGATGACCGAGACCGAATCACTGCAAGCCCAGCTCAAGGAGCAAGCGCTGCGCGACCCGCTCACCGGCTTGCACAACCGGCGCTACCTGTTCGAGATGGCACCGCGTTTGCTGGAACTCGCCGCGCGCCAAACCAGCCCGCTGTGCGTGGTGGCCATCGACCTCGATCGCTTCAAGGCGCTGAACGACAGCTTCGGCCACCTCGCCGGCGACGGCGTTCTGCGCGCCTTCGCCGAGCTGCTGCGGCAGAACCTGCGTCGCAGCGATGTCTCGTGCCGCCACGGCGGCGAAGAGTTCGTGCTGGTCATGCCCGACATCAGCCTCGAAGGTGCCGAAGCCATGCTGCAGCGGCTGCTCGACGCCTTCACCGCGCTGCGCCTGGTGACGCCACGGCACCACTTGCCGGCCTGTTCCTTTTCGGCCGGCATCGCCGTGTTTCCCGGCCATGGCGTGACGCTCGAGCAACTGCTATCACGCGCCGACCGCGCCCTTTATGCGGCCAAGGACGCCGGCCGCTCGCGCATCGAGATTGCGCAGCTCACGGGCTTCTCCACGCTCAGCTGACGCGCTGGCAACCCAAAGGCGCTAGCGGCTGCGCGCCCGGCGCGTCAGCACCGTCGGGAAGCTAACAGGCAAGGTGTGCGGGAAATCGCGGCTGAAGTGCAGGCCACGGCTTTCGTGGCGGTGCAGCGCCGAACGCACGATGAGCTCGGCACAGACCACCAGGTTGCGCAGCTCGAGCAGGTCGCGCGTGACGCGGAAGTTGGCGTAGTACTCGTCGATCTCGTCGCGCAGCAGCTTGATGCGGTGCAGCGCGCGTTCCAGCCGCTTGGTCGTGCGCACGATGCCGACGTAGTTCCACATCAAGAGGCGCAGCTCGTCCCAGTTGTGCGCGATCACCACCTGCTCGTCGGCGTCTTCGACCTTGCTCTCGTCCCAGGCCGGCACGCGCGGCGCGGCCGCAGCCGGCAAGGCCGCGATGCTTTCAGCGCAAGTGCGGCCCAGCACCACACATTCGAGCAGCGAATTGCTCGCCAGGCGGTTCGCGCCATGCAGCCCGGTGTAGGTCGTCTCCCCCACGGCGTAAAGGCCCGGCAGGTCGGTGCGGCCGTGCAGGTCGGTGACGACACCGCCGCAGGTGTAGTGCGCGGCCGGCACCACGGGGATCGGTGCGCGCGCGATGTCGATGCCGAGCTGCAGGCAGCGCGCGTGCACGGTCGGGAAATGCTCCTTCAGGAAGTCTTCACCGAGCGCGGTGGCGTCGAGCCAGACGAAGTCCAGACCGTGCTTCTTCATCTCGAAGTCGATGGCGCGGGCCACGATGTCGCGCGGTGCCAGCTCGCCGCGCGCATCGTGCGCCTGCATGAAGCGCCCGGCCTCGCCTTCGAAGCCGGGCAGGCGCAGCACCGCGCCTTCTCCACGCAGCGCTTCGGTGATGAGGAAGCTGCGCTCCTGCGGGTGGTAGAGGCAGGTCGGGTGGAACTGGATGAACTCCATGTTGCCGACGCGGCAACCCGCGCGCCAGGCCATGGCAATGCCATCGCCGGTGGCGGTGTCAGGGTTGCTGGTGTAGCGGTAGACCTTGCCCACGCCGCCGGTGGCCAACACCACCGCCGAGGCGGCAAGGGTTTCGACGCGGCGGCGCGCCATGTCCAGCGCGTAGACGCCGAAACACTGCGGCGCGCCGGCGTCCTTCACGTGGCGCGGGGTGATCAGGTCTACCGCCATCCAGCGTTCGCGCAGGCTGATGTTGGTGTGCGCTTCGGCCTTGGCCAGCAAGGCTTCGTGGATGGCGCGGCCGGTGGCGTCGGCGGCGTGGGCAATGCGCCGCACCGCGTGGCCGCCTTCACGCGTGAGGTGCAACCCGAGCGGCCCATCGGGGTCAGGCGAAAAAGGCACACCCGCAGCCACCAGCCATTCGATCGCCTGCGCGCTTTGTTCGGCGATGAAGCGCGCCGTGTGTTCGTCGACCAGGCCTGCGCCCGCGTCCTGCGTGTCGCGCACGTGCGACTCGATGCTGTCGTCATCGCCGAGCACGCCGACGATGCCACCCTGCGCCCAGGCCGTGGCGCCTTCGGCCAGGCTGCGTTTGGCGAGCACGATGACGCGGCGCTCGTCGGCCAGGCGCAAGGCCACCGTCAGGCCGGCCAGGCCGGCGCCTATCACCACCACAGGCAGGGTTGCCGAATCAGTCATGCCGTGGCATCCGTTGTCAGAAGCTGAGGCGGGAAGATTCTACGGACCGGCGGTTCACACTCGAAGCGCGGGCCGAGGCCAAGCTGTTCACGAAACCGCCGCGCGCGCGCTCGCGCAGACGGCAAACGCGCCGCTAGCATGAACCATGGCCCACCCCAACCTATCCCGTGGCGCTGACGATTTGTCGGCACCGGCCACGCAATTCATCGCCGACCGCGAGGCCTACCTCGACCAGGGCCGGCACGACATCGGCCGCCGCGTCTCGGCCACTGAGATCGAACTCTTCGTCAGCGGCGACGCGCCGGCGGCGCTGCAGCAGCAGTTGATCGATCACGCGAGCGACTACATCGCGCTCAGCGACGTGTCGGGCCATCTGGCGCAGGGCGTGCTTGCGGCACTGTCTGCCGCGTTCCAGGTGCCGCGGCAAACACTGGCCATGCGGCGCCACGGCCAGGGGGTGGCGCTGGCCGAGCTGCCCTTCATCGAACTGCAGGCCGCGGGCAGCGTTCGCGTACGCATCTTCGGCAACGACATCAATGCCGACACACGCACGCGCCAGGCCATGGCGCTGGCGTTGCTGGCGCACAGCCGGCTTGGTGTGTTGATGGTGTCTGAATTGCCACGCCACTCGATAGCCGCGGCGCTGGCACCAATTCGCGAGGCGATTGCGCATGGGCCGTGGAGCAACGGCAACCTGCTGGTCGTGCCGCTGGCGCCGATGCCCACGCTCGGCGTGGAGGCCGCACACCTGGGCGGTCGCAGCGGCGTCAGCATCGAACTGGTGTCGGTGGCGAAGCGCTCAGCCGACGCCGTGGCCGCCGTATTTGAAGCGTGGAACCGGTTGCAGCAGCGCCAGCGCACGAGTGCGACGCTGACCATGCCGCGACCATCGGCGAAACGCCACGATGACGATGTCGAGGAAGAAGCCTCGTGGGCCGCGGCCACGGTGCCGATGGGTCTGGATCCGGAGACTTCGGCACCTGTGGCACAAGCCAGCAGGGCGGCACCGGCAGCGCCATCCAAGGCCGCTCCAGGCATCGCCAAGGCGCCGATGCCGGTGCCCGGCGGCACGCGCTGGGACGACCACGTGCGCCGCGTCGCGGCGTTGCGCGGCGTGGTCGCCTGCAGCATCTTCGACCAACATTCCGACCAGTGCCTGGCCTCGGCCGGCGCCCGCCCCAGCGGCGAGCGACTGGCCGAACAAGGCGCGGCGCTGGTGCGGGCGATAAGCGAGTCGGGCCGCTGCCTCGGCGCTGGCCCGACGCTGCGCGACGCGACGCTCAACCTCGGCCGCTACCAGCTTGTGCTGCTGGCGCAAAACGGCCACCCTGGCCTGTGGTTGCACCTGGTGGTGGAGAGCCAGCTGGCCAGCGTCGCGCTGACACGCGCGATGGTGGAAAAGCTCGTGCCGTAGCCTCCGCGTCAGTTGGGCACGTTGACCGAAGTGCCGGCAAAACCGATCTGGTTCGTCGCCGGCGGCGCGGCACTGATCGCCGGCACGTTGGCCGTGGTGATGGCCGGTGCCGCGCCAGGGGTGCCGCCGCGCGGTGTCGTGCGCACGACCTGGCTCGGCGGCAGCGCAGCGCCGTTTTTCAGGTGGGCATACATCGCGTCCATGGCACGAACGAAGTAGATGTGCAGCGGTACGAACCGCGTGTCAAAGCCGGAGAACGGAATGAAGGTGTCGAAGTGTTGGGCGTTTGTCACCTCGACATAACTCAGCGTGCTCGCGGCGCCCTAGACCCGCTTGTTCTTCGCCACATAGGCGCGCGCGTTGTTGTTCACCGGCACCAGCGCATCGCTGCGCCCGGCGACGATGATCGCCGGCTTGCCGCGCAGGTCAGCGGCGATCTGCACTTCGGCCATGCCCGCGCGCACGGCCGTGCTTTGGGCCAGGGTCGGCGTGGTCGCCGCACTGAGCGCGGCGCCGGACACGGTGTCGACGCTGGTCACCAGGGCACGCTGGCACAAGGCGGTATCGAGTCCGAAGTCGGCCACCGCCGTGGACGGCGAGACTGCGAACTGCCAGGCCTTGGCTCCGCCCACCGAATCGTTGTAAACAACGCTCACCGGGGTGCCGTTGGCAGTGCCATTGGCGATGGCAAAACTCTGCGCCTTGCTGGTGGCACTGACAGCGATGGGGGAGCCACCCGCGTCGACTTGCGCCATGCTGGCTTTGCAGACGTTGTCGGTGACCGCGAAGCGGCCATAGCCGGTGGGGTACATCGCCGACAGGATGGGCGCATTGCCAAGGCCGTAGTGCGCGCTGTGCATCTGGTCGTTGTCAGCAGTCCAGCCGAATGCGCGCAGTTTGTTCAGCGCATCGAGCGATCGCGCCGCGGTATCGGCTCCGACCAGCAGCCCCTTGGCGGCAAGACCGTTGCAGCGCGCCGTGGCACGCGCGGTCATGCCCACCAGCGCCATGTAGTTGAAGACCGTGGCTTCGGCCATCGCCGCAGGTGCTGCCAACGCGGCGCAAGGCTGGTACAGGTTGGCGTAGGTCACGTAGTCAGCCAACAACTTGCCATAGCCCGCCACCGGGACGCCGCTGAGTTGCACGCCGAAGCCCGTGCTGGAGTTCAGCTGCGTCACGGGCTCGCCGGCCACGACACCATCGATGAGGCCGCTGCTGTCCTGCTCCGCCGCCCGCAGCACCGCCGCACCGCCGTTGGAGGCCGAACCCGCGATGACCAGGGTATTGGCCGCCGTGAATGGCGTCGGTGTGTCGACGCTGCCGTAGCGCTTGTTGAGCACGAACAGGGCGTAGCTTGCCGAAGCCAGCGTGTCCAGACCCCAGTCCATTTCGGGGTTGAGCTGCGAGTGCACCTGCTTCAGCGCCAGGCGGTTTGGAAACAGTGCGTTGTAGGCCGTGCGCGCCGCGTCGGTGATGTTCGCGGCGAAGAAGTTCAGCGCCCCGGCGGCGGCGCGGGTGGCGCGCGTGCCGTCCAGGCGGTTGACGGTGTCGTCCATCAGGTCGTAGAGGCCGACACCGTCAACCGCCTGGACGGCACGCGCGCCACCCGCGCCGCCGCCGGGGCGCTGAACTTCTTCGCCGCGAACATCACCGACGCGGCGCGCACGGCCTACAACGCACTGTTTCCAAACCGCCT
>JANLYV010000342.1:0-21591 GCA_031365825.1 Rubrivivax sp. | reverse complement strand
GCCGGCGCGCAACACCTTGGGCGACCACAACGTGGCCGTACCTTTGAGTGCCAGCACCTGCGCGACACCCATTGCCGCTGCACTGCGCAGGATGCTGCCGACGTTGCCGGCGTCCTGCAGCCGGTCGAGCACGACGGTGTGGGCCTGCGCGTCGATGGCGAGCTCTTCAGGCAGCTTCAACACGAAGCCGATGGGTGGGTGCGACTCAAGGCCGCTGACCGACTTCATCAGCGCATCGGGCACGAGCACGACCCGCGCTGCTGTGCTGGCCAGCGTGCGCATCGCCATGGACGCCCACGCCGATTCAGACACCACCGCCTGGTCGACCACCACGCCGCGTGCCTGTGCCGCCGCGCACAGGTGCTCGCCCTCGACCCAGACGAGGCCGCTCTTGCCGCTCTTGCCGCCATTGCGATAAGCGCCGCCGTCGCGCAGCAAGCCGCGCAGTTGCACCAGCAGCGGGTTGTCGCGCGCACTGATGTGCACGGGCAGGTTCACCGCACCTCCAGCACCGCACGCACCGGTGCGAAGCTGCGCCGATGTTCCGGGCAGGCACCGTGTGCTGTCAGCGCCTTTAGGTGGTTGGCCGTCGGGTAACCCTTGTGTTCGGCGAAACCGTACATCGGCCAGCGTTCGTGCAGCTCACAGCACAGGCGGTCGCGCTCGACCTTGGCGATGATCGACGCAGCGGCAATGGCCGCAACCTTGGCGTCGCCCTTCACCACCGCTTCGCCCGGCACATTCAAGCTCGGCAATCGGTTGCCGTCCACCAGCACGATGTGCGGCGTCAAGCGCAACATCGCCACCGCGCGTTGCATCGCCAGCAGCGTGGCCTGCAGGATGTTGATGGCGTCGATCTCCTGCACGCTGCCGTGGGCCACCGCAACGCACAGCGCGTGGGCACGGATCTCGTCGTACAGGCGTTCGCGTTTGCGCGGCGAGAGCAGCTTCGAATCGTTCAGGCCCTTGATGCGGTGCAAGTCGTCGAGGATGACGGCGGCCGCCACCACCGGCCCGGCCAGCGGGCCGCGGCCGGCTTCGTCGACGCCGGCGATGAGGCCGGGGCGGCTCCAGGTGAACGCCAGCTGCCTGGGCATGCGGTCAGGCCTCAAGCACGGCGGCGACGACTTCGCTCGCCCGGCTGGCTGTATCGCAACGCAGCCCTTCGTGCAGCTCGGCGAAGCGCGCGTGCAGGCGTGCGGCGCCGCTGGCGTCGTCGATGGCAGCACCCACGGCATGGGCCAGCACTTCGGCCTGGCATGCCTCCTGAATGAACTCGGGCACGACGAACTCGCGGCAAAGAATGTTGGGCAGGCCGACCCAGGGCTGGTAGCGCATGCGCTTCATCATCTGCCACGTCAACGGGTTCATGCGGTAGCCGATGACCATCGGCCGCTTGAACAGCGCGGCTTCGAGCGTGGCGGTGCCGCTGGCAATGAGCGTGGCGTCGCACGCGGCCAACGCGGTGTGCGATTGGCCGTCAAGCAGCGTGATCAGCACGTCGCGCGCATGGCGGCGCAGCAGCGGCGCGAGCATGTCGCGCAGGCCCGGCGCGATGGGCAGCAAGAAGCGCATGCCAGGCCGGTCGCGCTGAAGCCGCTGCGCGGCCTGCAGGAATGTCGGCGCGATATGGTGGATCTCGGAGCGGCGGCTGCCTGGCAGGATGGCCACCACAGGCTCGTGTGCCGACAGGCCGAGCGCCGCGCGTGCCTGCACACGTGGCACGACCATCGGGATGGCGTCGGCCAGCGGATGCCCGACGTAACTTGCGGCCACACCCTGCGCCTGCAGCAGCGCCGGCTCGAACGGAAACAGGCACAGCACGTGGTCACAGCTCACAGCCATCTTGCGTGCACGCTCGCCCCGCCAGGCCCAGATCGACGGGCAGACGAAGTGGATGGTCTTGATGCCGGCACCGCGCAGCGTGGCTTCGAGGCCGAGGTTGAAGTCAGGTGCGTCGACCCCGATGAAGGCCGCCGGCCGTTCGACAAGCAAGCGCTGCGCCAGCGCGTCGCGAATACCTTTGATCTCGCGGTAGTGGCGCAACACTTCGACGTAGCCGCGTACGGCCAGTTTGTCGCTGGGCCACCAGGCGTCGAAGCCAAGCGTCTTCATCTGTGGCCCGCCGATACCGGCCAGCCGTGCCTGTGGCCAGCGTTGATGGAGGCCGTCCATCAGCAGCGACGCCAGCAGGTCACCCGAGGCCTCGCCCGCGACCATCGCCAGCCGCAGCGCCGGCGCCGTCACGCCGCGCTACCTGACGATGCCGCGCTTGGCGGCGGCGAGGAAGGCGAGCATGCGCTCGACGTCGGCCGCGCCACCTTCGGGGGCCTCGGCCAGCAAGTCTGCGATGCGCGTGCGTGCGGTGTCCAGCGTCAGCGACTCGCGATAGAGCAGCCGGTGCATCTGCTTGACCAGGGCGATGCGCTCGCGCGAGAAGCCACGGCGGCGCAGGCCCTCGGTATTGAAGCCATGGGCCGCCAGCGGGTTGCCCGAGACCAGCATGTACGGCGGCACGTCTTGCGCCACATGGCTTTGGAAGCCCGTGAGCGCGTGCGCGCCGATGCGGCAGAACTGGTGCACGCCGGTGAGCCCGCCGACGATGACCCAATCCTCGACATGCACGTGGCCGGCGAGCGTAGCGTTGTTGGCCAGGATGGTGTGGTCGCCGAGCTGCACATCGTGCGCCAGGTGCACGTAGGCCATGACCCAGTTGTCGTTGCCCACGCGCGTGATGCCCACGTCTTGGGCCGTGCCGCGGTTGAAAGTGCAGAACTCGCGGATGGTGTTGCGCTCGCCGATGTGCAGCGCGGTCGGCTCACCGCGGTACTTCATGTCCTGCGGCGCGGCGCCTAACGACGAATGGGCGTGGATGCGGTTGTCGCGGCCGATGCGGCACGGCCCTTCGATGACCGTGTGTGCGCCCACCTGTGTGCCGGCGCCGATGTGCACGTCGGCACCGATCACGGCGTACGGGCCGACGCTCACGTCCGCGGCCAGCTCGGCCGCCGCGTCGATGAGGGCACTGGGATGGATCAGCACGATGGAATCAACCGATGCGCCGCATGGTGCACATCAGTTCGGCTTCAACGGCGGTTTCGCCGTCGACGCTGGCACGCGTGCGGTACTTGACGATGCCGGCCTTGGCGCGTTCGATGCTGGCTTCGAGGATGAGCTGGTCACCCGGCTCGACCACACGCTTGAAGCGCGCGCCGTCGATGCCGACGAAGTACACCACGGCGTCTTTCGCCAGGTCTTCGCCGCTGGACTCGAACGACAACAGCGCCGCCGTCTGCGCCAGCGCTTCGAGCATGAGCACACCGGGCATCACCGGGCGATTCGGAAAGTGCCCGGCGAAGAAGGGCTCGTTGATGGTGACGTTCTTCAGCGCCTTGATGCGCAGGTTGCGCTCGAACTCGATGACCCGGTCCACCAGCAGGATGGGGTAGCGGTGCGGCAGTCTCTGCAAAATCTTGTGGATGTCCATCAGCGGCGGCGTCATGACTTTTTCTCCAGCGCTTGCACGCGCTCTCGCAAGGCATGCAGCCTTCGCAGGGTGGCCGCGTTCTTCTCCCAGGAGGCATTGTCATCGAAGGGAAATGCGCCGCTGTATTGGCCCGGCTGAAGGATCGAACGCGAGACCACCGTCGCCGCAGTGATGTGCACGTGGTCGACGATCTCGAGGTGGCCGAGGATGATGGCGCCGCCGCCGGCCGTGCAATGGCGGCCGACGGTGGCACTGCCGGCAACGCCTACACAGCCGGCAAAGGCCGAGTGCGCGCCGACGCGCACATTGTGGCCGATCTGCACCAGGTTGTCGAGCTTCACACCGTCTTCGATCACGGTGTCTTCAAGCGCGCCGCGGTCGATGCAGCTGTTGGCGCCAATCTCGACGTCGTCGCCGATGGACACCGCACCCAGCTGCTCGATCTTGTGCCAGCGGCCGGCGGCCGGCGCGAAGCCGAAGCCGTCTGCACCGATGACGACACCGCTGTGCACGATGGCACGCGCACCAATGCGGCAGGCGTCGCCGACGGTGACGTGTGCGGCCAGCCGCGTGCCTTCGCCCAGCTGCGCTCCGACACCAATCGCGCCATGGGCGCCGATGACGACGCCGTCGGCAATGCGCGCGCCGGCGGCGACATGCGCAAAGGCGCCCACGCTGGCGCCCGCATGCACGATGGCACCGGGCTCGATACACGCGCTGCGATGCACGCCGGGCTCGGTCACCGGTCGCATGGCAGCGGCCCACCACTGCGTGAGGCGTGCAAAGTAGAGGTAAGGATCGTCGCTGACGATGGTCGCGCCGCGCGCCAGTGCGGCCTCGCGCATCGCCGGCGCGACGATCACGCAGCCGGCTTGCGACACCGCCAGTTGCGCCGCATAACGCGCGTGCGACAAGAACGTGATGGCGTCATCGGTCGCCGAATGCAGCGCGCCGATGCGGGACACCCTGCGCGCGGGGTCACCGTGCAGTTCGCCACCGAGTGCGGCGGCGATGTCAGCCAGCGAGACTTGCACGCGTGCCGCCGTGCGCCACCCTGCGGCCTACTTGCCGGCGGCGCCGCTGTTCAAGGCCTTGATGACCTTTTCAGTGATGTCGACGCGGCCGCTGGCGAAGACCACTTCCTGCAGGATGAGGTCGTACTTCTCGCCGTCGAAGATCTGCTTGATGACGCGGTTGGCGCGCTCCACCACCGTGGCCAGTTCTTCATTCTTGCGCTGAGTCAGGTCTTCCTGGAATTCGCGGCGCTTGCGCTGGATGTCGCGGTCTTGTTCGACGAGTTCCCGTTGCCTGCGGCCGCGCTCGGCTTCGGCCAGCGTGGGCGCGTCCTTGTCGAGTTTGTCGGCGGCGGCCTTGAGCTTGCTTGCCTGGTCGTTGAGCTCGCGCTCGCGCTTGCCGAACTCGGCTTCGAGCTTGGTCTGCGCCGCTTTGGCCGGTGCCGCTTCGCGCAACACGCGTTCGCTGTTCACGTAGCCGATCTTCAACTCCTGGGCCGCGGCCGGAGTGCACAACGTGATCGCCGCAAAGGCTGCAGCAAGGCTCGTCTTGAGCATGATGTTCATCAGAACGCGGTCCCGATCTGGAATTGGAAGCGTTGGATTCTATCGTTGGGCTGCACCTTGAGCGGCCGCCCCCAGCTCAGTTTCAACGGGCCAACCGGTGAGATCCAGCTCAGGCCCAGGCCGAGTGACGAACGCAGTGTCGACGCCGCCATCTTTTCGTCCTCGCGCCAGACGTTGCCGGCATCGAGGAAGCCGAAGACGCGCAGCGTCTTGTCGTTGCCGCTGCCGGGCACCGGGAAGTACAGCTCGGCATTCATGTTCAGGCGCTTGGCACCACCGATGAAGGCCCCGGTAGGGTCGGTGACGCCGAGCGAACCTTGCTCGAACACACGCACCGTGCCCAGGCCACCACCATAGAAGTTCTTGAAGATCGGGAACGGTTTGCCGCCCTGGCCCTTGCCGATGCCGAGCTCGGCGTTCAACCCAAGCGTGAGCTTGAACGGCAGCGACCAGTACTCCTGGTACTGCAGGTTGGTGCGCGTGTAGCGCACGTCGCCGACGGGGCTCCATTCGAGATTGACACGCTGGTAGCGGCCGGTGGTGGGCGTGAGCAGGCTGTCACGGCCGTCGCGGGCCCAACCGATGGTCAGCGGCAGCGAGTTGCTCTTGGCCCCGTACAGCTGGCGATAGAGGAAGTAGCTGTTGGGGATGCCGGCCGAAGCGCCGATCTTGGTCTGCTCCAGGCCGATGCCGAAAAACACCGTGTCGAACTCGGAGAAGGGCACGCCGAAGCGGATCGAGGCGCCGGGCGTGGCCAGCTGGTACTGGTCGCCCTGGCTGTTGAACGGCCGCGACGTGCGGTAGAAGACATCGATGGCGCGCGAGATGCCGTCGACGGTGTAGTACGGGTCGACGGTGCTAACGACCAAGGTACGCGCCGTGCTGCTGGTGTTGACTTCGATGCCGAGGTAGTTGCCCGAGCCGAAGACGTTGTCCTGCTTGATCGACGCGGTCAGCGTCAGCTTGTCGGCATTCGAGTACCCCGCACCGAGCAGGAGGTTGCCAGTGGGCTTCTCGGTGACGTTGATCACCAGATCGACCTGGTCGGGCGCGCCGGCGACTTCGTTGGTGTCGACGCTCACGTCCTTGAAGTAACCCAGGCGGTCGACGCGGTCGCGCGACAGCTTGATGCGCGCGCCGTCGTACCACGACGATTCGAGCTGGCGGAATTCGCGCCGCACCACTTCGTCGCGGGTGCGCGTGTTGCCGGCGACTTCGATGCGCCGCACATAGACGCGGCGCTGCGGCTCGGCCGTCAGCACCACCACCACCTGGCCCGTGTTGCGGTCGATCTCGGGCCGCTGCTCGACACGCGCGAAGGCGTAGCCGAACAGGCCGAAGAGGTCGGTGAAGCGCTTCACCGTGTCGGACACCGCTTCGCCGCGGTAGGCCTCGCCCGGCTTGATCTGCACCAGCGCCTTGAAGTCATCGTCCTTGCCGAGGTAGTCGCCTTCGAGCTTGACGCCGGTGACGGTGTAGGGCTGGCCTTCGCGGATCGAAATCGTGATAGCGATGCTTTGTTTGTCGGGCGAGATCGTGACCTGCGTCGACTCGACCGCGAACTCGAGGTAGCCGCGGTTGACGTAGTAGGCGCGCAGCGACTCGAGGTCAGCATTGAGCTTGGTGCGGGCGTAGCGGTCGTTCTTGGTATACCAGGTAAGCCAGCCGCCGGCGGTGAGGTCGAACTGGTCGAGCAGGGTCGATTCCGAGAAGACCTTGGCGCCGACGATGCGGATCTGGCTGATCTTCGCGGCCTCGCCTTCGTTCATCGTGAAGGTGACGTTGACGCGATTGCGCTCGATCGGCGTCACCGTCGTCACCACCTCGGCGCCGTAGAGGCTGCGCGTGAGGTACTGGCGCTTGACCTCCTGCTCGGCGCGGTCGATCAATGCGCGGTCGAAGGGCAGGCCTTCGCCGATGCCGGCTTCCTTCAGCGACTTCAGCAGCGGGTCCTTGTCGAACTCCTTCAGGCCGACGAAGGTGACGCTGGCGATGACCGAGCGCTCGTCCACGATGACCACCGCGACCGTGCCCTCGATCTCGATGCGCACGTCCTTGAACAGGCCGGTGGCAAAGAGTGCGCGCAAGGCGGCGGCACCTTTGTCGTCGTTGTAGGTGTCGCCGATACGAAACGGCAGCGCGGCGAACACGGTGCCGGGGTCGGTGCGCTGCAGGCCTTCGATGCGGATGTCCCTCAGCACGAAAGGGGTCACCGCATGGGCGGGCGAAACATAGGCCGCAGCCGCAATCACGATCGCCGCCACAGGACGCAGCGAACCAAAAGCCTGGAAAGGTGACATCGGGGGGATTCAGTGCAGGCCCAGCAGGCGGGCCACATCGTTGAAGAGGGCGACAGACATCATCACCAGAAGGACGGCGACACCACCGCGTTGCAGGCGTGCCAGCCAGAGATCGGAGACAGGCCTCCCGGTCACCCCCTCGAAAAGATAATACATCAGGTGTCCGCCGTCGAGCATGGGCAGCGGCAGCAGGTTGAGCACGCCAAGACTCACGCTGACGAGCGCGAGAAAACCGAGGTAGTAAGCAAGGCCCTGGTTCACCGATTGGCCCGCGTAGTCGGCAATCGTCAGCGGCCCGCTCAGGTTCTTCAGCGAGGCTTCGCCGATCAACATGCGGCCGAGCATGCGCAGCGTCAACGTCGAGACTTCCCAGGTACGCAGCACCGCTTTGTGCAGCCCTTCGATGGCGCCGTAGCGCACGTTGACCATCTCGGCCGGCGCCCCGACAAAGGCATCGATGCGCGCGACCGTGGCGCCACCCTCGGCCATCACACGCGGCTTGACGATGACTTCGAGCGTGCGCCCTGCACGCTGCACGCTCCAGGTTTGTTCCATGCCCTGCCCGCCACGCACCGCAGCGCGAATGCGTTCGCGCAAGGTCTGCGCATCGTCGATGGCCGCACCATCGAGTGCCAGCACGCGGTCGCCGCGTTGCAAGCCCGCCAGCGCGGCCGGGCCGCCGAGCTTGACGTCCCCCAGCACCGGCTCGCTGTAGCCCGCGCCCAGGCCGATGGCTTTCATGAACGCCGCGTCGACGTCACGCGAAGGCAGGCGTGACAAGTCGAGCAGCACGTCGCGCTTGCCGCGGCCGTCACGCTCGCTGACCGACAAGCGCAGCATGCCGCTGTCCAGCGCCGTCTGCGTCACCTGCCAGCGCAAGTCGCTGAGCGAGCGCACCTCGGTCCACTCGTTGCCGTCAGTCGACCATGCACGCACCCAATCGCCCGAGCGCATGCCCGCAGCTGCCGCCACGCTGCCCGGTACCGGCGGCCCGAGCACCGCCTTGGGTTCGTTCACGCCGATCCAGCTTGCCGCGGCGTAGAGCAGCACTGCCAGCGCAAGGTTGGCCATAGGGCCCGCCGCGACGATAGCCACGCGCTGCATCAAGGTCTTGCGATTGAAGGCTGCGTCGCGCTCGTGGGGCGCGACATGGCCTTCACGCTCGTCGAGCATGCGCACATAGCCGCCCAGTGGCAGCGCGCACAACACGAACTCGGTGGCATCGGCGTTCTTCTGCCGGCGCCACAGCACGCGGCCGAAGCCGATGGAAAAGCGCAGCACCTTCACACCGCAGGCCACCGCCACACGGTAGTGGCCGTATTCGTGGACGACGATGAGCACGCCCAGCGTCAGGAGGAAAGCAAGGACGGTGGTGATCAAGAGGCAAGCTCCGTGATGGTGTGGCGCGCGAACGCGCGTGTGCGCTCGTCCAGCGCCAGCAGGTCGCCCAGCGAATGCACGGCGCCGGGCTGCTGCCCGAGGCTGTTCAGGGCTCGCAGGTTGACGCGGTGTATGTCGGTGAAGCGCAGGCGCTGATCTAGAAACGCGGCCACCGCTTCTTCGTTGGCAGCGTTGAGCACGGCTGTCGCACCGGTGGGTGCGTTCAGTGCGTCGTAGGCCAGTTGCAGACCCGGGAAACGTTGCGTGTCGAGCGCTTCGAAGCTCAGCTTGGCCATGCTCAGCAAATCAAGCCGGGTGGCACCTGACTCGACACGCTGCGGGTACGACAGCCCGTAGGCGATGGGCACGCGCATGTCGGGCGTACCCAACTGCGCCAGCATCGAGCCGTCGCGGCACGCGACCATCGAGTGCACCACGCTCTGCGGATGCAGCCACACCCGCACGTCCTCGGGGCGCAGGTCAAATAGCCAGCGCGCTTCGATGACCTCGAGCGCCTTGTTCATCATCGTCGCCGAATCGACCGAGATCTTGCGCCCCATCACCCAGTTCGGATGCGCGCAGGCCTGGTCGGGCGTGACGTCGACCAGCGTGGCCACGTCACGCGTGCGAAACGGGCCACCCGAGGCCGTGAGAACGATGTGCTCGATCCAGGCCGGCCAGCTGCCACGGTCCAGTGGCAGGCACTGAAAAATCGCTGAGTGTTCGCTATCGATGGGCAGCAATTGTGCGCCGCCGTCGGCCACGGCCTGCATGAAGAGCGCACCGCCCAGCACCAGCGCTTCCTTGTTGGCCAGCAGCAGGCGCTTGCCGCTGCGCGCCGCGGCCATGCATGGCGCCAGCCCGGTGGCGCCGACGATGGCGGCCATCACGGTGTCGACATCCTCGCGCGCCGCGAGCTCAATCAATGCTTGCGCACCGACCTGCACCTGCGTGCGCAGACCCATTCCAGCCAGGCGTTCGCGCAAGCTGCGCGCCGCAGCGTCGCTGGGCACCACGGCCACACGCGGCGCGAACTGGCGGCATTGCTGCGCGAGCTCGTCCATGCGCTGGAACGCGCTCAGCCCGACGATCTCGAAGCGCTCAGGGTGGCGCGCCACCACATCGAGCGTGTTGCTGCCCACCGAACCGGTGGAGCCGAGGATGGCGATGGCGCGTCGGTCGCTCACGGGTTCGGGGCCGTCACGACGCCGTCAAGGTCATGGCCATGGCCAATGGGAACACCGGCAACAAGGCATCGATGCGGTCGAGCACACCGCCGTGCCCTGGCAGCAAGGCGCTGCTGTCCTTGGCGCCGGCAGCGCGTTTCACCAGCGATTCCAGCAGATCGCCGACGACGCTCGTGGCACTCAGCAGCACGGCACCCAGCACGAAGGTGGCGACGCCACCCAGGCGACTCAGCTGCGTGAAGACGCTTGCGCTGTCGACCCACGGCGCGCGGTCGACCACCTGCCACAGCAGGCCAAGTGACAGCACGCCGGCGGCGCCGCTGAAGGCCCCTTCCCAGGTTTTGCCAGGGCTGATCGTCGGGGCCAGCTTGCGCTTGCCGAACGCACGGCCGCCGGCATAAGCGGCAATGTCTGCGGCCCAGACCAACGCCAGGATGGACAGCACAAAGTTGATGCCGATATCCCTGGCCAGGCTCAAGGCCAGCCACGCCAGCGCCAGCCCGATCGCGCCGATGGCCAAGCGAATCATGCTGGGCACCCGCGGCCAGGCCACCGGGCCGCCGTACAGCGCGGCCACGCCGCCCACCATCCAGATCATGGCCGCCAGCCACCAGAAGAGCCGCGGCAGCCGTGCGGTCAGGCCCGATTGAAGCGCCCAGGCGCCGCCCAGGGCCAGCAGTGCGCCCATCAGCAGCGACGCAGGCATGTTGGCGCCGTTAAGGCGGCCCCACTCCCAACCTGCGGCGGCAATCAAGATGAGCGTTAGCAGAGCGAAAGGCCAGGACTGAACTGCGAACATGGCGGGCAGCAACAGCGCCAGCAAGACCAGCGCGGTGACGATGCGCTGCTTCAGCATCGCGGGTCAGTCACCGAGCGATGGCGCGGCCACCTGCATCAACGTCGGCGCGATGTCGACGCCACCGAATCGGCGCTTGCGGCCGGCGTAAGCGGCCAGGGCGGCGTCGATCTGCACTTCGTCGAAGTCGGGCCAAAGGCAGTCGGTGAAGTGCAGTTCCGAGTACGCCGCCTGCCAGAGCAGGAAGTTGCTGATGCGCAGCTCGCCGCCGGTGCGGATGAAGAGGTCGGGATCGGGCGCATGGGCCAGCGCCAGGCGCTTGGCGATCTGCTCTTCGTCGATCTGCTCGGCCTCCAGGCCATCGGCCACGGCGCGGCGACAGGCCTGCACCATGTCCCAGCGGCCGCCGTAATTGAAGGCCACTGTGAGGTGGATGCGACGGTTGTTCGCAGTCAGTGTTTCGGCGCGATCCCAGGCCTCGATCAACTTGTCGGACACCGTCGTGCGGTCACCGACGATGCGCACGCGCACACCGTCGCGATGCAGCTTGTCGAGGAAGCGCGAGACGGCGATCAACACCAGGCCCATCAGCCCCGAGACTTCATCGGCGGGGCGCTTCCAGTTCTCGGACGAAAACGCGAACACAGTGAGGTATTCGACGCCACGATCGGCGAAAACGTCGATGGCGCGCACCAGCGTGTCGACGCCTTGCTTGTGGCCGATCTGGCGCGGCATCCAGCGCCGCTTCGCCCAGCGGCCGTTGCCGTCCATCACGAGCGCCACATGGCGCGGGACACGCGGGCCGAGCCGGTTCGCGCAGGCTTGTGAAGTGAGCGAGGTGTCGAACGTCATGGGGGTGACAAGCCGCAGGTTGGGATCACACCGCCATCACTTCAGCTTCCTTGCCATGCACCAGCCGGTCGATCTCGGCGATGGTGCCGTCGGTGAGGCGCTGCACGCCTTCCTGCGCGCGGCGCTCGTCATCTTCGGTGGCGAGCTTGTCCTTGAGCAGCTTCTTCAGATGCTCGTTGGCATCGCGACGCACGGCGCGCACGGCGATCTTCGACTCTTCGCCGGCATGGCGCACGACCTTCACCAGGTCGCGCCGGCGCTCTTCGCTCAACGCCGGCATGGGCACGCGCAGCAAGTCGCCCTGCGAGGCCGGGTTCAGGCCGAGGTCCGACTCGCGGATGGCTTTCTCGATCTTCTGCCCCATGCCCTTTTCCCAGGGCTGCACGCCGATCGTGCGCGCATCGAGCAGCGTGACGTTGGCCACCTGGCTGATGGGCACCATGGCGCCGTAGTAGTCGACATGCACCTGGTCGAGCAGGCCCGGATGCGCGCGGCCGGTACGGATCTTGTGCAGGTCGTTCTTGAAGGACTCGACCGACTTGGCCATCTTCTCGGCTGCGGTCTTGCGGATGTCGTCAATGGTCTGGGTCATGGCGCTTCCTCACACGTGCACGAGCGTGCCCTCGTCTTCGCCCGACACGACCCGCTTGAGCGCACCGGGCTTGAAAATACTGAACACCTTGATCGGCAGCTTCTGGTCGCGGCACAACGCAAACGCAGTGGCGTCCAGCACCTGCAGGTTCTTGGCGATCGCCTCGTCGAAACTGATGCGCGTGTAGCGCGTGGCCAGCGGGTCCTTTTTCGGGTCGGCGCTGTAGACACCATCGACCTTGGTCGCTTTCAACACGATCTCCACGCCCATTTCAGCACCGCGCAAGGCAGCGGCGGTGTCGGTGGTGAAGAACGGATTGCCCGTGCCTGCGGCAAAGATCACCTGCTTGCCTTCTTCGAGGTACTGCAGCGCCTTGGGTCGCACATAGGGCTCGACCACCTGCTCGATGCCGATGGCCGACATCACGCGCGCCGTCATGCCTTCCTGACGCATGGTGTCGGCCAGCGCCAGCGCGTTCATCACGGTCGCCAACATGCCCATGTAGTCGGCTGTGGCGCGATCCATGCCCACAGCGCCACCGGCGACGCCACGAAAGATGTTGCCGCCGCCGATAACCACCGCCACCTCGCAGCCCATCGCCGTGACTTCCTGGACTTCGCGCACGATGCGCACAATGGTGGCGCGGTTGATGCCGTAGGCATCGTCGCCCATCAGGGCCTCGCCCGAGAGCTTGAGCAGGATGCGCTTGTACGCGGGCATGCGTGGGACTCCTCGGGGGTGCTGGGCAGGTCGGTACAGAGACGGGGCCGCAGTGTAAGGGTGCGCACTGCGTGCCCTTTATGTCTGCAGCCCCGAAAACCAGTACTCGAGGGCCTATTGCGCCTTTGCCGCCGCCAACTGCGCCGCCACCTCGGCTGCGAAGTCCTCGGTCTTCTTCTCGATGCCCTCGCCGACCACGTACAAGGTGAAGTCAGCCACCGTCGTGGCACGCTCCTTGAGCATCTGCTCGACGGTCTGCTTGTCGTTTTTGACAAAGTTCTGGTTCAGCAGCGAGACCTCTTTCAGGAACTTCTGCACCGAGCCCTCGACCATCTTCGCCACGATCTCGGCCGGCTTGCCGGACTCGGCCGCCTTCTCGGTCGCGACACGGCGCTCGACCGCAATCAGCTCGGCCGGCACATCGCTCGTGGCCAGCGCTTTGGGCTTCATGGCGGCGACGTGCATCGCCACGTCCTTGGCCGCGACTTCGTCACCGGTGAATTCAACGACGACGCCAATGCGCGTGCCATGCAGGTAGTGCGCGAGCTTGCCGCCACCCGACCAGCGCTTGAAGCGGCGGATAGCCATGTTCTCGCCGATCTTGCCGATCAGGCCGCGCCGCACGTCTTCCACCGTCGGGCCGAAGCCCTCTTGCGCGTGCGGCAGGGCCGACAGCGCCGCCACGTCGGCCGGTGCATGGGCCACCACCAGGTTCGCGCAGGCCTTGCAGAAGGCCAGGAAGGTGTCGTTCTTGGAGACGAAGTCGGTCTCGCAATTGATCTCGACCATGGCACCGGTGCTGCCCTCAACTGTGGCCGCAATGACGCCTTCCGCAGTGATGCGTGATGCCGCCTTGCCGGCCTTGTTGCCGAGCTTGACGCGCAGGATTTCCTCGGCCCGCGCCAGGTCACCCTCGGCTTCGGTGAGCGCCTTCTTGCACTCCATCATCGGCGCATCGGTCTTGGCGCGCAGCTCGGCCACCAAGCTTGCGGTGATTGCAGGCATTGTCAATTCTCCATGTCAGCACGCGCCGACGGTCGGCGACGGCGCGCGTGTAATCGATCAGTTCAGGTCCCCGCCGGCGCAGCGCGGCCCGACACCGGCGCGCCGCGCGGCAGCGCATCAGGCTTCGTTGACTTCGACGAACTCGTCGCTGCCAGCCACGGCCGTCACCACTTCGGTGGCGGCATTGGCCTTGCCTTCGAGCACGGCGTCGGCCACTGCGCGCGCATAGAGCGCCACGGCCTTGGCTGAGTCGTCGTTGCCCGGGATGACGTAGTCGATGCCTAGCGGCGAGTGGTTGGTGTCGACGATGCCTATCACCGGGATGCCCAGCTTCACAGCTTCGGCGATGGCGATCTTGTGGTAACCGACGTCGATGACGAACAGCGCGTCGGGCAATGCGCTCATGTCCTGGATGCCACCAATATCCTTCTCGAGCTTGACCAACTCACGCTCGAACAACAAGGCTTCCTTCTTGATCATCAGCTCGGTGCCGGCTTCTTTGGTGGCCTGCATGTCCTTGAGCTTCTTCAGTGAGCCTTTGACCGTCTTGAAGTTGGTCAACATGCCGCCAAGCCAGCGCTGGTCGACGAAAGGCATGCCGCAACGCTGGGCTTCCAGCGCCACCACTTCGCGCGCCTGGCGCTTCGTGCCCACCATCAGCACGGTGCCGCGGCGGCCGGCGAGCTGGCGCACGAACTTCATCGCATCGTTGAAGAGCGGCAGCGTCTTCTCGAGATTGACGATGTGGATCTTGTTGCGATGGCCGTAGATGTACGGTGCCATCCTGGGGTTCCAGAAGCGCGTTTGGTGCCCGAAATGGACGCCGGCTTCCAGCATTTCACGCATGGAGATGGTCATGAAAGACTCCGAAGGTTGGGTCTAGAATCCCGGCGCACATTGCGTAGGCAGCCCCGCTTGTCAGCGAGGTACCACCGCAACACCTTGGTTGGCCGGGTTCGCGATTGAAGAAAAAGTCGATGAACGTTCGTTTGTCGCCGTCGCGATTGTTGATCGCACTCGCCGATAGCTGAGGATTCCGAAGAACCCTTGCTGTCCGCCCCGAGACAAACCCAATGACTTTACCACGTGACCATGCCGTCGACCTGTGCGCGGCACGCGACGACATCCTGGCCGGCCGCAGCAGCGCCAGCCATGAACTCGAGCGCGCGGTCGCCGCAGCGGCGAGCGACAGCGCGCGCCATAGTTTCGTGCGCCGATTCGACGCCGCGGCGCGCGCCTCGGCCTACGGCGTCGATCAGGCCTGGGCCGCGGGCGCACCGCTGCCGTCGCTGGGTGGCCTGGCGGTGTCGGTCAAGGATCTGTTCGACGTGCAGGGTGTCACCACTACCGCCGGCTCGCGCGTCTTGCAAGGCGACGCGCCGGCCGCGCAGGATTGCCCGCTGGTGGCACGCCTTCGCGCTGCCGGAGCTTGCATCGTCGGCCACACCAACATGAGCGAGTTCGCCTACTCGGGTGTGGGCATCAATCCTCACTTTGGCACGCCGGCGAACGTCGCCACGCTGGCGCTTGACGCCACGCCGCGCATCCCTGGCGGGTCGACGTCGGGCGGCGCGGTCTCGGTGGCCTGCGGTGCTGCCTGGGCGGCGCTCGGCTCCGACACCGGCGGCTCTATTCGCATCCCGGCCGCGCTGCAAGGCCTGGTTGGATTCAAGAGCACCCAGCGCCTCACGCCTCTTGCTGGCAGCGTGCCGCTGTCGACCACGCTTGACACCGCGTGCGCCATCACCCATTCCGTGCGCGATGCCGTGCTAGTGCATGAAGTGCTGGCACAGCGCCGGGTGCCACGACGCGCGCGGCCATTGCGACAGCTTCGGCTGGGTGTGCCCGCGACGTTGATGCTCGACGAACTCGAGCCCGCGGTGGCGACGGCGTTTGAGCGTGGCCTAGGCGCCCTGCGCGCCGGCGGTGCCATGGTGGAAGAGTTCGCCCTGCCACCGTTGCTGGAACTGGCCGGACTTCAGGCCGCTGGCGGCTTTGCCGCGGCCGAGAGCTGGGCCTGGCATCGGCAGCGTTTGGCATCGCAGCGCCATCTCTACGACCCGCGCGTGGCCACACGCATCACGCGCGGCGAGACGATGAGCGCTGCGGACTACATCGGGCTGCTCGATGCACGCCGTGCCTGGATCGACGCCGTGCAAGATATGGCGAGTCCCTACGACGCGCTGCTCTCGCCTACCGTGCCGATAGTGGCACCCGCGATTGGGCCGCTGATCACCGATGACGCCCTCTTCTTCGCCGTCAACGCGCGCTTGTTGCGCAACCCGTCAGTGGTGAATTTTCTCGACGGCTGCGCGCTGTCGCTGCCCTGCCATCGTGCCGGCGAATGGCCGGTGGGCCTGATGGTCTGGAGCTCGGCCATGCACGACGACACGGTGCTTGAGGTGTCGATGGCCATCGAAGCAACACTTGCACCGCTTGTTGCGCCGCACACTGCCGCGCTCGGGAGGTGAGCTTGCGCGTGGCCGTCATCGGCGCCGGCATCATCGGTGTCACCACCGCTTACGAGTTAGCCCGCGACGGCCTCGATGTCACGGTTTACGAGCAGCACGCCGCCGTCGCAGCCGAATCGAGCTTCGCCAATGCCGGTGTGCTGGCACCCGGTTACGTCACGCCGTGGGCCGCACCGGGCATGCCCTGGAAAGTCATGCGCCAGCTTTTCAATCGCCACGCGGCCGTGCGCCTGGGTGGACTTGGCGTGCTGGCGCAGACACCCTGGCTCTGGCGTTGGTGGCGCAGCTGCGCGCGCGACGTACACCAGCGCAACCGCGCCACGATGCAGCGTCTGGCGCACTACAGCCGCGCACACCAAATCGCGCTGACCAAGGAGCTGCATCTCGAGTACGAACAAGCGCCAGGCTACCTGGTGCTGCTGCGTTCTGCGCGTGAAGTGCAGCTGGCGCAGTTCGGCCTGCGTTTGCTGGATGAGCTTGGTGTGGCGCACACGCTGGTCGACGCTGAACGCGCGCGCGCCATCGAACCCGGGCTGAATCCTGGCACCGAGCTGGCTGCGGCCATCCACCTGCCACAGGACGGCGTGGGCAACTGCCGGCAGTTCGCGCACCTGATCAAGGCACGTGCACAACAACTCGGCGTGCAGTTTCGTTTTGATCATCATGTGCAGCGCATCGTGCCGGGGCCGCGGCCGACCGTCGCCTTTGAGCTGCCGCGCCATGAAGGCGACACGCGCATCGAAGCACCACCGGCGTTCGATGCCATCGTTGTCTGCGCCGGTCATCTGGCAGCGCCGCTGCTCACGCCGCTGGGTGTGCGTCTGCCGCTGGCGCCCGTCCACGGCTACTCAATCACAGCGCCTTTGCGACATCGTGAGGGCTACTCCGACGCGGCGCCGCGCGCCGGCCTGATGGACGAACGCTACAAGGTCGCCATCACGCGGCTCGGCCAGCGTATTCGCGTGGCCGGCGGCGCCGAGCTTGGCGGCAGGCCCGGCACCCACAACAAGGCCGCGTTGCGCACGCTCTACCAGGTGCTCGAAGACTGGTTCCCCGGCGCCGCGGTGACTTCAAAAGCGCAGCACTGGAAAGGCGCGCGGCCGATGCTGCCCGACGGCCCGCCCGTGATCGGGCCAAGCGGCTCGGCCGGCGTCTGGCTCAACGCCGGCCACGGCTCCAGCGGCTGGGCGCTGGCCTGTGGCTCGGCCAGGCTGGTGGCGGACATGGTCACGCGGCGCACGTCGGCGATCGACACCCAGGGCCTGGCGCTGTCGCGCCTGCAGTGACGATCGAGACACGATGACCGCTTCAGCACCACAACGCATCACGCCCGACGGCGAGCACGCGTGGCTGCACGGCACGGCCGGCGCCCGTGGGCTCGAGTCGGCGCTGCAGTCGACGATGCCGGCGCATGCCTTGATGCAGCGTGCCGGCGAGGCGGCTGCCCGACTGGCGATCGCACTCGCGCCACACGCGCGCCTCGTGCACTTCTTCTGCGGCCCCGGCAACAACGGCGGCGACGGCCTGGTGGCGGCACGGTGGCTGCACCAGTCGGGGCGCAAGGTGCTCGTCACGCGGGTCGGCGGTGAGGCCGGCTTGCCCGCCGACGCCGGCCTCGCGCTGGTGCAGGCCCGCGAAGCCGGCGTGGCCATCCGCGGCGCGGGCGACACGACGCCTGCTAACACCGATATCGATCTGACGGTTGACGCGCTGCTGGGCATCGGCTTGAGCCGCGCACCCGAGGGCGACATGGCCGAAGCCATTCATGGCATCAACGCTGCGGCGTCGCCGGTGCTTGCGCTTGACCTGCCCAGTGGCCTGAACGCCGACACCGGCGACGCCGGCCTTGCGGTTCGCGCCGACCACACGCTGACACTGTTGACGCTCAAGCCGGGCCTGTTTACCGGCCGTGGCCGTGATCTGGCCGGACAGGTGTGGCTGGCCGACCTGGGCGCGGCGTCGACGCAAGACCACGCGCTTGCCCTTCTGACGCCCGCGCACCGGCACCGGCAGGCCTGGCCGACGCGGCTGCACGCAAGCCACAAAGGTCGGTTCGGCGACCTTGCCGTCGTCGGCGGCGAGCGTGGCATGACCGGCGCCGCGTGGTTGGCCGCCAGCGCGGCGTTGCATGCCGGTGCCGGCCGCGTCTACGTCAGCCTGCTCGACGAAGAGGCCGACGCGATGCTGCCTTCGCAGCCTGAACTGATGGGTCGCAGCGCGTGGTGGACATCGCCTGCTGACGTGCTGGCGCGGGCGACTGCGGTGTGTGGGTGTGGCGGCGGCCAGGCGGTGCATGCGGCCATGCCGTCCTTGCTGTCGCGCGTGCCACGACTGGTGCTGGACGCCGATGCACTCAACGCCGTCGCGCAAGACTCCGTGCTGCAGGCCTTGCTGCGTTCACGGGCTGACCGGGGGCATACCACCGTGCTGACGCCGCACCCGCTCGAAGCGGCACGGCTGCTTGGCGTGGGGGCGACCGAGGTACAACGCGACAGACTGCACAGCGCCACCCGGCTGGCCCAGAGCTACACCTGCGTGGTCGTACTCAAGGGCTCGGGTACGGTCATTGCGGCGCCGGGCGCGCTGCCCGCCATCAACCTCAGCGGCAACGGCAAGCTCGCCACCGCGGGCAGCGGTGACGTGCTGGCAGGGTGGATCGGTGGCACCTGGTGTGCCATGGGCGACGGTGCCGACGCATCGCAACGCGCCTTCCATGCAGCCGCGGCGTCAGTGTGGCTGCACGGCTTCGCCGCCGACCGCCGCGCTGTGCAAGAAGGTGCCCGGCTGCCGCTTCCCGCGTCCGAGCTCGTCGCCGCCATGCGCGACGCCGTGATCTGCTAACGCCCTAACGACGCGGACCGGGGCGCGGCGTCGTCTTGCGCGGTGCGGGCTTGCGCGAGCGGCGGCTGGTGTCCGCGGCACGGCCCTTGGCGGTACGCGCCGCAACCTTGGCAGCGCGGTCACTGTCGCGAATCGATGCCAGCTCCTCCACCGCCGTGGCTGCCACCGCTGCCTTGGAGCCCGCCGGGCGACCCTGCGCAAGTATTCGATCGCCCTCGCCTTCGCGCACCATGCGAAAGTCGATCTTGCGGCCATCAAGGTCGACCCGGCTGACCTGCACCCGCACGCGCGTGCCCACGGCATAGCGCACGCCGGTGCGTTCGCCACGCAGCTCCTGGCGTGCTTCGTCAAAGCGGTAGTACTCGCCACCGAGTTCGGTGATGTGCACCAGGCCGTCGACATACAAGGCGTCGAGCGTGACAAAGAGGCCGAAGCTCGTCGCCGCGCTGACAGTGCCCGAGAACTCTTCGCCAAGGTGCTCGCGCATGTAGCGGCACTTCAGCCAGGCCTCGACATCGCGCGAGGCTTCGTCGGCACGGCGCTCGTTCGCGCTGCAGTGCGCACCGGCGGCCTCCCACAAGGCCGCTTCCTGTGACGCCGGTTTGGCCGCGCGATGCGCCGGCTTGCCACCGCGGCGCAGCTCGGGCACGCGCGTCTTCTCGCTGGCCACGAGGTGAAAGCGGCGATGGCCAAGCAGCGCCTTGATGACACGGTGCACCAGCAGGTCGGGGTAGCGCCGGATCGGGCTGGTGAAGTGCGTGTAAGCCTCGAACGCCAGGCCGAAGTGGCCGCTGTTGCTGGCCGTGTAGATCGCCTGCTGCATCGAGCGCAGAAGCATCGTGTGGATCTGCATGGCATCGACACGGTCTTGCGTCGCATGCGCGATGGCCTGGAATTCCGCCGGCTTGGGGTCGTCGCTGATGTGCAGGCCAAGCCCCAGCGCACGAAGGTAGCTCTGCAACGCGATTCGCTTCTCGGGCGTCGGGCCTTCGTGCACGCGGTACAGCGAAGGATGTTCGCCTTCGGTGATGAACTCGGCGGCGCAGACGTTGGCTGCCAGCATGGCTTCTTCAATCAGCTTGTGGGCTTCGGTGCGCACACGCGGCACGATCTTCTCGATGCGGCCGTTGTCGTCACAGACGATCTGCGTTTCGGTGGTCTCGAAGTCGATCGCGCCACGGCGTTGGCGCGACTTCAGCAGCGCGCGGTAGACCTCGTGCAGGTGCAGCAGGTGCGGCACGAGTGGTGCGCGGCGCTGCGCTTCCGGGCCGCGCGTGTTGCCCAGCACGGCCGCCACTTCGGTGTAGGTCAGCCGGGCATGCGAGCAGATCAGTGCCTGGTAGAACTGGTAGGCCTCGATGCGCCCTTCGCCATCCACCAGCATGTCGCAAACCATCGCCAGGCGGTCCTGGTCGGGGTTGAGCGAGCACAGGCCGTTGGACAGCTTTTCCGGCAGCATCGGAATCACGCGCCGCGGAAAATACACCGAAGTGGCACGCTCATAGGCGTCTTCGTCCAGCGGCTCCCCGGGCTTGACGTAATGGCTGACGTCGGCGATGGCCACGAGCAGCCGCCAACCTTCGAACGCCGTCTTGCCGCGGCCGCGCTTGAACGGCTCGCAGTACACGGCGTCGTCGAAGTCACGCGCGTCTTCGCCGTCGATGGTGACGAGCGCGACATCGGTCAGGTCGACACGGTGCTTGCGGTCGATCGGCCGAAGCCGGTCGGGCAAGGCTGCGGCCTGGGCCAGGGTCTCGGCAGAGAACTGGTGCGGCACCTCGTACTTGCGCACCGCGATCTCGATCTCCATACCGGGGTCGTCGATCTCGCCCAGTACTTCGGCCACGCGGCCCACCGGCTTGGAATGCAGGGAGGGCGACTCGGTCAACTCGACCGACACCACCTGCCCCACCGCGGCACTGGCGATGGCGTTCTTGGGGATGATGATGTCCTGTCCGAAGCGGCGGTCTTCGGGTGCGACCAGCCAGTGCCCGCCTTCGTGCAGCAGGCGCCCGATGATCGGCGTCTTGCGCCGCTCAAGGATGTCGAGCACGCGGCCCTCGGGGCGGCCCTTGCGGTCATAACGAACAATGCGAACGCACACGCGGTCGCGGTGCAGTACGGCACGCATCTCCTGCGGCGCGAGGTAGACCGAGGGCTCGCCGTCTTCGCGCAACACGAAGCCGTGGCCGTCGCGATGACCATCGACGATGCCTTCAAATTCACCCATCAGCGCGACGCTTGGAACGGTGTGCGCGATGCCTGTGGTTTTGTCCTTGATGATAGAATCCTTAGCTCTGAAATTGCCCAGATGGCGGAATTGGTAGACGCACTAGTTTCAGGTACTAGCGCTTAACGGCGTGGAGGTTCGAGTCCTCTT
>JANLYV010000569.1:0-10916 GCA_031365825.1 Rubrivivax sp. | reverse complement strand
CACGGCCCGAGAAGCGTCCACAAAGCTCGCTCGCCAGCACCTGTACCGGCAGACGCTGCGCATGGCTCACGGCAACCGGCACGATGGTGGGCGTGCGCAGCGGCGCGCCACTCAGGGCCGCGACCTCGCGCGCAACACCATAGACGCTGAGCCCATGCGCCAGGTTGGGCGTGAGCTTGAGCGTGAACAGCATGTCGTCCAGCGCCAGCCAGTCGCGCACACTGCTGCCCAGGGGTGCGTCGGCTGCGAGTTCCAGCAGTCCCGCGTGGTCGTCGGCAATGCCGAGCTCGCGCGCCGAACACAGCATGCCGGCACTGTCAACGCCGCGCAATTTGCCCATACCGATACGCACCGGTTCACCGTTGGCACTTGCAGGCAGCTCGGCACCCACCATCGCCAGCGGCACGCGCATGCCGATACGCACATTGGGTGCGCCGCACACGATCTGCACCGTGCCAGCACCTGAGGCGGGCCCGGCGTCGACCATGCAAACGCGCAATCGGTCGGCAGACGGATGCGGCTGCGCCGCCACGATTTCGGCCACGACCACGCCAGTGAACGCCGGCGCGACCGGCCTGAGTTCTTCAACCTCCATGCCGGAAAGCGTGAGCAGGTCAGCGAGCTGTTGGCTCGAGAGCGGCGGGTTGCAGAACTCGCGCAACCACGATTCAGGGAATTGCATGTTGGGCTGCCGTGGCTCAGCGAAACTGCGCCAGGAAGCGCAGGTCGTTCTCGAAGAAAAGTCGCAGATCGTTGACGCCATAGCGCAGCATCGTCAGCCGGTCCGGGCCCATACCGAACGCGAAACCGATGTGACGCTCGGGGTCGAGGCCGAAGTTGCGCACGACCTGGGGATGCACCTGGCCCGAGCCCGCCACCTCAAGCCAGCTGCCTTTCAGCGGCCCATCGGCGAATGCGATGTCGATCTCGGCAGACGGTTCTGTGAAAGGGAAAAAGGACGGGCGGAACCGCACCTGCAACTCGGAGGTTTCAAAGAACTGCCGCAGGAAGTCGCTGAACACCGCCTTCAGGTCTTTGAAACTGATGCGCTCGCCGATCCACAGGCCTTCGCACTGATGAAACATCGGCGAGTGTGTGGCGTCGCTGTCGACGCGGTAGGTGCGCCCTGGCGCGATGACGCGAATCTCAGGCATAGTGTTCCCAATCGTGTCATTCGCGGCGTACTTGGCGGCGTGCGCTTGCGCATAGCGCACTTGCATCGGGCTGGTGTGCGGGCGCAGGTTCAGCGGCCGGCCTTGGGCATCGTTGACGTCGACGTAGAACGTGTCCTGCATCGAGCGCGCAGGGTGGTTCTCGGGGTTGTTGAGCGCTGTGAAACTCATCCAGTCGGTTTCGATTTCGGGGCCGTCGGCGACGTCGAAACCCATCGAGCCGAAGATCGCCTCGATGCGCTCGAGCGTGCGCGACACGGGGTGCAAACCGCCCATGCCACGCAGCCGTCCGGGCAGACTGACATCCAGCGCTTCGGCCTTGAGTTGCGCCTGCAACTCTGCGTCGGCCAACACGTCGCGTTGCGCCGCCAACGCAGCTTCAATGCGCTGCTTGGCCTGGTTGACCTCAGCGCCGCGAGCTTTCTTCTGCGGCACGTCAAGTGCGGCCAGGCCCTTAAGAAGTTCGGTGATACGGCCCGCCTTGCCGAGAAAGCGCGCCTTGGCGTTTTCCAGCTCAGCCGCGTTGGGCGCAGCCGCAAAGTCGGCCTGCGCGTCTTGCACCAAGGAGTCGAGATCGTTCATCGTTGCCAACAAACATCCATCAAAAAACGAAAAAGGCCGCCCCGAGGTGACGGCCTTTGAATGCTCGACGTCGCCCGGGCCACAAACCCCGGCACATGCACATCAAGCGAGCTGGGCCTTCACCTTGTCCACGATGCTGCCAAAAGCAGCCGGGTCGTTGACGGCCATGTCGGCAAGGACTTTGCGGTCGATGTCGATGTGCGCCTTCTTTAGGCCATCCATAAAGCGGCTGTAGGTGATGCCGAGGCCACGCGAGGCAGCGTTGATACGGGCGATCCACAACTGGCGGAAAACGCGCTTGCGGGTACGGCGGTCGCGATAGGCGTACTGCCCGGCCTTCATCACTGCCTGTTTGGCGATGCGGAAGACGTTCTTGCGGCGGCCGCGGAAGCCCTTGGCAAGGGCGAGAATTTTCTTGTGGCGGGCGTGTGCCGTGACTCCACGTTTGACGCGAGGCATGTAGGTTCTCCTGAGTCAGCGGTGGGTGGTCAAAGGCCGGCGAAGGGCAACATCTGCGCCATGTGACCCATGTTGGTCTCATGCACGTTGGTTGCACCCCGCAGGTGGCGTTTGCGCGACGTGGTCTTCTTGGTGAGGATGTGGCGCTTGAACGCCTGACCGCGCTTGACGGTACCCCCCGGACGCACGCGGAACCGCTTAGCCGCGCTCTTCTTGGTCTTCATCTTGGGCATGACTGCTCCTTCTTTGTTTGCCCCTGCAGGCGACCACGAGGTCTCGTGGAACTTGTTGGCCTGCAGCGGCTTCGTGTTCGCCGCGTGGGTGACCAAACCCATGCCGCGAATTTGCTAACGCTCGACTTACTTCCTCTTCGGTGCCAGCACCATGATCATCTGCCGCCCTTCCAGTTTGGGCATGTGCTCGACCACCGAGACGTCTGACAGCTCATCGCGGATGCGTTCGAGCAGTCGCATGCCGATGTCCTGGTGGGTGATCTCGCGGCCGCGGTAGCGCAAGGTGACTTTGCCTTTATCGCCGTCCTCGGCAATGAATCGGCGCAGGTTGCGCATCTTGATGAGGTAGTCACCCTCATCCGTGCCCGGCCTGAACTTGACTTCCTTGACCTCGATGACCTTTTGCTTGGACTTGGCTTCGGCCGCCTTCTTCTGCTCCTGGTACTTGAACTTGCCGTAATCCATCAGGCGGCATACCGGGGGGTCCGCGGTGGCTGCGATCTCCACCAGATCGACATCCAACTCCCCCGCCATGCGTAGCGCTTCCAGTGTGCTGACGATGCCTATCGGTTCGTTCTCCGGGTTCATCAAGCGCACCTGCGGCGCCATGATTTCCCGGTTCAGCCTGTGCTTGCGCTCCGCGTTGGGGGTGCGGCGGTCCATGAACGTAGCTATGGTGTCAACTCCTTGAGCAACCCGAAGGCATGCGGGTCACGAAAAACGCAAAAAAGCGCGCCGGTGGAGACGATGGTCAAGACTTACGTGTGATGTCGTCGTGGAGCTTCTGCGCGAAGTCTTCCAGTGCCATCACACCAAGGTCTTGATTGCCCCGGGCGCGCACCGCAACGGCCCCGTTTGCCTTCTCCTTGTCGCCTACGACCAGGATGTACGGAACCTTTTGCATTGAATGCTCGCGGATTTTATAGCCAATCTTGTCCGCCCGCAAATCTACCTCTGCCCTAACTCCTTGTTTTTGCAGCGCTTTCACCACCACCGAGGCGTAGTCCGCGGTGTTTTCGCTGATACAGGCCACCACCACCTGCACCGGGGCGAGCCAGGCCGGCATGGCGCCGGCGTGCTGTTCGATGAGGATGCCGATGAATCGCTCGAGGCTGCCGACGATGGCACGGTGCAACATCACCGGGTGGGCGCGGCCGCTGGTGGCGGTGACGTACTCGCCGCCCAGGCGTTCGGCGGTGTTGAAGTCGACCTGCATCGTGCCGCACTGCCACGGCCGGCCAAGCGCGTCTTTCAGCGTGTACTCGATCTTCGGGCCGTAGAACGCGCCGTCACCTTCGGACACGATGAAGTCGCAGCCCGTGCGGCGCAAGGACTCCATCACTGCGAATTCAGCCTTGTCCCATAGCGCATCGGAGCCGACGCGCTTGGCGGGGCGCGTCGCGACCTTGTAGACAATCTCGCTGAAACCGAAGTCCGCGTACACCTTTTGCAGCAGGCCGGTGTAGGCGATGCATTCGTCGAGGATCTGGTCTTCAGTGCAGAAGATGTGGCCGTCGTCCTGCGTGAAACCGCGCACGCGCATGATGCCGTGCAGGGCACCGCTGGGCTCGTTGCGGTGGCACTGGCCGAATTCGCCGTAGCGCAGCGGCAAGTCGCGGTAGCTGCGCATGGCCGAGTTGAAGATCAGCACATGCCCGGGGCAGTTCATCGGCTTGAGCGCGTACTCGCGCTTCTCCGACTCCGTGACGAACATGTTGTCGCGGTAGTTCTCCCAGTGCCCTGTCTTCTCCCACAGATTCTTGTCCAGGATCTGCGGTCCCTTGACTTCGAGGTAGCCGTTGTCGCGGTAGACGGCACGCAGGTATTGCTCGACCTGCTGCCACAACGTCCATCCTTTCGGATGCCAGAACACCAGGCCCGGCGCGGTCTCCTCCATGTGATAGAGGTCCAGTTCGCGCCCGAGGCGGCGGTGGTCGCGCTTCTCGGCTTCTTCGAGCATGCGCAGATAGGCCTGCAACTCGTCCTTTGTCGCCCAGGCCGTGCCGTAGATACGCTGCAGTTGTTCGTTCGCCTGGTCGCCGCGCCAGTATGCGCCGGCCACCTTCATCAGCTTGAAGTGCTTCAGCCGGCCCGTGCTCGGCACATGCGGGCCACGGCACAGGTCTTCGAAGGCGCCTTCACGGTAGAGCGAAACGTCCTGGCCTTCTGGGATGCTGCCGATGATCTGTGCCTTGTAGTGTTCGCCAAGGCCCTTGAAGTAGGCCACGGCCTCGTCGCGCGGCAACACGCGGCGCACCACCGGCTCATCCTTCTTTGCCAGCTCGGCCATGCGCTGCTCAATAGCCGCCAGGTCCTCGGGCGTGAAGGGCCGCGAGTAGGCAAAGTCGTAATAAAAGCCGTTTTCGATGACCGGCCCGATCGTCACCTGCGCCTCGGGAAAAAGCTCCTTCACCGCGTAGGCCAGCAGGTGCGCTGTCGAGTGGCGGATGATCTCCAGCCCATCCGCGTCACGCTCGGTGACGATGGCCAATGCCGCGTCGGCGTCAAGGCAATGGCTGGTGTCGACCAGCTTGCCGTCCACGCGGCCGGCAAGGGCGGATTTGGCCAAGCCAGGGCCAATCGAAGCCGCAACATCGGCCACGCTCAAGGCGGCCGGGTATTCACGCCGGGAACCGTCCGGTAGCGTGATCGTGATCATGGGAATCTCCAGAAAAGCAAAAAGCGCGGGCGGAGCCGCGCTTTGCTTGGAACAGGGAAAGTGAATCCTGCAGACGCGGCCGGCTAAACCTCAACCAGAAAGCGCGTAGTCCGCGGTGTCATAACCATGATGCCTTTCCCGTTCCTTGTTCGTTCACGAGCGTTCGTATTGTAGGCCAGCCGGCCCGCGAGCAATACGGTACAGCCGGTTGTTCTCGATGCGCACACGCTCGCCAACGCGCAGGTCATTGATGTCAGCACCGTCCAGCGTGATGACACCGCCGCGATCAAGTTGCACTGAGACGCGAGCCTGCGTGCCTTCCGCGCTTCGGCGCCCTTCAACGTGGTTGCCGATCAAGGCGCCGGCAACAGCGCCGGCGAAGGTGCCCGCGGTCCTGGCATCTCCGCGGCCGGCAACCTGGCGCCCGATGACGGCACCAATCACGCCGCCAAGCAAGGCGCCTGCACCCGTGGCATTGCCCCCCGAGGCGCGCGCCGGCTCGATCGCCGTGACGACACCGTAGGCCACGTTGTAGCCGTCGCGACTGGTGGCGCCGGGCTGCTGGTAGCGCCCGTCCTGGCCGCCATAGGCATAGGCCCCGGGGTCGTGTGCGCAGGCGCCAAGCGCTGTCAGCGCAATCACGGCCAGCGTCGTTCGGGCGAAAGTCTTCATCAGGTGTCTCCTCGTTCGCTCGCGGGTTGTGCAGGTTTTGCGGGTGGTCAGCATTCGCGGCGTCGCCCCACAACGTGGCGCAAGGCGATTCGGTTGAATCAGCGCAACGGTAAAGATTCGATGCTGCCGGGCCTCTCGACCAGCGCCGCGAATTCATCGGCCAGCCGCTGACTCTCGGCCAGCGCGCGGCGCCAGACCTTGATACGCGTGGCGTCATCATCGGCATGGGCTTTGAAGTCACCGCGGTCAGGCAGCTTCGCACCGGGCAGGCTGCGCACCCAATCGGGCTGCGGCGCAAGCACGATGACGTTGTCCAGCGCCGGCGTGGCGACGTGGCGGCGCTTCCAGGGTTTGTCGAGCCAGCCAGGCACCACGCTGTCCTGGAAGTGCGGGTACAAGACCAGCCCAGCGGTCATGTCGGCATAGGGCAGGTGCAGGTGGTAGTCGGTGATGCCACCGTCCCAATAGGCGCCACGCGGCCCGCCGTCGATGTCGTGCACGGCATTCAGCCAGAACGGAATCGAACAACTGGCGAGTACCGCCGCCGCCAGGTTGGCCTCAGCCAGCGTCGACCGCGTGGTGCGAAAGTCGGACATCGCAAACGGCAAAGGTTCGCGCGGGTCGCTGAAGACCACGCGCTCGATCCATCCACCCAGCGCACGCCGGCCCACCGCATTGGCGACGAAGGCGCCGAAGTAGCCCAGCGGCGTGCGCAAGCGGCCTTCGCGCCCGAGCACGTGACGGCCGCGGCTGGTGAAGACGTGCAGCCGACGCGTCGGATGGGCCAGCACTTCTCCAGCACGCGCACCCAGCCGCTCTTGCAGCTTGCGCCCGAAGATCTCACTCACATGCCGCGCTTTCGGCGCTTTGCCCGGCGCATGCTCGTAGCGCTGCACGATGTAGTCCTCGGCCAGTTGCGCCAGTGCGGCATCGGCATCAGGCAGGCAGGCGCAGGCCATGCGCCAGGCACCGATGGACGCGCCCAGCAGATGCACGGTTTGCCGTGCCTGGGCGAGCCAATGGCCGAAGATGAAGCGGTCGAGCGGGTTGAGCACCAGGCCCTTGGGCCCGCCCGCCGCAGCGGGCACGACGCGCACGTCTTGTGCACGCAGGCCGTGCTCGCGCAAATGTGCGCGTGCACGTGGGCCGGCGTACAGGGCCAGCGCCTTGTGGACAGTCATCAGAAGCGCCACACCAGGTTGGCATTGAACTGGCTACGGCCCTCGCGCTGGCTGCTGCTGCGCGCGGCAAAACCGTCGAGATCGGCGATGGCGCTGCTACCGCGCGTGGGCAGCGGCGCGAGGTTCTGCGCCGACAGCCGCAGCTGCACTTCGCGGTTGAAGCGCCACACCAGGTAGACGTCGAGCCGGCGCGCATGGTCGCGCCACAGGCGTTGCATGTCGGTCTGCTGCGTGGCAAACGCCGGCGTGTAGCCCAGGCTCGCGCCGTAGCCGAGCTGGTCCTGCAACGGCAGGCGATCAACGCCCAGCGAAGCCGTCCATGGCGGCTGCCCTTCGAGTCGCGCATCAGGGTCGTCAATTTGCTCCACAGTCGAACGATAGACGCTCAAGGCCGACCGCAGCTGCCACCCCGAGCGCGGTGCGAACAATCGTGGCAGCCACTGCTCGCCCGCACCCTTGATCTCGAACTCCACGCCCGTGGAGCGCGCGCCGCCGATGTTCGCTGGCCGCGACACCCAGCGTGGCACGCTCGATTCGCTCACCACTTCGAGCGTGATGCGGCGGCGTATCAAGCCTTCGATGCGACGATGAAACAGCGCCACGCTGGCCACGCCGCCACCGGCCACGTAGTGCTCGAAGCTCGCTTCGAAAGCCCAGGCGCGTTCGGGTTGAAGCTGCGGATTGCCGGCACTGTCGGCCGCAATCGGCGTGTTCGCCGTATTGCGCTCGTAAGTGGTGTTCAGCGTATAGCGCCCCATCAATGAGGACAGGTCGGGCAGTCGGCTGCTGCGCGCCAGACTCACGCGCACGACGTCGCGTGACTTGTCGTCCAGCGCCAGGCGCAACTGCGCAATCGGTGCGAGCAACTGGCTGCGCTGGCGCACGATCTCACCGTCGACCTTGCCGGCCGAGGTGTCGATCAACTCGCCACGCAATCCCAGCGACGCGGAGGCTCGCGTCGAGAGGGTCCAGTCATCTTGCACAAACAGCACTCGGCGCTGCATGACGGCATCGAAGCTGCGGCCGACCGAACCGGTGAGCCACTCGACGCCGTTCTCGATGACGCGGCGCAACTCGGTGCGCTCGCGTTGTTCGATATCGCCGCCTGCAGCCATGACATGGCCGTCCGTCAAAGGCCAGCGCACGCGCGCACCTGCAGATGCGCGGTCGCCCACGGTGTGGTTCAGCGTCTCGCGCGTCAACGGCGCCAAGGCGCCCGCCGTGCCGACGAACAGGCCGGTGCTGTCACCCGCACTGCGCTCGGCCGAAGCCTTGAGTTCGAGCCGCGTGCCGTCGGCGTGCTTCAGGCTCCATTGCAGTTGCGTGCGCGCCATCTGCCAGAGGCCGCGCGTGGCCGACTCACTCGCCAGCAGCGAAGGTGGCAAGCCTTGCAGCGTGGTCGATTGCTGCTGGCTGCGGTTGTCCGACTGATTGCGTTGCAGGAAGGTCTGCCATTGCAGCGACTGGCTCTCATCGATGCGCCAATCGACGCGCGGCCCGAAGTTCACGCCACCGCCGCGCCACTGGTCTTGGCCGATAGCGCTGCTTTCGCGCAGCGCGCCGTCGGGCGTGCGGGTCAAGCGCAACGACGATGTCGCGCCCTCGCCCGCCCATTGGTACAGCGCCAGCGGCAACTGAAACCCAATGGCGCCAACACGGTCGCCCCAGTTCAGACTGCTTGACGCCACCGGACGCAGCCCGCGGTAGCTGGCATTCGCGCGCCACTCGCGCTGCTGCATCCTGGGCGGCGTGCGCAGGATGACGTTGATGGTGCCCGCCACACCACCAAACTCGGCGCTCGGGCCTTTGGCGATCTCGATGCGCTCGATCTCCGCCGGCGACAACTGCTCGAGCGAAAAACCCGGCGGCGCCGGTTCACCGTTGAGCAGGATCAGCGTATAGCCGCCACCCAGCCCGCGCAGTCGCGGTTGCTCGCCCTCCACACTGACGCCGGCCTGGCGCTGCAGCACGTCGAGCACGCTGGTATCCCCGAAGCGGTCGAGCTCTTCACGGTCGACCACCGTCACACCGGCCACGGCGTCGCGGCGCTGCTCACTTTCATCACTCGCTTTGGCTTCGATCTGCACTTGTTGCGGCGCCGGTTGCGCGGCCACACTGGCGCAACCTGCTAACAAGCCAAGCACGCGCAGCCAAGACCGGCGCATCAAGGTGATCGCAATTTGGCGAAAGCCGCCGCCATGGCACCGGTTGCAGCCTGCGGGGCCGCCGCGCCGGCAGCGCGCTGCGGACGCGCCGCTGCCTGGAACCGGTTGTCGCCGCCCTGCCCTGGTTGGGGTGTGGGCGCATCGAGCTTCATCGTCAGGGCTACACGTTTGCGCGCCAAGTCAATCTCGAGCACGCGCACTCTCACCACCGCACCTGTCTTCACCACCTCGCGCGCGTCGTTGACGAACTTGTGGCTCATCTGGCTGACGTGCACCAGGCCGTCTTGATGCACGCCCAGGTCGACGAAGGCACCGAACTGCGCGACGTTGCTGACCGTGCCTTCGAGCAGCATGCCCACTTGAAGGTCCGCCAGCGCATGCACGCCATCGGTGAGCTTGGCCACGCGAAAGTCGCCGCGCGGGTCGCGGCCTGGTTTTTCGAGTTCGGCCAGGATGTCCCGGGCGGTGACGATGCCGAAGCGCGCATCGGCCAGCGCTTCCGGTCGCAACGTGCGCAGCACGTCAGCGTGGCCCATCAGCTCGGTCAGGCTGCGGCCGGTCTGCTTCAACAAGCGCTCCACCAGCGGGTAGGTCTCGGGGTGCACGCCGGTCTGGTCCAGCGGGTTGTCGCCATCGCGAATGCGCAGGAAACCCGCCGCCTGCTCGAACGTGCGTGGCCCCAGGCCCGTGACTTCAAGCAGCTGCTTGCGCTGGCGAAAGGCACCCTGCGCATCGCGCCAGCGCACGATGTGATGGGCCACGGTTTGCGACAGCCCCGAGACACGCGCCAGCAACGGCGCCGACGCAGTGTTCAGGTCCACGCCCACGGCATTCACGCAGTCTTCGACGACGGCATCCAGCATGCGCGCCAGCTCGCCCGGGTTGACGTCGTGCTGGTACTGGCCGACGCCTATGCTCTTCGGGTCGATCTTCACCAGCTCGGCCAACGGGTCTTGCAAGCGCCGTGCAATGCTCACCGCGCCGCGCAGCGTGACGTCGAGTTCGGGCAACTCGAGGCTGGCGAATTCACTGGCCGAGTAGACCGACGCGCCGGCTTCGCTGACGATGACCTTCTGTACGCGGGCTTTCTCCTGCGCCGGCGCGGCCAGGCGCTCGATCAGCGTGGCCGCGAGCTGATCGGTCTCGCGGCTGGCGGTGCCGTTGCCGATGGCGATGAGGTTCACGCCATGTGCCATCACGAGCTTCGACAGGACCGCCAGCGCACCCTCGACGTCACGCCGCGGCTCATGGGGAAACACGGTGGCGGTGTCCAGCACCTTGCCGGTGTCGCTCACCACGGCCACCTTTACGCCGGTGCGGATGCCCGGGTCCAGGCCCATCACGATGTGCCGGCCGGCGGGCGCGGCGAGCAGGAGGTCGCGCAGGTTGTCGGCGAAGACCTTGATCGCCACAGCTTCAGCACCTTCACGCAGCCGCGCGAAGAGGTCGCGCTCCAGGCTCAGGCTGAGCTTGACCTTCCAGGTCCAGGCGACCGCTCGCCGCATCAGCTCGTCGCCCGGGCGCTGCCGGTGCCGCCAGCCCAGGTGGCGCGCGATGCGGCCTTCGGCCAGGCCTGGCCGGCCCGGGATCGCGTCTTCGTCGAGCACCAGGCGCGCGGCCACGGAAGACAGCTAACGCCCGATAGGATGGCACACGATTGATGGGCTCGGCGTAGTCGAAGTAGTCGCGGAACTTGGCGGCGTCGGCCGCAGTGCCATCCTTGCCCGCGACGAGCTTGCTTTGCAGCCGGCCATCGGCCCACAGCCATTCGCGCAGCAGGCCCAGCAGCGCGG
>JANLYV010000557.1:0-16559 GCA_031365825.1 Rubrivivax sp. | reverse complement strand
GCGTGGTCGACGCCGAAAGCGACGCATTCGCCGACCAGCTTGCTGGCGTAAAGCACCTCTTCGACCTCGGTCGGGCTGACCCGGTAGCCCGAGGTCTTCATCATCTCGTCGCGGCGGCCGATGAAGTACAGGAAGCCTTCGGCGTCGCAGCGCACGGTGTCGCCCGAGAACACGGCGTACTCAGGCAACATCAGCCCAGCTTCGCGGCCGGGCAGCAACTTGTAGCGCTCGGCCGTTTTTTCGGCGTCGTTCCAGTAGCCCAGGCCGACCAGCGCGCCGCGGTGCACGAGTTCACCTGGCTCGTCGGCGGCACAAGGTGTGCCGTCGTCGCGCAGCACCAGGATCTCGGCGTTGGGGATGCCCTTGCCGATCGAATCGGGCCGGCGGTCGACTTCTTCGGGCGGCAGGTAGGTCGAGCGGAAGGCTTCGGTCAGGCCGTACATCAGGAACGGTTTGGCATCGGGCACGCGCTGGCGCAGCAGGGTCAGGGTTTCGCGTGGCATGCGGCCACCGGTGTTGGCGAAGTAGCGCAGCCGCCGGTTGATGGCCGCGGGCCAGTCCAGTGCCGACAGCTGGATGTACAGCGGCGGCACCGCCGTCAGGCCGGTGACCTGCTCGCGCTCCAGCGCCTTGAGCACGTCGCGCGGCAGCAGGTAGTTCAAGAGCACCACGCGCGCGCCGACGTGGAAGGCGGTGGTGAGCTGGCTGAAGCCGGCATCGAACGAAAGTGGCAAGGCCGCAAGCAACGTGTCTTCGGCATGGTTGCCCAGGTAGCCTGCCACGCTCTTGGCGCCGGCCACCATGTTGCGGTGCGACAGCACCACGCCCTTGGGCCGACCTGTGCTGCCGCTGGTGTAGAGGATGGCGGCCATGTCGCTGTCGATGCGGCGATGGCCGCTGGCGGGCGCCGCGGCCAGCAGTTGAGCCCACGTCAGCACATGGATCGTGCTCGCAGCGGTCGCGGCAGGCAACGCCGCATCGGTGACCACGACATGGCGCAAGGCCGGGCACTCGTGCAGCACCGGCGCCAGCAGCGCCAGCCTCTCGGGCGAAGTGACGAGCACGCGCACATCGCAATCGCGCGCGATGAAGGCCACCTGCTCGGGTTTGAGCAGCGGATTCATCGGCACGAACACGCCACCCGCGGCGGTGGCGCCAAAACTGGCGATGACGGTCTCGGCGCGCTTCTCGAGGTAGATGCCGACACGTTCGCCCGGCGCGAGATCGAGGACTATGCAGCCAGCGGCGAATTGTTCGATCGCTGCGGCCAGCGCCTCGTAGCGGTGAGTAGCGCTGCCATAGGTCAGCGCCGGTTTTTCGCCGTGGCGGCAGGCGGCGTCCAGCGGCAGTTGGTGGAGCAGGTGCGTCTCGGGCATGGAGCGCCGAAGTCTGCCAGCAAACCGCAGCGAACCCGGGTACCTCAAGTCTGATAAGTGCGCGGCCTGATCGCAGGCGCGGCATCGGCGTGCACAGGTTCACAACCCAAGCGCTTGATCACGTACTTCGTGAATCCATGCCGCACTTTCGCGCTCTCGGTGCGCCGGGGCCGACTGAGGAGCGACGGCAGCCGCCTAGAATCTGCTCGTTACATGAGAACGCCCAAGGCGCATTGCCCGCAATGGATTTGATCGGAGACGTCAAGCGCGTGTTGGACGAGGTCTTGAGCCTCGGCGGCCGCACGTCGACCTACGACCGCGACACGCGCCTGCTGGGCGCCGTGCCGCAGCTCGACTCGATGGCCGTCGTCACGCTGATCACGACCTTGGAAGAGCGCTTCAGCATCGTCGTCGAAGACGACGACATCGACAGCGACACTTTCGCCACCGTCGGTTCACTCGCCGACTTCGTGCACGGGAAGATCTCCGCCTGAGAAGGTGCGGCCCCAGCGCATGAGCGACGCCAGCGAGTTCTCGGTCTTCGCGCAGCACGAATCCAACGTCCGCTCGTACTGCCGCTCCTTCCCCGCGCTGTTCGCGCGCGCCAAGGGGCCGTTTCTCTACACCGGCGCGGGCCTGGAATACATCGACTTCTTCGCCGGCGCCGGCACGCTGAACTACGGCCACAACCCGGAGTACATCAAGCACAAGTTGCTGGCCTACATCGCGCAGGACGGCATCAGCCACGGGCTGGACTTCTACACCGAGGCCAAGCGCGACTTCATCACCGCCTTCACGCGCGGCGTGCTCGCGCCGCGCGGGCTGGACTACAAACTGCAGTTCAGCGGCCCGACCGGCGCCAACGCCGTGGAAGCCGCGCTCAAGCTGGCGCGGCGCGTCACCGGCCGGCAAGGCGTCTTCGCCTTCATGGGCGCGTACCACGGCCTGTCGCTGGGCAGTCTGGCGGTGACGGCCAACGCCGGCATGCGCGCTGCCGCCGGCACCGGCCTGCACGACGCGAGCTTCATGCCCTACCCCGACGGCCGCATCGCCGGCGTCGACAGCCTGGCCTACATCGAGTACGTGCTCAGCGACACACACTCGGGTTTCGATCTGCCCGCGGCCATCATCGTCGAGACGATCCAGGCCGAAGGCGGCATCGTCGTCGCGCCCATCGAGTGGCTCAAGGGTCTGCGCGCGCTGTGCGACCGCCACGGCATCGTGCTCATCTGCGACGACATCCAGGTCGGCTGCCATCGCAGCGGGCCGTACTTTTCGTTCGAGCGCGCCGGCATCACGCCCGACATCGTGACGCTGTCGAAGTCGATCAGCGGCTACGGGCTGCCGATGTCGCTGGTGCTGTTCAAGCCCGAGCTCGACGCCTGGAAACCGGGCGAACACACCGGCACCTTCCGCGGCAACCAGCTCGCGTTCATCGGCGGCACCGCGGCCATCGAGCTCGCGGCCAGCCTCGACATCGAAGCCATGGTGGCGCGCAAGCAACGCCTGTTCGAGACCTTCCTGAACGAGCGCATCGAAGCACTGCACCCGGGCCTGGCTGTGCGCGGCCTGGGCATGGTCTGGGGTGTGGATTGCGCGGGTGTCGGCGACACGCTGGCCGAGCGTGTCTCGGCGCGTTGTTTCGAGCTCGGCCTGGTGCTCGAAACGGCCGGCCGCAAAGGCAGCGTGCTCAAGTTCCTGCCGCCGCTGGTGACCGACGACGAGGTGCTGGCGCGTGGTTTCGCCATCGTCGAACGCGCACTGAAAGACTGCCTGCATGCCTGAGGCCGGGCCGGGCGTAGGCTTGGACGGGCTACAGGGCAGTGCACCGCCGCGAGACTTTGTGCGCTGCGGCGCCGCGCCGGCGACGATGGCCGTCTGCCCCGTGCCGCTGTCGTCGAACTCCGAGCACGACGACAACGCGCTAACGGCCATCGTGCTGGCACTGTTGGCGCGCCACGCCCGCCGCCATGGGCTGGCCGTGGTGCTGCGGCACCGGGGCGCTGCGGCCGGCCGCACGCTTCAATTGCAGCTCGGGCCTGAGACCTTGCTGTCGGCGCTGGCCAGCAGCGTCGGCCAGGCGCTGGATTGGGCCGAAGCGGTGCCGCTTGCCATCGACACCTACCTGCCGGGCGTGGCCATCGACTTCTGCGCCGACGAGGGCACCGCACTCGCCGCCGATCTGGTGTTCTGCGTCGGCGGCAAGGCCGCGGCACCGCGCTACAGCCTGGCCTACAACGCGGCGCTGTACCGACACCAGAGCATCGAGCCGATCGCGCGCCAATGGGCTCACTTGCTGGCCACGTCGCAGGCCCAGGCTGATGTGCCCGTCGCCGACCTGCGGCTGTACGACGATGCCGAACGGCAGCGCATCCTCGAGCGCTTCAACGCGCTGCGCGCACCGTGGCCGCAGGACGCGACGCTGGCCGAGCTGATCGTCGCGCAGGCCGCGCGCGCACCGGGCGCGGTGTGCGCGGTGCACGGCGAGGCGTCGCTAAGTTTTGCGGCGCTGGACGCCGCCAGCACGCAGTTGGCGCAACTGCTGGTGGCACTCGGTGTCGGGCCGGGCCGATTTGTCGCACTGGTCGAGGACCGCGGCCTTGACTTCGTGATCGCCATGGTCGCCATCTGGAAGGCCGGCGGCGCCTACATTCCGCTGGACCCGAGCTACCCGGCCGAGCGCCTGGCCTACATGCTGGCCGACAGCCAGGCGGCTGCAGCCATTGTCGGCGCCCGCGCACTGGCCACGCTCGCCGATGCGCTGGTGGCCAGTGCGCATCTACGCGATGTCGTGGCCTTGCAGCCCGGGCTGCCCGTACCTGCACACGATGCGCCCTGGCGCTTCCATGACGCCGCCGCGTGGCAGTCCTTGCCCGTCGGTGAACTGGACTCGCGCGCCAGCGCCAGCGACCCGGCCTACATGGTCTACACCTCGGGCTCCACCGGCCGGCCCAAGGGCGCCATCGTGCGCCACAACGGCGCCATCAACCACCTCTACGCCCAGGCCCATGCGCTGGGCGCGACGGCCATCGCGCGCTTCCTGCAAAGCGCGCCGTCGTCGTCAGACATCTCGGTGTGGCAGTTCGCCGCGCCACTGGTGTTCGGCGGCACCAGCGTGGTGGTACGCGACGCCACCGATGTCGCGCTGCTGCTCGAGCAGGTACAACGCCACGGCCTGCACCTGATCGAGCTCGTGCCGGTGGTGATGAAGTACTTCGTCGAATACGCCAAGGCGCTGCCGCCAGCACAGCGCGGGCTGCCGAGCCTGCGCTGGGCGATGGTCACCGGCGAGTCGGCGTCGGTCGAGCTGGTCAACGCCTGGTTATCGGTCTATCCGCATATTCCGCTGGTGAACGCCTACGGCCCGACCGAGGCCGCCGACGATGTTGCGCAGGCGGTGTTTCGTACGCCCTTGCCGCCACAGCAGTGCACCGTGCCGATCGGCCCGCCGCTGGCCAACGTCAGGCTGTACGTGCTGGACGAGGCGCTGCGGCCGCTGCCCGTCGGTGCACCGGGGGAGATCTGCGTCGGCGGCGTCGGCGTCGGCAGTGGCTACTGGGGCCAGCCTGAGAAGACACGGCTGGCGTTCGTACCCGATCCTTTCACCAGCGACGAAGGCGCGCGGCTGTACCGCACCGGCGACCTCGGCCGCTGGCGCGACGACGGCGCCTTGGAATGCCTGGGGCGGCTCGACCACCAGGTACAGCTGCGCGGCGTTCGGATCGAGCTGCAGGAGATCGAGGCCGTGCTGCGCGGGCATGCCCTTGTATCCGATGCGGTGGCGCAGGTCTTCCACGACGGCCAGGGTGATGGCCAGCTGGTGGCCTACATCGTCAGCCCTGCTGACGTGGCGATGGATGCGCCGGCACTGCGTACCTACCTCGCCGCGCGGCTGCCATCGGCGATGCTGCCCGCGGCCTTTGTCGCCATGCCTGAGCTGCCGCTGAACCCGGCGGGCAAGGTTGACCGGCCTGCCCTGGTGGCGCCGCAAACCGCGCACACCAAGCGGCTGGAGCAGGCGGCCTATGCAGCGCCGCGCACGACCATCGAAGCCACCTTGTGCCAACTCTGGCAGCAGGAGTTGAGCCTGGCCAAGGTTGGCATCTTCGATGACTTCTTTGCGTTGGGAGGCGACTCGCTCGCCGCGCTGGCCATCGTTGTCGGCGCACGCGCGGCCGGGCTGCGGCTGCGCAGTGCCGACGTGTTGGCGCACGCCACCGTGGCGCGTCTGGCGCTGGTCGCGCGGCCTGCGCCGGCAGCGACTGATGCCACAGCGCCGGCCACCCAAACCAGCCACACACTGCGCGCGGTGCGCGCGCTGGCCCGCACCGAGCGCGAGGCCTTCCTCGAACGCGAGCCCGCATACGAGGACGTGCGGCCGCTGAGCCCGGCGCAGCAGGGCATCTACATGCATGGCCTGCTGTCGCGCGACAAGACGGCCTACATCGACCAGTACTGCTACGTGCTGCGCGGCGCACTCGACCTGGCGGCCTTCACGGCCGGCTGGCAGCACGCGGTGCGGCGGCACGCGGCGCTGCGCACGGCCATCCTGCGCAGCGCGCTGAGCCAGCCGGTGCAGGCGGTACGGCGCGTGGCACCGGTTGACGTCGACTTCATCGATCACACCGCGCTGGACCCCGTCGCACAGGCTGCGTCCTGGCAGACACTGATAACGTCTGAAGTAAACGCAGGATTGGACCTGGCCACGGCGCCGTTGATGCGCCTGCTGCTGGTGCGGACGGCCGCGGGCGTGCACCGCCTGGCCTGGACCCACCACCACATCGTGCTCGATGGCTGGTCGCTCTCGCTGCTGCTGGACGAAGTGCTGAACGCGCACGCGTCGACGAGCGCCGGCATGCCGCTCGATACGAGCGCGGCACCGCCGCTGGCGTACTACGCCGACTGGATCGAACAGACGCCAATCGCCGCGGCCGAAGGCTTTTGGCGACAGGCCTTGGCCGGGCATGCCGGCGCGCCGCCATGGACCCTGGCCGAACCGGCCACGCCCGGCCGCAGCTTCGTGCAGCACGACATCGACCTGGGCGAGCACACCGCGCAGCGCCTGGCCGAGACCGCCGCCGGCCACGGTGTGACGCTGGCCACGCTGGTGCAGGCCGCTTGGGCTTTGCTGCTCGCGCGCTTCACGGGCGGCAGCGACATCGTCTTCGGTGTGGCCACATCCGGCCGCGAGGTCGCGCTGGCCGGTGTCGGGCGGCTGGTGGGACTCTTCGTCACCACGCTGCCGCTGCGCATAGCCACGCGACACGACGGCCCGGCACTGCGCGCGTGGCTGGCACAGGTGCAGGCCCATGCCGCGGCGGTGCGCGAACACGAGGCGGTGCCGCTGGCGCAGATCGCCAGGTGGTCCGACCTCGCGCCGGGACAGGCCTTGTTCGAGTCCTTGCTGGTGATGTCGAACTACCCCGCACTCGGCGTGGCCGCGCCAGGTGGCTTGTCCATCACAACGGCGGAATTCCGCACCGTGCCGGCCTATCCTCTGTCGCTCATCGTCGCGCCCGGGGGCGTGCGGCATCTGCGCCTGGTGGTCGACAGTCAACGCTTTGACGCTGAAGCGCTCAGGTTGCTGGCACAGCATTGCGCGGCCTTGTTCTCGCAGTTCGCTCAAGGCTTGGACCCGCGACTGACGCGGTGAACCTGCCATGAGCGCGCCGGGCCACCCCAAGGCGAATAACGCAGTGCGCAGCACGGTTGCCTAATGAGCTTGCGTTACCACCGCTTCGACCCCGGCCCCTGCGACTTCCCCGCGCCGCAGGTGCCGGTGTTGCCGCCGCTGCGCTGGGCGCAGCTGAATCTGCGCGGGCCTGTTAGCCGCGAGCGCGCGCCCCAAGGCACACGCCACTACGCGCGCGGCCGCTATGCCTTGCATGCCGCTTACGCGCTGGCCGGCGTCGGCGCGCAGGGCGCCCTGCTGGCGCCGGCCTACCACTGCCGCACGATGTTGGATCCCGCGCTGCGCCTGGGTGCCGAGGTCGGCCTGTACCCGCTGACGCCTGATTTGCACGCCGACCTCGACGCACTCAAGCGCGTGGCTGCGGCCCGCCGCGTGCGCCCCGTGGCCTTGCTCTTCACGCACTACTTCGGCCTGCCGCGCGACATCGCACCGGTGGCCGAGTGGTGCCGCGCGCAGAACGTGGTGCTGATCGAAGACTGTTCGCACGCCCTGCCCCTGGTCGCGGCTGCAGGGTGCGTCGGCAGCGTCGGCGATTACGCCGTGGCCAGCCCTTACAAGTTCTACCCATGCCCCGACGGCGGCGTGCTGTGGAGTGCCCGCGGCGCGCCGCTGCCGCCTGCGTCACCCCCAAGCCCCGGCGCAAGGCGTGAGCTCGGCGGATGGCTGGCCGTGGCGCGAGGTCTGTGGCAAGGCGCGTCGGCCGTCGCGCCCGACGCCTCAGTCGACAGCTCGGCGCCAGCCGGGGCCACAGGCCGCGAATGGATAGACGACAGCGACGGCCCCTCGCTCTCGGCCGACTACCGCGAGACTGATGAACAGGTCGGCAGCCTGGCCGCGTCACGCTGGGCGCAGCGCCATACCGATCTGTATCAACTTGTGCGTCTGCGCCGATGGCGCTATGCGCAATGGCTGGCTGCCGTGGCCGGCCTGCCGGGTTGCCAGGCGCTGCTGCCGACCCTGCCCGATGCGTGCACGCCTTACATGTTCCCCTTGCTCGTGCACGAGCCGGCACGCCGCTTCTACCCGCTGAAGAGACTCGGCATGCCGATCTGGCGCTGGGACGACATGGCCGTGTCCGACTGCGCCGTGTCGCAGCGCTATCGCCAGGGGGTGTTCCACCTGCCCTGCCACCAAGCCCTCGGCGACGCCGACATGGCCTGGATGACGGCCGCGGTGGCGCGCGTCATGCACGCATGAACTGCGCCTGAGGCTTCGGCACGTGAACGCCGCATTCGAGAACGGTGTCACCAATCTGCCCGCGCAGCAGCTACCGCACAGACCAATGTGCGCCACGCCGCCTAGAATCCGGGCCTTGACGACGGTATTTGACAAGGCGCGGCAGCGATGGATATCACTCGCGAAGTGATCAACGTGTTGGACGAGGTACTCAGCCTGGGCGGCCGCTCGGGCGGGTTCAATCGCGACACCCTGCTGCTGGGTGCCATCCCCGAGCTCGACTCGATGGCCGTGGCCACGCTCATCACCACGCTGGAAGAACGCTTCGGCTTCATGGTCGACGACGACTTCGATGGCAGCACCTTCGCCACGGTCGGCTCGCTGGCCGACTTCGTCAGCGAACGGCTGGCCACCTGACCCGCCGCCGCGGCGCAGGCCGCGGCTCGCGACGCCGCCATGCCCGTGACCACGAGCTTCGAGCCTCAGTTTCTGTCCGTTGCGCCTGGCCAGTTCGGCCCCTTAGGCCAGCGTTTCGCCATCCATCACCCCGGCGCCACCGACGTGGTGCGTGGCCTGGTGGTGTACGTGCACCCCTTTGCCGAAGAGATGAACAAGTCGCGCCGCATGGCCGCGATGCAGGCGCGCCTGCTCGCCCAGCAGGGCTTCGCGGTGCTGCAGATGGACCTGCTGGGTTGCGGCGACAGCGCCGGCGACTTCGGCGACGCCAGCTGGGCGCAATGGGTCGACGACGTGGTCTTTGCCTGCCAGTGGCTGCGCGCACGGCATGCCGCTGCCGCCGTCGCGCCGCCCTTGTGGCTGTGGGGCCTGCGCGCCGGCTGCCTGCTGGCCACCGAAGCCGCAACGCGGCTGGACCATGCCTGTGGTTTTGTGTTCTGGCAGCCACCCACTGCCGGGCGCATGCTGCTGCAGCAGTTCCTGCGCCTGAAAGCAGCCGGCGAATTGCTGGGTGGGCACGCCAAGGCCACGATGGAGAAGTTGCGCAGCGAGATGGCTGCGCATCGCAGCGTCGACGTCGCCGGCTACACCTTGTCGCCCGCACTTTGCCACGGCCTCGAAGCAGCTCACCTGCAATGGCCCAGCATGCCGGGCCAGGCGCTGTGGTTCGAGGTGGCGACGGTCGACAGCCCGACGCCGGCGCCCGCCAGCGTGGCCGGCATCGCCGCCTGGCGCGAGGCCGGCTGGCAGGTCGACGCGCACGCGATCGGTGGCCCACCTTTCTGGCAGACGGCCGAGATCGAAGATGCACCGGCCTTGCTCAGCGCCACTGCCAGCGCACTGGTCGCAGCGGCGGGGCAGGCAGCGAATCGCACGGCGCTTGCGCAGGCATGAACGTCGGCGCGAACGTGGGCACCGATGTCGATGCGGTCGGCCGCGAAGAGGCCCTGACCTTCGGCTGCGAAGGGCAGACGCTGGTGGGCATCGTGCACCACCCGGCAACGACCACTGCAGCATCGCCGCAGGCTGCCCGCACCGGCGTCGTCGTCATCGTCGGCGGCCCGCAATACCGTGCCGGCAGCCATCGCCAGTTCGTCAATCTTGCGCGCGCGCTGGCGGCCGCGGGACACGCCGTGTTTCGCTTCGACGTGCGCGGCATGGGCGACGGCACCGGCGGCCTGCGCGACTTCGAACACATCGGCCCCGACGTCGCCGCCGCCATCGACGAGCTGCAGCGTCGCGCGCCCGGCGTGCAGCGCGTGGTGCTGTGGGGCCTGTGCGACGGCGCCTCGGCTGCGCTGTTGTACCTGCACGACCACCCCGACGCGCGCGTGGCCGGCATCTGCCTGCTCAACCCCTGGGTGCGTTCCGAAGCCAGCCTGGCGCGCACCCACGTCAGGCACTACTACTTGCAGCGGCTGCTGCAGGCCACGTTCTGGCGCAAGCTGCTCAGCGGGCGCATCGCCGGCGACGCCGTGCGCGCCCTGTGGCGCAACCTGCGCCTGGCGCAGCAGGCACCGGCCGCGGGCCCGGCCGCACCCTTCCAGTCGCGCATGGCCAAGACCTGGGACCACTTCGAAGGCAGCCTGCTGCTGGTGCTGAGTGGTGACGACTACACCGCACGTGAATTCACCGAGTTCACCCAGGCCGACCCACAGTGGCGCCAGGCGCTGGCTCGCCGCAGCGCGCAACGGCACGAACTGGTGAGCGCCGACCACACCTTGTCGGCCGCCGAAGACCAACAGGCGATGAATGCCATCACCTTGCGCTGGCTCGCTGCGCTGAGCTAACCACCCTCCACTCCGACGTTATGACCCTCCCATCACTTCATTGGCAGAACCTGCCGGCCACCCAGCTGCTCGCCGAACCCGAGCTCGCGGCGCAGTGGGACAGGCTCAACGCGGCCCACTCCAACCTGCCTTTCCTGTCAGCCTACGCCATGGCCGCCGCGCTGGGCGTGTTCGGGCGCGGTGATGAACGCCTGCTCGTCGCGCGCCAGGGCACGCACGTGGTCGCGATGTTCTTGCTGCAGCGCTGCGGCACGGCGCGCTGGCAGACCTTCCAGCCTTCGCAGATTCCGCTGGGCGCGTGGGTGGCGGTGCCGGAACTGTCGCTGCAGGAGCTGGCGCAAAACCTCATACGCGGCCCGCTCGGCTTGTGCCTGGTGCTGTCGCTGACGCAGCTCGACCCGCTGTTTGCAGCGCGCACAGCCGACGGCCCGGCCTGGACCAGCGCCGACTACATCGACACCGGCTGGGTCGAGGTCCAGGGCAGCTTCGAGGATTTCTGGTCGCAGCGCGGCAAGAACCTGCGCAGCAACATGCGCAAGCAGCGCAACAAGCTCGCGGCCGAGGGCAGCGCGATCGAGTTCGTCGAGCGCCGCAGCGCGCCGGAGATGGCCGAAGCGCTGCAGCGTTTCGGCGTGATGGAAAGCAGCGGCTGGAAATCGCAGCAAGGCACGGCCATCCACGCCGACAACGCACAGGGCCGCTTCTATCGCCAGCTGCTCGAGGAAGCGGCCTCACGTGGCGAGGCCGTGGTGTACGAACTGCTGCTGGCAGGCCGCACCGTCGCCGCCAACCTGTGCCTGCAACGCGGCGGCACGCTGGTGGTGTTGAAGACGGCCTATGACGAGTCGCTGGACAAGTCGCTGTCGCCGGCCTTCCTGCTGCAGGAAGAGCAGCTGCAGCGCCTCTTCGCAACAAAGGGCATGCGGCGCGTGGAGTACTACGGCCGCTTCCTGGAATGGCACTCGCGCTGGACCGAGCACAAGCGCACCCTGCACCACATGACGCTGTACCGCTGGCCCTGGTTGAAGCGGCTGCGTCAGCTGCGCACGCCGGCGCCGGTGGCGGCAGCTGTCTCCGCTTAAGCGCCAGCCATGCGGTAGTGCGGACTATGGTGCGCCAGCCACTGCTCCAGCATCATCAGCACCCACACCATCTCGCCGTAGTAGCCCGGATGCGCCGGCAGATGCGTGTCCAACAACCGCTGGATGAATTCGGAGCGGACGATGCCGCGCGTGCCTAACGCGCGAAGTGACTGCACTGCCAGGGCATGCAAAGCCGCATCGCGCACCACCCACACGCCGAACGGCAGGCCGAAGCCGTGCTTCTTCTTGGTGAGAATCTCGTCGGGCAGAAAGCCGCGCAGCGCTTCCTTGAAGAACCAGCGCAGCTTCAGCCCCTTGAGTTTGTAGCTCGCCGGCAGCTTCATCGAAAAGTCCAGCAGCTCGGGGTGCAGCAGCGGGAAGCGCACATCCAGCCCGGCCAGGCGCGTGGTCTCGCGCACCTTGGGCAGGTCGGCCTCGGCCAGGGTGTAGCGCCAGTCGAAGGCCAGCGTGCGGTCCAGCGCTTCGCTCGTCTTCGCCGATGCCCAGACCTCACGCTGTTGCCGTATGGGCGCGCCGATGTCAACGGCAGCCAGGAAGTCTGGCGTCAGCACCTCGCGGTGGCCCAGGCGTTCGAGCAGGTTGTATTGCTGCAGCCGGTCGGGCATGGGCATCAGGGCCTGCTTGATGTAGCTGCGGCCTTTGCTCAGCCCGGGCAAGCCACCGACAAAGCTGTGCAGAAACAACGGCTCCATCAAGCCCTTGCGCACCGCAGCGGGCACGGCCTCGTACCAGCCGAAGACGCGTTGCGTGGCGTAGCGCGCGTTGCCGCCGAAGAGCTCGTCGCCACCGTCGCCGGCCAGGATGGTGCGCACGCCGCTGCGCTGCGCCAGGCGCGCGCAGAAGTAGGCTGGCACGGCCGACGAATTGCCGAAGGGCTGGTCGTAAGCCTGCGCCACCTTGGGAATGCCTTCGAGCAAATCGGCCGGCGTCACGTAGTACTCGTGGTGTTCGGTCTTGAAGCGTTTGGCGGCCAGCCGCGCGTAGGCCATCTCGTCGTAGCCCTCGGCCTCGAAGCCGATCGAATAGCTGGCGGCTCTGTCGCCGGTCAACTCGGCCACGACGCCGGCAACGGTGGAGCTGTCGGTGCCGCCGCTAAGAAAGCAGCCCGCCTTGCCACCGTCGAGCGAGGCCGACACCGCCACACGCAGCACGCGGCGAAATTCCTCGGCCAGCTCGTCGAAGCCGGCGGTCGACGCCGCGGCGAAGGTCGGCACTTCGTACGGCGCCAGCGTGAGCTGCTGGCCATCGAACCAGACGTAGTGGCCGGCAGGCACGCGATGCACCTCCTTGAACGCGGTGCGCGGCGCGGGCACGACGTGGAAGTAGAGGTAATCGAAGATCGCCTGTGGCTCGATGTCGGCCACCGGCGCCAGCGCCGCCAACTCATCAGCGCGCTCGGCCACGTGCAGCCGCGCACCGATGCGCCGGTAGCACAGCGTGTGGATGGCGAAGCGGTCGACGGCGGCGAAGGTCTGGCCGGCAGCGTCGGTCAGCGCCACGGCGAACGCGCCGGTGAGCGCATTGGCTGCCGCCTGTGGGTCTTTGGTGAGCGCGGCCGCGAGTGCTGCCTCCATGCCGCCGGACAAGGCCAATGCGGCCAGTGCTGCGTCGGTGAATCGAGGTTCGCCCAGGATCAGGGCCGGCAGCGGCAATGGCATGTTCATGAATGGAATGCGCGACAACGCGCGGGGCCGAAGCCGCCGCACGCTACCATCGTCTGCGATGGACCGTTGTGGACAAGTGGCCGTTTTCATTGCCTGCGCGCATCTCGTCCGCGCTGCGCCTGCACCATCGAGTGAAGACGCTTGAGCACTGATGCCACGCCGCCCAGCGGGCTCGCCGCGGGCGCAGCCCTGATGGTGCTGTTCAAGCTGCTCGACCGCCTCATTGGCGTGCTCAGTGTCGTGCTGCTGGCGCGCTTGCTGACACCGGCCGACTTCGGCCTGGTCGCCATGGCGATGACGCTGGTGGCGATGATCGAACTGATGGGCGCTTTCGGTTTCGACAGCGCGTTGATCCAGCGCGCCGATGTCGAGCGCAAGCACATGGACACGGCGTGGACCTTCCAGGTCATCTTCGGTATCGCCACCGCCCTGCTCTTGCTGATGCTCGCCATGCCGGCGGCCAGCTTCTACCGAGACCCACGCATCGGAGGCATCTTGCCGGTGCTGGCCTTGTCGTCGCTGATCGGCGGCCTGGCCAACATCGGCCCGGTGATGTTTCGCAAGGAGCTAGCCTTCGCGCGCGAATTCCGCTTCATGCTGGCCAAGCGCGTGGTCGGTTTCATCGCCACGCTGGCCACCGCATTGCTGCTGCGCAACTACTGGGCGCTGGTGATCGGCATCGTTGTCGGCAGCGCGGCGTCCACGGCCATCAGCTATGGCGTGCATCCGTACCGGCCGCGCCTGAGCCTGGCGGCGGGGAGCGAGCTCTTCGGCTTCTCGAAGTGGATCTTCGTCTCCAGCGTCGTGGCCTTTCTGCAGAACCATGCCGACAAACTCATCCTCGGGCGCATCGCCGGGCCGCGCGACCTGGGCCTGTACAACCTCGCCGCCGAAGTGGCACTGTTGCCGTCCACCGCAGTGATCGCACCGATCAACCGCGCCGTGTTCCCGGTCTATGCCGCACTGCACGGCGACATGGCGGCGCTGGAGGCGCGCTTTCTCTCGGTCATAGCCACCATCGCGGCGCTGGCCCTGCCGCTGTCGCTGGGCCTGGGCGTGCTCGCCGGCCCGGCCGTGGCGTTGCTGCTCGGCGCGCAGTGGATCGAAGCCGTGCCGCTGCTCAAACTCTTCGTGCTCACCGGCCTGGTGTCTGCGCTGCAGGGCAATCTCTACTCGCTCATCGTCGCGCTCGGGCACCCGCAGAAGAGCACGCTGATTTCGCTGTGGATCGCCTGCGTGCACGTGCCGGCACTGGCGCTGGCCTCCTGGTACTTCGGCGTGGTCGGCGCGGCCGTGGCGCACCTGGTGGCCGCGGTGCTGGGGCTGATTCCGCTGCACATCGTCTTCTTCCGGCTCACCGGGTTCAGCGTCGCGGCCTATGCACGCTGCTTCCCGCGGCCACTGCTGGCGGCACTGGCCGCGGCGCTGCTGCTGCTTGGTTTCGAACAGTTGATGACGGCCGGCCAGGCCACGTCACCGCTGCTGCTGTTGATCGTCGGCGGTGCCGTCTTCGCGTTGACTTATCTCGCGCTGCTGTGGGCGCTGTGGCGGCTGGCGGGCCGGCCGCCACAAAGCGTCGAAGCCGAGTTGATGCAGCGCCTGCAGCAATGGGCGCCACGATGAGCGCACCGGCCCGCACGCCAACACACACACAGGCGCGAAAAGTCGGCTTCGTGTTGCTTTCGTCGCCGGCCCAGCCCATGGCCAGCACCCGCATCGCTGCCTTGCAGATCTTCGACGAGCTGCGCCGGCTCGGCTTCGAGCCCGAAGTGCTGTACGCCCCGGCCACAGGCGACCAGACACCCGACCCTGGCTTGAGCGCCGCCGACATCGCCCGCCGCGGCTTCGAGCTCGTCGTCTTCCAGAAAGTGCACGGGCCGCATGTGCTGCGGCTGGCGCAGGATTTGAAGGCGGCGGGCGTGCCCACGGTCTACCTGGTGTGCGACATCGTCGAGCCCGCCATGTGCGCTGCCACCAGCGCCACCGTGGCCGTCACCGCCTACCTGCGCAGCCTGTACCCGGCACCGCTGCAGCCACGCATCCACGTCGTGCACGACGGCATCGAACACACCAGCGCCGCACACTCGCCGCGCACGACAGCGGTGACAGCACGCGATCCACTGCGCGCCGTGCTCGTCAGCTCGGAAGAGCTGATCCAGCTGCCCGCGCTGGGCCTGCCGCCGCGCTGGCTGCACGTCACCATCGTCGGCGACTATGCGCCTCTGCAGCAGCGCCGGCAGCGCTGGTTGCGTGCGCGCTGGGTGCTGCAAAAAGGCTACTCGTGGCCGCTGCGCTGGCAGATGGCCAGGGCCTTGCTGTCGCCGCGGATTTCGCGCGTGGTCTGGACCCCCGACGGCGTGTACGAACAGATGGCGCGCGCCGACATCGGCGTACTGCCGATCGACACCGAAGACCCCTTCCAGCTGCCGCTGCAGCCCGTGCTGAGCTGGATGCTGAAGTCCGAGAACCGCCTCACGCTGAAGATGGCGGCCGGGCTGCCGGTGGTGGCCACTCCGATCCCGGCCTACGAAGCGCTGATCACGCAAGGCGTGGATGGCTACCTGGCGCGCACCCCGGCCGACTGGCGCCGCGCACTCACGGCTCTGCGCGACCCGGGCCATCGTGCGGCCATGGGTGCGGCGGCGCGCCAGCGTGTGCTCGAACCGTTCTCGCGGCAGCGCCAGGCCGAGCAACTGGCCGATGTGTTCGCGGGAGTGCTTCCGAATGCACACTCGCACGTTGACGAATGAGCGCCGCGCCCACGCCGGCGTCGGATACTTGCCCCGCCATCACCGCGCCCGAACACAGGCGCGCCATTCCAAGGTAGAAACGCGTCATGAAGTTGAACCTGCTCCTGCCTATCGCTACCGTCGCGCTGAGCGCGGCTGGCGCGAACCTTGCCATCGCGCAATCCAGCCCCGAGCTGTGCGGCGGTCTGACCAATGGCATCGGGCCGTTCGACTACCGCGTCGACCGCCAACACCTGCCCATCGTCGAGAGCGCGCACTTCACGCCGGTGGTCGAAATGCTCATCCGTGGCTCCAGCGGCTACGTGGGAAGTGACCTCGACTACACGCTGCGCGCCTTCCCCACCCACCACCGTGCGCTGGTGTCGATCACGCGCTATGCCGAGAAGACCAAGGCGCTGCAGCCGCCGCACCTGAAGTGGACCGTCGAGTGCTATTTCGAACGGGACACGCGCTTTCGCCCCGACGACACCGTGACGCGCATGCTCTTCGCGCAGTACCTCTACAAACTGTCGCGGCCGGAAGACGCGCGGGCGCAATTGCAGCGCGCAGTCC
>JANLYV010000553.1:0-1829 GCA_031365825.1 Rubrivivax sp. | reverse complement strand
CCGCGCTGGAATTCGTCAAGCCCGCCGACGACAGCCCGGAGATGCGCTACCTGCATGCGCGGCGTGCGGCACTGGGCGGGTCCTTGCCCAGCCGGCGTCGCCAGGCCGACGCGCTGGCCGTGCCGCCGCTGGCGCAGTACGGGGACTTCGCGCTGAAGGCCGATGGCAAGGAAATGAGCACGACGATGGCCTTCGTGCGCATGCTCGGCGGCCTGCTCAAGGACAAGGAGCTGGGTCCGCGCGTGGTGCCCATCGTCGCCGACGAGGCGCGCACCTTCGGCATGGCCAATCTCTTCAAGCAGATCGGCATCTATTCCTGCTCGGGCCAGAACTACGAGCCGGAAGACATCGGCTCGCTGATGAGCTACCGCGAGGCAACCAACGGCCAGATCCTGGAAGAGGGCATCAGCGAAGCCGGCGCTCTCAGCAGCTGGACCGCGGCGGCCACCAGCTACAGCGTGCACGGCTTGCCGATGCTGCCGTTCTACATCTACTACTCGATGTTCGGCTTCCAGCGCGTGGGCGACCTGATCTGGGCCGCGGCCGACCAGCGCGCGCGGGGCTTTCTGCTCGGCGCCACGGCCGGGCGCACCACGCTGGGTGGCGAGGGCCTGCAGCACCAGGACGGCTCCAGCCTCGTGCAGGCGGCGCAGGTGCCGAACTGCCGCGCCTACGACCCTTGCTTTGCCGGCGAATTCGCCGTGATCCTGGACCATGGCATGCGGCAGATGTTGGAGGAGCAACGCGACGTCTTCTACTACGTCACGCTGATGAACGAGAACTACGCCCAGCCTTCTTTGCCGGCGGGGGTGGAAGGCGATGTGATCCGCGGCCTGTACCGCTTTGCCGATGTGGCGGTGGAGCAGTCGGTCGCCGGCGCGCCGGTGCGGCTGCTGGGCTCGGGAACCATCTTGCGCGAGGTCATCGCTGCGGCGGAACTGCTGCGTGACGACTGGGCAATAGCCAGCGAGATCTGGAGCGCTACCAGCTTCAGCGAACTTGCTCGCGAGGCGCGCGAGGTCGAGCGCTTCAACCGCTTGCATCCCGACCAGCCGCAGCGCCTAAGCCAGGTGGGCCGCTGCCTGGCGGGCGATGCACCGGTGGTGGCCGCCAGCGACTACGTGCGTGCCTGGCCGCAGGCTCTCGCCGGCAGCTTCGACGCGCCTTTCACCGTGCTGGGCACCGACGGCTTCGGTCGCAGCGACACCCGCGCCGCGCTGCGCAGCTTCTTCGAGGTGAACCGCCACCACATCGTGCTGGCAACGCTGGCCGCACTGGCCCGCGCCGGCCGCATCGAACGCGCGATGTGCGCGCAGGCGATCCAGCGCTACGGCATAGCCACGGAGGCTGACGCAGCGTGGAACTGCTGATCGCCCGCTGAATCCGTGGACATGAGGCGACTGTTCGCCGACGAATGGCGCCAGCTCGCAGGCGTGAACCGCAGCGATCGCCCCTGGGAAATGCCGGTGACAGCGGCGCTGGCCAGCGGGCTGCCCATCTTCATCGGTGCGGCCTATGGCGAGCTCGGGCTGGGTCTGGCCGGATCGCTGGGCGGGCTGGTGTTCCTGCACCTGCCGGCCACGCGGCTGTCGCATCGCATGGCGTGGCTGATGGCCTGCGCGTTAGGCATGACAGGCAGCCATGCGCTGGGCATGCTGGGGCACGGCGTCCCGGCGCTGGTGGTGCCCCTGCTGGTGATCATCACCATCCTCGCCATCGTTCAGGTGCCGCTGGGGCCGTGGGCCGTGGCGGGCGTGCTGACCTCACTGGCGCTGGTGGTCGAGGTCTTGGTGGTGCGCCACTATGGACTGGCGACCGACTTCATCACG
>JANLYV010000550.1:0-8377 GCA_031365825.1 Rubrivivax sp. | reverse complement strand
ATCTTGCCCAGGTTGAGCAGCGTGTTGCCGCTGCCGTTGACCAGCGAGCCGATGCCGACCGTGCCGGTGTGGCCGCGCACCACCATGTTCGCGCCGAGTGTGGCGGTGGCGTTGCCGCCGTCGACACCCAGCCTGCTGCTGCCGGTGGCGCCGAAGACGAAGCTGCCGGTGCCGCCGATGGTCTGCGTGCCTTCGAGGTTGATGAGGCTGCCGTTGTCGATGCTGGCCGTGCCGTTCAGCGTGAGGCCGTTGGCGATGCGCAGCAAGCCGGTGCCGGTGGCCGCGTCGATGCTGCCGTTGAACGTGACGCCGCGCAGGTAGTTGGAGGCACTGTTGAAGGCCACCAGCTTGCCGGTACCGGTGGTGTTGATGGTGCCGTCGGTGATGGTGCTGCCGAACTGGTTCAGCACGCTGTCGGCGCTGATGTTGATGACGCCGCCGGTATTGGTGATGTTGTGGCCAGCGCTGACGTTGAGCGCGGCGTTGTTGGGGATAGGCCCGGCGCCGACGTTGACGGTGCCGGTGTTGGTGGTGCTGCCACCGCCGGCCAGCGTGAAGACGAAGGCATCGACGTTGATGCCGCCGCTGTTGCCGAGCGTGAAGATGCCCTGGCTGGTGTCGATGGTGACGACCTTCCCGAGCGCGATGTTGGCGATGTCGGCCGTGCCCGGCACGGCGCCACAAGACCAGTTGCCAGACACGCCCCAATTGCCAGTGGCCGGGTTCCAGGTGCAGTTCGCGGCCAGCGTGCTTTGCATCGGCAGCAGGGCCAGCGTCGCCGCCAGTGCCAGGGCAGTCTTGGGGGTGCGGATGTGGCGCGTGCGCATGGTCGAGCTCCTGGGAAGGTTCACAACCAGAGCTTCGCCGGTCACCGTTAGGCGATCGTTAGCGCACGCGCACTTTCAGCGTCGCCTCCGCCCCCCATTCGCGGGGTTACAGGCCCCGGGTTTACCCGAGATCGTTGGCCAGGCGCATGGCGTCGGCCATGCTCAGCTCGCGGCCCACAGCCCACAGCGCAGCCTCTTGCGCGGCGCCGAGTTGCGCGCGCACCAGGCGCCGCGTACGCCGGCGTTCGCGCAGGTCCGACCAACCGAGCTGGCCGAAACGTTCGCTGGCGAAACGATCGGCAAAACCCATCAGCCTGGCGGCCTGTTCCGGGCGGCGCTGGTGCGCCAGCGTGCGCGGCAGGTTCCACAGCGCGTAGAACCACTCGCGCCAGGCGCTGTGCGTCCAGGCCAGGTTCAGGCAGACACGGTAGCTGGCAGCGGACTCGTCCCAGCGTTTCAGGTCGGCCAGGGCATAACCGCTGACGCTGCAGGCGAAGGCATGCAGCCGCAGTTGGCCCAGCGCGGCCGCCATGTCGCGCGCCTGCTCGAGCAATTCCAGCTGTTCACGAACGCGGTGCACGAAGCCCAGGGCCAGCGCCAGGTTCACCAGGCCTTCGGTGACGCGCTGCGGCGCGCCGAGCTCGCGCCACAGCGCCAGTGCGCGCGTGTCGCGTTCGATCTTGCCCAGGTAGTCGCGATGGCGCCTGGCCAGCAGCACGCCTTCGGTCGAGAGCAGCCTCGCCTGCATGTCCACGCGCTGCCATTGCCGCGCCAGCGCCAGGCCTTCTTCGATCAGCGCGCCTATGCTCTCGATGTCGTTGTGCACACGCAGCCGGATGCGCACCACGGCGCGCAGCGCATCCACCCGAAACGGGCTCGACCTCGGCATCTGGCGCAGCGCCGTTTCGGCGTGCACCGAAGCCAGGTCGCGCTGGCCGCTTTCGAAACACTGCACGGCCAGCAGTGCATGTGCACGTGCCACCAGTTCAGCGTCGGCGCCGGCAGGGTCGAGGCAGCTGCGCAGCAGCGCCAGGCCTGAGGGCGAGAGGATCTCGTCGTCGAGTGCGCTGGCGCAAAACAGGGCACTGGCCAACACCTGCGCCGCCTGGCCGTTTTGCGCAGCATGGCGCCATGCCAGCAGCAGGTTGGGCTGCTCGTCGCGAAAGGTCGGCAGCGAAGGTGCTGCGCCCAGCGCCGCCGTCCACGACCACAGCCACTGCCAATGGCGCTCGCGCAGCGCCGCCAGCGCCGCCGCCCCGAGCTGCATCAAGGCGTACTCGCGCACCGGCTCGAACGGGTGGTAGCGCGTGTGCTCGTCGCCGCCTTCGTGCACATGCTGGCTTGTATAGACCACCGACGACGCCACCAGATCGTCGACCTGCGCCGCCAGCGCGTGCGCGCTCTGGCCCGTCATCGTGGCGGCCGCCTGCAGCGTGGCGCCACCGGCGCACACCGCCAGCACATCGAGCAAGCCACGAGCCTCGGCGCCGAGTTGCTCGAAGCTCCAGGCCATGACCTTCTGCATCGAGGCATGGCGCGGGTCGTCGGCCGCACGCGGGCCGCTGCGCGCGAGCAGCGCGAAGGCGGCGTCGGGCTGGCCCTCGGCGCCGGCTTCGAGCATGCGCTGCATCTCCGGCAGGCCGATGCTGCGCACACGCGCAGCGGCCAGCTCGATCGCCAGCGGCAAGCCTTGCAGCAGCAGCACGATGCGCGCCACGCGCCGGTGGTTGGCCGGGGTGAGGCTGAAGCTGGCGCGTGCCGCGCGTGCGCGGTCGACGAAAAGCGCCACGGCCGGGTTGCGCGCGTGTTCCTGCAGGCTGGCGTCGATGGCGGGCAGGGCCAGCGCGGCCAGCGCCACCTCGTGCTCGCCGTCCACCGCCAAAGCGCGGCGCGATGTCACCAGCAGGTGCAGCTCGGGCAGCTGTGCCAACCAGTGCAGCAAGGTCTCGCGCGCGGCTTCGACGAGCTGCTCGAAGTTGTCGAGCACGAGCAACATGCGCCGCCCTGCCAGCGTGAGCTCGACCCGCGCCGCGGCATCACCGCCGCCTGCACCTTCGCTGCGCAGCGCGCGCAGCACGGCTTCGGCCATGCCCGCAGCGCTGGTGATGCCAGCCAGCGGCACGAACACCACGGCGTCGAAGGGCTGTACCTCGTCGGCACCCGGCCACGGCACGCGCGTGCCGACTTCGGCACAGGCCCTTGCCACTTCCACCGCCAGACGTGTCTTGCCGGCCCCGCCAGGGCCGCGCAGCAGCACCAGGCGATGGCCGTGCACCGCCGCACCCAGCGTGGCGCCAATCTCTTCGTAGCCGAGCATGCGCGTCAGGTAGGACGGCAGCCAGTGCCGGGATGGCGTCCACGTCTTGCCCACCGCCACGCGCGGTGGCGCCGCACGCCCGAGCACTACCGCCGGCAGCTCGCTGCCCGCAGCATCGTGTTGCAGCCGCGTCACCGCGGCGTCGAGCAGGCGTCGTTCATCGACCACCCACTCGTCGAAATGGCCAGGCAGCAACTCGCCCCGGTAAAGCGCGGCGACGCGCGGCGCGTGCTGCTCGAGCATGGCCTGACGCAAGGCCTCGACGTCGCTGCTGAGGGCGCCCGGTGCCAGGCGCAGCACCTGGCGGTCGGCCACCAGCATGGGCGTGGACGGCGCCAGCGCGCCCGCTGGCTCGAGCACGGCGCGCAGCGTCGAAAGAGCCTGGCGCAGCCGGTTGCGCCCGACCTCGCGGCCGGCCTCGGGCCAGAGCAGGTCGATCAACTCTTCACGCGGGTGGTCGCGCTGCGGCGCCAGCGCCAACCGCGCCAGGATGAGCATGGCCGCGCGGCTGGGCAGGCGGTGCAGTACCAGGTTGCCGTCACTGAGCTCGAAGCCGCCGAGCAAACGCAAGTGCCAGCGTGCGGCGATTTCGCTCGGGGCCCGGCCTGTGGCCACGCGCTTCACCCGCGCAACTTGCGCTCGAGCAGATCGAGCCGGTCCTGGCCCCAGAAGATCTCGCCATCGACCACATAGCTGGGCGAGCCGAACACGCCGGCATCGATGGCCGCTTGCGTGGCCGCGGCATAGGCCGCCTGCACGGCGGGCTCGGTGGCCTGCTGCATGCGCTCATCTGGCAAGTTAGCGTCAGCCAGCAGCGCGGCCAGCGTGGCCGTGTCGGCGATGTTCTGCTGATGTACCCACACCGCCGCCAGCACGCGCCCGGCGAGCGTGAGCGCGGCGGCGTCGCCATCGTGTTGCGCGACGCAGGTGATGAGCCGCGCGGCATCGTCACCGGGCACGGGGAAAAACTTCGGATGCAGCGTCAGCGGCAGCGACAGGGCTTCGGAGAAACGTTTCAGCTCCACCAGCCGGTAGGCCTGGCGCTGCGGCGCGCGCTTGGGCAGGGGCAGGCCACCGGAGACCGGGAAGATCTGCCCCAGGTCCATTGGCAGCACACGCACACTGGCCTGGTACTTGTGCGCGAGTGCGACGAATCGATCGTGGCCGAGGTAGGTCCAGGGCGACTGTGGGGCGAGGTAGTAGTCGATGTGCATAGCGGCATCTCCATGGGCGCAAACCCGAGCTTAGGCCAGCGCCGCTTTCAGGAAGCGCCCGGTATGGCTGCCGGCAAATGCGGCCACGTCTTCGGGCGTGCCCGCCACCACCACCTGGCCGCCGCCGGCGCCGCCTTCAGGGCCCATGTCGATGACCCAGTCTGCCGTCTTGATGACGTCGAGGTTGTGCTCGATGACGACGATGGTGTTGCCGGCGTCGGCCAGCTGGTGCAGCACACCCAGTAGCAGGCCGATGTCGTGGAAGTGCAGGCCGGTGGTCGGCTCGTCCAGGATGTACAGCGTGCGCCCGGTGTCGCGTTTGCTCAGCTCCAGCGCGAGCTTCACGCGCTGCGCTTCGCCGCCAGAGAGCGTGGTCGCACTCTGGCCCAGGCGCACATAACCCAGGCCGACGTCGAGCAGGGTTTGCAGCTTGCGCGCGAGGTTGGGTACGGCGCTGAAGAAGGCGTGGGCTTCTTCCACCGTCATCTGCAGCACCTCGGCGATGTTCCTGCCCTTGTAGAAGATCTCCAGCGTCTCGCGGTTGTAGCGCGCGCCGCGACAGGTGTCACAGGGCACGTAGACATCGGGCAGGAAGTGCATCTCGACCTTGATCACGCCGTCGCCTTCGCAGGCCTCGCAGCGGCCGCCGCCCGAGGCCGCGCTGACGTTGAAGCTGAAGCGCCCGGCACCGTAGCCGCGCTCGCGCGCCGCCGGCACTTCGGCGAAGAGTTCGCGCATGGGCGTGAAGAGGCCGGTGTAGGTCGCCGGGTTGCTGCGCGGCGTGCGGCCGATGGGGCTCTGGTCGACATTGATGACCTTGTCGAACAGCTCCAGCCCCTCGACGCGGTCGTGCGGCGCCGGCTCGGCGTGGCTCTGGTAGAGCTTCCTCGACACGGCGGCGTAGATCGTGTCGTTCACCAGCGTGCTCTTGCCCGAGCCGCTGACGCCGGTGACGCAGGTGAACAGGCCCAGCGGGATGTCGACATCCACGCCTTTGAGGTTGTTGCCGCGCGCGCCGGCGATGTGCAGCGTGTGTGCGTCGACCCCGCCCTGCGCCTTGCGCCGGCGCTTGGGCACTTTGATGCGCAGCGTGTGCGCGAGATACCGGCCGGTTAGCGACTCGGTGCTCGCCGCCAGCTCATCCGGCGTGCCTTGCGCGACCACATGCCCGCCGTGCACGCCAGCACCCGGGCCCATGTCGACGACATGGTCGGCGGCGCGGATCATGTCTTCGTCGTGCTCGACCACGAGCACCGAATTGCCGAGGTCGCGCAGGTGTTTGAGTGTGCCTATCAGTCGCTCGTTATCACGCTGGTGCAGGCCTATGCTGGGCTCGTCCAGCACGTACATCACGCCGGAGAGGCCGCTGCCGATCTGGCTGGCCAGGCGGATGCGCTGCGCCTCGCCGCCGCTGAGCGTGTCGGCGCCGCGGTCCAGGCTCAAGTAGGTCAGGCCGACGTCGTTCAGGAACTTCAGCCGCGAGCGGATTTCGCGCACGATCTTGGCGGCGATGTCGGCCTTGTTGCCTTCGAGCTTGAGCGCGTCGAAGTAGGCCAGGCTGGCCGCCAGCGTCGCGCTCTCGACTTCAAAGATAGCCTTGCCGCGCTGCGCCTGGCCGTCGTCCGCCAGGTGCTGCAGGAAGACATGCCGCGCTTCGCGGCGCAGGCGCGCGCCGCCGCAGTCGGGGCAGGGTTTGGCCGCCTGGTAACGCGCTAACTCTTCACGTACGGTGACCGAATCGGTCTCGCGGAAACGCCGCTCCAGGTTGGGCAGGATGCCCTCAAAGGCATGCCGGCGCTTCACGCTGCGCGCTTTGCCGCCTTTGCCTTCGGCCGTGTAGATGAACTCGATCTCTTCGCTGCCCGAGCCGTGCAACAGCACCTCGCGCGCGCGCTCGGGCAAGGTCTCGAACGCGGCATCGATGTCGAAGGCGTAGTGTTTGGCGACACTTTCCAACAGCGAAAAAGTGTAGGGGTTGCGCCGGTCCCAGCCCTTCACCGCGCCCGAAGCCAGGCTCAAGCTGGGGAAGGTGACCACCCGCTCGGCGTCGATGGCCGTGACCTGGCCCAGGCCGTCGCAGGTGGTGCAGGCGCCCACCGGCGAGTTGAACGAGAACAGCCGCGGCTCGAGCTCGGGCAGTGACCAGCTGCACACCGGGCAGGCGAACTTGCTGCTGAACAGGTGCTCGCGGCCGCCGTCCATTTCCAGCGCGATGGCACGGCCTTCGGCCAAACGAAGTGCGGCTTCGAAACTCTCGGCCAGGCGCTGCTTGAATTCGGTGCGGACTTTGAGGCGATCGATGACCACGTCGATGTCGTGCTTCTCGGTCTTCTTCAGTTTGGGCAGGTCCTGCACTTCCACCACAGCGCCGGGCACGCCGTCGTCACCCACACGAAAGCGCACGTAGCCGCGCGCCTGCATGTCGGCGAAGAGTTCGACGAATTCGCCTTTGCGGTCGCGCACCACCGGCGCCAGCACCATCAGCCGCGTGTCTTCGGGCAGGGACAGCACGGCGTCGACCATCTGACCCACACTTTGCGCGCGCAACGGCAGCGCATGGTCGGGGCAGTAAGGCGTGCCGGCGCGGGCGTAGAGCAGGCGCAGGTAGTCGTGGATCTCGGTGATGGTGCCGACCGTCGAGCGCGGGTTGTGGCTGGTCGCCTTTTGCTCGATGCTGATGGCCGGGCTCAGGCCTTCGATGACGTCGACGTCGGGCTTGTCCATCAACTGCAGGAACTGGCGCGCATAGGCCGACAAGCTCTCGACGTAGCGCCGCTGGCCTTCGGCGTACAGCGTATCGAAGGCCAGGCTCGACTTGCCCGAACCCGACAGCCCCGTGATCACCACCAGCGCGTGCTTGGGGATGTCGAGGTCGATGTTCTTCAGGTTGTGCGTGCGCGCACCCCGCACCTTGATGGCGGGGGCTTCGAGCGGCGGCAGGTGTTGAAGCGCGAGAGGGCGGGGCAACATGGGCGGGCAAAGGCCAAACCGATGATCATAGCCAGCCGACTCCGGCGCGCCGGCCACCACCGCTCACCCGAAGATCAGCCCGCCGTCTCCAGCACACGAAGAATCTCGCGGCCATAGGCTTCGAGCTTTTTCGCGCCCACGCCGCTGATGCCAGACAGCGCATCGAGCGAATCGGGCAGTGCGCGAGCCATCTGGGCCAGTGTGGCGTCGTGGAAGACGACGTAGGCCGGCAGGTTGTGCTCGCGCGCGACTTCGGCGCGCCAGGCTTTCAGCGCGTCGAAGCGCCGCTGGCCGGCGTCATCCAGCGGCAGCGGTGGTGCCTTGCCGCGCGCCGTGCGGCTGACCTTGGCGGACTTGCCGCTGCGGCGTGGCGCATCGGTGGGCACGCGCAAGTGCAGTTGCACATCGCCACGCAGCACTTCGCGCGCGCTGGTATTGAGCTCGAGCGTGTTGAACTCGCCCTCGCTGCGCAAGTGGCCGAGTGAAATGAGTTGGCGCAGCACCGTGCGCCACTGTGCTTCGCTCACGTCGGCACCGATGCCGAAGGTGCTGAGTTGCTCATGGCCGTAGGACGTGACCTTCTCTGTCACCTTGCCTCGCAGCACGTCGATCAGATGGCCTGCACCGAAGCGCTGGCCGTTGCGCTGGCGAAAGCGGTAGATGCACGACAGCGCCTTGCGCGCAGCCTCGGTCGCGTCCCAGGTGGCCGGCGCGAGCAGGCAGTTGTCGCAGTTGCCACAAGGCTCGCTGGCTTGACCGAAGTAGCCGAGCAGGCGCACCCGGCGGCAGTCATGCGCTTCGGCCAGCGCCAGCAGCGCGTCAAGCTTGCCGCGCTGGCGCCGCTTGAAGTCTTCGCCGGCTTCGCTCTCGTCGATCATGCGGCGCTGGTTCACCACGTCGGCCAGGCCGTAGCTCATCCAGGCATTGGCAGCCGCGCCGTCGCGCCCGGCGCGGCCGGTCTCCTGGTAGTAGGCCTCGATGTTCTTGGGTAGGTCGAGGTGCGCCACGAAGCGCACGTCGGGCTTGTCGATGCCCATGCCGAAGGCGAT
>JANLYV010000545.1:0-1974 GCA_031365825.1 Rubrivivax sp. | reverse complement strand
TGTGGGGCCTGCGCGAGCAGCCGCGGCGCCTGGTGGTGCTGGGTGGCGGGCCCATCGGCTGCGAGTTGGCGCAGAGCTTCGCGCGGCTGGGCTCGGCGGTGACGCAGGTCGAGATGGCGCCGCGCATCATGATCCGCGAAGACCAGGAGGTCTCGGACTATGCGCGCAAGGCGCTCGAAGCCGATGGCGTCACCGTGCTCACCGGCCACAAGGCGCTGCGCTGCGAGAAGGTGGGCGACGCCAAGTTCATCGTCGTGGAAACTAACGGCCAAGAGAAGCGCATTGAATTCGATGTGCTGCTGTGCGCGGTGGGCCGTGTGGCGCGGCTCAAGGGCTTCGGCCTCGAAGAGCTGGGTGTGGCCGTGAACCGCACTGTGACGGTCAACGAATACCTGGAGACCAACTTCCCCAACATCCTGGCAGCGGGCGATGTGGCCGGGCCTTACCAGTTCACGCACACCGCCGCGCACCAGGCCTGGTACGCCGCGGTGAACGGCCTCTTCGGCACGTTCAAGAAGTTCAAGGCCGACTACTCGGTCATCCCGTGGGCGACCTTCATCGACCCCGAAGTCGCGCGCGTCGGCCTGAACGAGCAAGAAGCCAAGGAGCAGGGCATCGCGGTGGAGGTCACGCGCTACGGCATCGATGACCTCGACCGCGCCATCGCCGACAGCGCTGCGCATGGCTGGGTCAAGGTGCTCACCGTGCCGGGCAAGGACAAGATCCTCGGCGTCACCATCGTCGGCGTGCACGCCGGCGACTTGTTGGCCGAATATATTCTGGCGATGAGACATGGCCTGGGCTTGAGCAAGATATTGGGCACGATCCACATCTACCCGACCTTGGCCGAGGCCAACAAATACGCGGCGGGCGAATGGAAGCGGGCGCACCAGCCTCTGGCGCTACTGCGCTGGGTCGAGAAGTTGCATGCCTGGCAGCGTGGTTAGTGCGGCTGCGGCCAGGGCTTGGCGCCACTGGCGGCGTGCGGGTGCGATGACGCTCATTTTCGCCGTTAGCGCGGTGCTGGCGATGGACTCGGCCTTGCTGCCCAGCCCGGTGGTCGATGCCAGCCATCTGGACAAACATTGGCGCGTGGTCGGCCTGCCGCAAGCGGCCAAGCCGCTCACCCTCTTCAGCGCCACGCAGCAGGACGGCCGTCTGGCCGTACGCGTGCAGACGCAGCACTCCTACGCCAACCTGGTCCACGAATTCGCCAAGCCGGTGGCCGTGCGCACGCTCGGCTGGTCGTGGCGCCTGGTGCAAGGCAACGCCAAAGCTGACCTGCGTCAACGCAGCAGCGACGATGTGGCGCTGCGCGTGTGTCTGAGTTTCGACCTGCCGCTGGACAAGGTGCCCTTCGTCGAGCGCCAGCTGTTGCGTGTGGCCAGCTCGCGCGTGGGTGAGCCGCTGCCCACGGCCACGCTTTGTTATGTGTGGGACCACGAACTCCCGCGCGATACCGCGCTCGACAACGCGTTCACGCGCCGCGTGCGCCTGATCGTGCTGCGCAGCAGCCGCGACGGCAACGCCAACTGGTTCACCGAACAACGCGACGTTGCCGCCGACTTTCGGCGCGCATTCGGTGACGAGAGCCGCGAGGTGCCGCCGGTCCATGCTGTGCTCATCGGCGCCGACAGCGACAACACCGGCGTCGACACCCTGGGCTTCGTCGCCGATCTGCAGGTCGACCCGTAAATCAATGAAGCGGCTGTTGCTGCTCGGCGGCGGGCACGCCCATGTGCATGTGCTGCGCGAACTGGCGCAGCAGCCTTTGCCCGGCACCGAGGTGATGCTGATCACGCCGTTTGCGCGGCAGATGTATTCGGGCATGGTGCCGGGGCTGGTGGCCGGGCACTACACGGCTGACTCTTGTGCGATCGCGTTGGCACCACTGGCTCGCGCCGCAAGGGTGTCGCTGGTGGAGGCGGCCGCGGTGTCCATGGAGGCAGGCCAGCGCCGCGTGCACTTGTCGAC
>JANLYV010000328.1:0-8393 GCA_031365825.1 Rubrivivax sp. | reverse complement strand
CGCGCACCGCAGGCACAAAGAACATCTCCGCCCACAGGCGCCGCGGGTGATGGATGTGGCGTCCGATGAGCAGGTTCTGCAGCACGGTGGCGTGCTCAAAGAGTTCGATGTTCTGGAAGGTGCGCGCAATGCCAAGTTGCGCCACGGCGTGCGGCGGCACGTTCATCAGCGCTTGGCCTTCGAACTGGATGTCGCCGGCGCTGGCGGTGTAGATGCGGCTGATGAGGTTGAACACCGTCGTCTTGCCGGCACCGTTGGGGCCGATGAGCGTGAAGACCTCGCCGCGCCTCACATCGAAGCTCACCTTGTTCACGGCCAGCACGCCGCCGAAGCGCACTTGCAGGTCGCGTGCTTGCAGCATCGGCAACGAGTCAGCGCTTCTCATTTCAGCCGGTCCGATTTCTGGAACGCCTTTTGCCGCTTGAACAGGCCGCGCCGGTAGAACGGGAACAGCTGAAACCAGGTGCGCACCTTGAGCCAGCGCCCATACATGCCCAGCGGCTCGAACAGCACGAAGAGGATCAGCACCGCGCCGTAGATCGCCGACTTCAAGCCAGGTGCGTTGGCCACCGCATCGGGCAGGTAGTCCTTCAAGCCCGAGATGGCCTGCGGCATGCCGATGAGAAACGCTGCGCCGAGGAAGGCACCGTGCACGCTGCCCAGGCCGCCGATGACCACCATCAGCAACAGGTCGATCGACTGGATGATGTTGAACTGTTCAGGCGAGAGAAATTTGATCATGTGCGCGTAAAGGGCACCGCCGATGCCGGCCAAGGCGGCCGAGATGGCGAACGACAGCGTCTTGTAGTACGCCAGGTGGATGCCCATGCTCTGCGCCGAGATCTCGCTGTCGCGGATGGCGACGAAGGCGCGGCCGGTCGGGCTGCGCAGCAGGTTCAGGACGACTAACGTGCAAAGCACGGTGACGACCAGACATACGAAGTAGAAGGACTCGCCGCTGTCGGCCGTCCAGCCGAACATCTGCACCTGCCCCACCTGCTTGCCGGCATTGCCACCGGTCACCGATTCCCAGCGCGCCAGCACTTCTTCGACGATGAAGCCGAAGGACAGCGTGGCGATGCCGAGGTAAATGCCTTTCACGCGCAGCGCCGGCAGGCCCACCACCGCGCCGACGATGGACGAGAGCGCCGCCGCCGCCGCCAGCGACAAGGGGAAGGGCCAGCCCATGCCAGCCAGCACCGCCTGCGTGTAGGCGCCGACGCCGAGGAAGGCCGCGTGGCCGATGGAGAAGAGACCGGTGAAGCCGGCCAGCAGCATCAACCCCAGGGCGACCACGCCGTAGATGAGGATGAAGGTGAGCTGCGCCAGGCCGTAGCTTTCCAGCCACCAGGGCGCCGTGAACAAGGCCAGCAGCAGCAGCGCGTACCAGAAGTGGTGGCCGCCGTGGCGCGCGAGCGTGATGTCCTGGTCGTAGCGGGTCTTGAAGATGAAGCGCATGTCAGTGTCTGATGCTCGTTAGACCTTCTTGCGCAGCGTCTCGCCGAACAGGCCGTTGGGCTTGACCATCAGCATGATCAGCACCACGACGTAGGCGGCGATGTCCTTGAAACCTTCGGGCAGATAAAAGCCCGACAGCGCCTCGACGATGCCGATGACCAGCCCGCCGACGATGGCCCCGGGCAGGCTGCCGAAGCCGCCCACCACCGCCGCAGGGAAAGCCTTGAGGCCGATGAAACCCATGTTGGCGTGCACGAAGGTGATGGGGGCCAGCAGCAGGCCGGCCACCGCTGCCACCGCCGACGCCAGCCCCCACACCAGACCGTTGAGCCGCTGCACCGGGATGCCCATGTAGTAGGCGGCGAGCTGGTTCTGTGACGAGGCTTGCATGGCGATGCCGACGCGGCTGAAGCGGAACAGCAGGAACAGCAGGCCACACAACAGTGCCGTGGCGGCGATGACCACCATCTGCTCGATGTTGATCACCAGCTCGCCCCACTTCGCGACCGCGTCCTTGTAGGGCACGGGCAGCGTGTGCGTCTCGGTGCCGATGGCCGGAATCATGGTGATGAGCCCACGCGCCACGTAACCTATGCCGATGGTCAGCATCACGATCGCGAACGCCGGCTGCCCGAGCACCGGGCGGATCACCAGCCGCTCAGCCGCAAAGCCCAGCAGTGCCATCGCGGCAATCGACGCCGGCACTGCCAGCCAGAACGGGAAGCCGAGCATGGTCATCAAGGCCAGACCGCAAAAGGCGCCCAGCATCATCAGCTCACCCTGCGCAAAACTCACCGTTTCGGTGGCCTTGTAGATGAGCACGAAACCGAGGGCGATCAGCCCATAGATGCAGCCCTGCGCGATTCCGCTGACAACGAGCTGCACAAGCTGCAAACACGGCTCCCGGGCATGGTCAAGACCGGGCGCATGCTAGCGGCGCAAGCACCGCGGCACACCTCAGGGAAACGCTACACGCAGCTTGCGTGACTCAACGCGCGGGAAGCAGCTTGGCCGGGTCGATGGGCTTGCCCAGGCGCCGGATCTCGAAGTGCAGCTGCACGCGCTCGGCGTCGGTGGCGCCCATGTCGGCAATGCGCTGGCCGCGCCGCACGGCCTGGTCTTCCTTGACGAACAAGGCCTGGTTGTGGGCGTAGGCCGTGAGGTACGTGGCGTTGTGTTTGATGATGATCAGGTTGCCGTAGCCACGCAGTCCGGAGCCGGCATAGACCACGCGACCATCGGCCGCCGCGAGCACCGGGTCACCGGTGCGGCCGGCGATGGCCAGCCCCTTGTTGCGGCCTTCTTCGAAAGCCGCGGCCACCGGGCCGGCTGCGGGCCAGGCCCAGTTCACGTCTTCATCGCCGTCGCGCGGCGCTGGTGGTGGCGGCGCCGATGCGGCACCTGCCGCCGCGGGCGGCACCACCGGGCGGGTGACGGCCGCGACCACGGCCGGCTTGGCGGCCGCGGGGTCGACCCCCGGCGGCACCACACGCAGCACCTGGCCGACCTCGATCAGGTTGGCGTTTTCGATGTTGTTCCAGCGCGCGATGTCGCGCCAGTTCTGGCCCTGGTCGAGGCCGATGCGGATGAGCGTGTCGCCCGGCTTGATGCTGTAGTAGCCAGGCTTGCCGGCGTTCTCGGCACCAGGCAAGACCTTGGCCGGCACCTCGGCACTTTGGCCGGCCGCGGACGAGGCCGCAGTACCTGGCGCCACTGCAGCGCGGCTACCCGAGTTGCGGTCTTCCACAGGCGCCATGCTCGCAGTGTTCGCGCAAGCCGCCAACAAGGCCGCGAAGCCCAGCGGCATGACCCGCGCCAGGAAGTGGCCCAGGGCCGGTGCGTGCACATTCATCAAGGGCTCATCTCGCTGTTCATACCGTGCCGGATTTTAGAGGGACGAAGTGCACCGCATCGAGATGCTGGTGGCGACACACGCCGTCACGTTTGTCGACCACATGCAGCAGCTGACCGCCGCTCTTGGCGTCGTGCATAGGCGCCACCAGCCGGCCGCCATCGGCCAGTTGATCGAGCCACACCGGCGGCAGCGCATCACCACCTGCGGCGGCGATGATGCTGTCGTAAGGCGCGTTGGGTGCATGGCCCAGTCGCCCGTCACCGAAGACCAGGCGCACCTGATGTCCGCGCACGGCTTCGAGGTTGACGCGCGCCACCTCGTGCAAGGCCTTCACACGTTCGATAGACACCACGCGGCGCGCCAGCAAGGCCAGCAACGCCGCCTGGTAGCCACAGCCCGTACCGATCTCGAGCACCTTGCCCAGGCCTTGTTCCGGCCCCGCACCGGGACGCTCGCGCAGCAACACCAGCATGCGCGCCACCACCGAAGGCTTGGAGATCGTCTGGCCATGGCCGATGGGCAGGGAGGTGTCTTCATAGGCCTGGTTGGCCAGGGCGGTGTCGACGAAGTGGTGGCGCTCGACACGCGCCATGGCGGCCAGCACGGCTTCGTCGCCGATGCCCGCGGCGCGCAGCCGATCGACCAGCCGTGCACGCACGACGGCAGAGTCAAGACCCAGGCCGCTGGGCGCTTGATCACGCGCCGCATCGCGTGCGGCGTCGTGCAACAGACGCTGGGGGCGCAAGGTCTGCGCGGTCGTGCGCGTGGCGGTCGTGCCGACGCGGTCAAGCCCCAGCGGAAAGCGCGAGGATGTAGCCTTGCGCGTCACCGCGGCGACCTCGGCGCCACACTCATGCCGCGCCGTCGAACACCGCACCCCAGGCGCCGCGCGAGGCGTGGTCGGTGAGGTCGACCTGCAACGGCGTGATCGACACCTCGCCTTGCGCCACGGCGTGAAAGTCGGTGCCGGCGCCGGCTTCGCGCGCGTCACCGGCAGGCCCGATCCAGTAGATGGTTTCGCCGCGCGGGCTGGTCTGGCGCACCACCGGCTCGCTCGCATGGCGACGACCCAGCCGCGTGATGCGCCGCGGCAGGTTGATCGCATCCGCGCGGCACGGGATGTTGACGTTGAGCAGAAAGGGGGTCGTGCGCTGCTGCGCCAGCACGGCGTCGATGATCGAACGCGCCGTGGCGGCGGCCGCGTCGAGATGCGCCCAGCCCTTTTCCGACTGCGAAAACGCGATCGCCGGCACACCGAACAGGAAGCCTTCCATGGCTGCGGCCACGGTGCCCGAATAGAGCGTGTCGTCGCCCATGTTCGCGCCGTTGTTGATGCCCGAGAGCACGAGGTCGGGGCGGCGCGGCAAGACACCGGTGAGGGCGACGTGCACGCAGTCCGACGGTGTGCCGCTGACGACATGAAAACCCTTCGCGTCACCCGTGCGTGCCTCGAACACCGAGAGTGGCCGGTGCAATGTCAATGCGTTCGACGTGCCACTGGCGTTCTGTTCCGGCGCGATGACGTCGATATGGCCCAGGCCCTCGCATGCGCGCACCAGCGCGGCCAGGCCGGGCGCGAGGTAACCGTCGTCATTGGCAATGAGGATGTGCAGGGCTTGGGGCATTGGCGGGATTGTAGAAGTAGGGGGGTGTCCACCCCCTAAGGAGTGGGCGTTTCATGGGTGAATCGCCCAGGCGGTGCGCTAGCATGCCGCAGGTCAAATGCGCAGGAGCCGCCGATGGGCATCAAGGTCTTGATCCTCGAAGACAACCCGGTGGCACGCAGCTTCCTGTGCCGCGTGGTGCGCGAAAGTTTCAGTGATACGCACCAGATCACCGAAGCCGGCGACCTGGAGACCGCGCGTCGCCACATCCGCGCCGCACCCGATGACGGTAGCGGCAACCACTACAAGCTGATCCTGGTCGACCTCGAGCTGCCCGACGGCAACGGCATGGAGCTTTTGACCGAACTCGCGCGCTACCCCGGCACGAAGATCGTGACCACGCTTTACTCCGACGACGATCACCTATTCCCGGCACTGCAATGCGGTGCCGACGGCTACCTTTTGAAGGAAGACCGTTTCGAGGTGCTGGTCGAAGAACTGCAGCGCATCGTGCGCGGCCAGCCGCCCTTGTCGCCGGCCATTGCGCGGCGGCTGCTGGGCCACTTTCGCCAGGGCGACGCGCGCAACAGCGATGCCGGGTTCCTCAATACCAGCAGCTTCCAGACCAGCCGCCCCGTTGCACTGGAAGCGCCACTGGACTACGAGCGGCTGACGCCGCGTGAAACCGAGGTGCTCACCTACCTCAGCAAAGGCTTCACCATCAAGGAAATTGCCAACCTGATGGGCATCAAGTGGTTCACGGTCAACGACCATATCAAGTCGATCTACAAGAAGCTCAACGTCTCCAGCCGCGCCGAGGCGGCAGTGCTGGCGAGCAAGCAAGGGCTGGTATGAGACCGCGCGGCAGCGGCCAACCGCGCCGCGGCTAACAGACAGAAGTTGCGCATGGCGATCACCGCGCCTGCTCTCGACAGCGAGGCGCCAGGCGTGCGCGGCGCGCCGCCGGCGCTGCGGCCCTCGCTGCTGGGGCACTGGGTCGGCTGGCGCCTGCGCGGGCTGGTGGCCTTCACGCTGGCGGCCTGCCTTGCGATCTTCGGCTGGATGCGCTGGCTTGCCGACGCGCCGCACCTGCCGCTGCAGCTGGAGCGCGACGTCACCGGTCAGCTCATCTTGAGTGCCAGCACGCTGGCCGAACTGACGCCCCATCTCGACCAGCCGCTGCACGCGTTGGTGGCTGCGAACGGCCAGCGCATCGCCCTGCCTGGTACCGCGTTGACGCTGTCGCCGCGCTGGACCGTCAACGACGACGCGCGCCGCGCACTGGTGCAGTTCCACCGGTCACTGCAGCAGGCCGCAGCCGCTGGGCCGCTTACGTTCGAGTGGCAGGACGGCAGCCGCAACAGCGTGGCGATGGTGCCGCGCGGCTTGGTCGGCCTTGGTTGGTGGCCCTGGCCATTGGCGGCGCTGGCGTTGCTGCTGGCCTTGATCGGCGCGGTGGTGGCACTGTCACGTCCGCATGCCAACAACGCGCTCTACCTGCTTTGCTGCCTTGGCCAGAGTGGCGGGCTCATGTTCCTGGCCGCAGACTCGGCACGCGGGCTGGGCTTGCCCTGGCCCCTCGCAGCGCTGGACATGCCGCTGCGCGCGACGCTGGACATCGTCAGCGTCGGCGCCGCCTTGCACGCGCTGCTGCTGTTTCCCGAGCCGCTGCGCCACGTGCGCTGGCTGGCAACGGGCCTGTGGCTTGTGGCGGGCGCGGCCTGTGCGCTGATCGCCAGCGGCGCACTGACTGGAGCCTGGTATGGCCTGCAGGCGTTCATGTCGTGCGGCGCGCTGGCCGCCGTTGGCATCACTATGGCGCAGCGTCGCAGGCCGCCCAATCCAGCGGCCCGCCTCGTGCGCCGGCTGGTGCTGTCGGCGTTGGCTGCGGTGCTGCTGCTCACGCTGGCAGTGCTGATGGCACCGGCGTTTGAGCGGCAACTGACGTCGTGGCTGGCGGACTTGATCGTTGCCATCAGCCTCTGGCTTGCGGCCTTGCTGCTCGCGCCCTTCCTGCTGCGTTCGCGCGAGGCCATGCGCGAGTTCGTGCTGCTGGCCAGCATCAGCACGGTGGCAGCCTCGCTCGACGTACTCTTCATCGCCGTCTTCTCGCTCAGCCCGGTGGCGTCGTTGACGGTGGTGGTGTTCCTCGCGCTCGGCCTGTATGCCGCAGCGCGGCAGTGGCTCTTTGACAGGCTTCTGGCCAGCCACGCACTCACGACCGAGCGCATCTTCGAGCAGCTTTACCGTGCAGCGCGCGAGGTGCAGGCCCACCCCGAACGCCACGCACAGCAACTTGCAGCCTTGCTGCGTGATCTGTTCGAGCCACTGGAAGTGCAGCGCTGGTTGCAGCCTGTAGCCCATGCCCGCGTCGCCGGTGGCGGCGCATTGTTGCTGGTGCCGGTGCTCGAGCCCGGCGATGGGCACGGCGGCGCCGGCCCGCGCGAACGCCGTGCGCTGATGCTGCGATTTGCGCGGCGCGGCCAGCGCATTTTCACGCGCGAAGACGCGCGCCTGGCCGACCGCGTGGTCGAACAGCTGCGCCGTGCCGTGGCTTACGACCTGGCGGTCGAACGCGGCCGCAACGAAGAGCGCCAGCGCATCGCCCAGGACCTGCACGACGACATCGGCGCACGGCTGCTGACGCTGATGTACCAGGCGCCCAACCCCGAGGTCGAAGACTACGTGCGGCAGACGCTGAAAGACCTGAAGACACTCACACGCGGCCTGGCGGCGAGTGAGCATCTGCTGTCGCACGCCATCGCCGAGTGGAAGACCGACATCGCGCAGCGCATGGCGGCCGCACGCGTCGAGCTCGAATGGTCGGCGCGTTTCGATGAAGACCTGCGGCTGAGCATGGTGCAGTGGTCGGCCATCACGCGCGTGCTGCGCGAACTGGTGAGCAACACGCTGCACCACGGACAGGCGACGCAGGTGTCGGTGCGTCTGGCCGTGGCGCGGCAAGCGCTGCACCTTGTGGTCGCCGACAACGGGGTCGGCGGTGATCCGCAGACCTGGTCACAAGGCCTGGGCCTGGGTGGCGTGCGCAAGCGCATCAAGCTGTTGGGCGGCGAAGTGCATTGGCGCCAAGGCCAACCTCGCGGCATCGTTTGCGAGGTGCGCATCACCGCGTTCGCCAGCAAAGCGGCGCCCGGCGCGCTGACCTGATCCCGCTTGCCGCGGGCGCCTCGGTGAACCCCCGGCGCCCACTGGTAGTCGGCCCAATCTCGTCCCGCCCCATTTCATAGGACAATACCTGCCTCGACGCAGACACCCGACGCCTCCACGCGCCGACCGCCATGCCCACTCGCCGACCCGCCCCCGCCCCTGCTCCCGCCCTTGCTCCGGTTGTCGAAGCACTGGCGCCCAAATTGCGCCAGACCCAGGCCGAATACAGCGCGGCCCGGCCCCATGCCGAACCCGGTGTGAAGCCGATGATGTCGAGCTCGAAGATGTACGTCTGCATCCGTTGCCAC
>JANLYV010000499.1:0-10912 GCA_031365825.1 Rubrivivax sp. | reverse complement strand
CTTCCAGGCCTGCTCTTCGCACGGCACCATCAGCGAGACCACCATGGCGCGCTCGGGCCAGTCGCGTTTGACCTGGCGGATCTCGTCGAGGTTGGTGCGCAGCGGCCGGTCGGTGATGAGCTCGATGTTGTTGAAGCCGATCACACGCCGGTCCGCCGAGTGCAGCGCGCCGTAACGCGGGCCGCTGACGTTGACGATGGGCGGGCCGTCTTCGCCCAGCGTCTTCCAGACCACACCGCCCCAGCCGGCTTCGAAGGCGCGATTGACGTTGTAGGCCTTGTCGCTGGGCGGCGCCGAGGCCAGCCAGAAGGGGTTGGGGCTGGTGATGCCGGCGAAGGTGCAACGAAGGTCGGCCATGTCAGGCTCCTTCGCCGCGGCCGGGCGATTGATTCAAGGCCGCGTGCATCGAATGCGCCGCCAACTTGCCATGTTCCACCGCCTCGACCGTGAGGTCGCGGCCACCGGCACGGCAATCACCGCCGGCCCAGACGCCGGGCAGCGAGGTGCGGCCTTCGGCGTCGGTCTGGATGCGACCGCCGGCTAACGTCAAACCTGAACCCACAGCCTCAGCCCGGAAGGTCTGGCCGACGGCGCGCAGCACGCTGTCGGCCGGCAAGCTGAACTGCTCGCCCGTGGCCACGAGCTTGCCGTCCACCAGCGCAGTGCGCGCGAAGCGCACGCCGCTGATCGCGCCGTCGGCTGCGAGCACTTCCACCGGCGCCGCCCAGTGACGGATCAGCACGCCCTGCGTCTGCGCCCAGTCCTGCTCGTGCAACGACGCCGACATGGTTTGCGGCCCGCGGCGGTAGACGATGGTCGCGGTCTCGGCACCCAGCATCTTCGATTGCACCGCCGCGTCCACCGCCGTCATGCCGCCGCCGATGACGATGACGTGGCGGCCGACACCCACCCGCGCCAGGTCCGAGGCTTGGCGCAGCACGGCGATGAAGTCGACAGCGTTGGCCAGGCCACCGGCCTCGGCCAGTGCGGGCTCGGGGATGCCCAGGCTGTTCACGCCGGCCAGACCAAGACCCAGGAAGACGGCGTCGAAATCGCGGCGCAAACCATCGAGCGTGATGTCGCGCCCGAGCTGCTGGCCGCAGCGCAATTCGATGCCACCGATGGACAACAGCCACTGCACTTCGGCCTGCGCAAAACCATCGGTGGTCTTGTACGCGGCGATGCCGTATTCGTTCAGCCCGCCGGGCTTGCCGCGGGCGTCGAAGATCACCACCTCGTGCCCGAGCCGCGCCAGGCCATGCGCGCAGGCCAGCCCGGCCGGGCCGGCGCCGACCACGGCGACGCGGCGGCCGCTGCGCGCGGCGCGGGTGAAGAGCGGCGCGCCGGGGGCGGCGAAGTAGGCGTCGGTGGCATGGCGCTGCAACAGGCCGATCTCCACCGGCTTGTCTTCGTTCGTGTGGCGCACGCAGGCGGCTTCACACAGCACTTCGGTCGGGCACACACGCGCGCACATGCCGCCGAGCGGGTTGGCGCCGAGGATGGCCTCGGCCGAGCCGCGCAGGTTGTCTTGCGCGATGCGCGCGATGAACGAGGGGATGTCGATGCCGGTGGGGCAGGCGGTGACGCAAGGCGCGTCATGGCAGTAGTAGCAGCGCTCGGCCTCGATCAGCGCCTGCGCGCGCGTCAGCGGCGGGTGCGCGTTGGCGAAGGCCTGGGCGATCGTGGTGGCGTCGGCTGGCGGGGCGGGATGGATAGTCATGCACGGTCCCTTTGGCGCTTGAGTGGGCTTGAGTGCGTGAGCGGCTCAGCGCATGCGCTTGACTGTACCAATGCAAGACGGTTCGTCGGGCCTTCGAGTCAGGCCGCCACGATGAACTCGCGCAGCACCGCCATCGCCGCCTCGGGCTCGTCGCGCCAGCTGCCATGCCCGGCGTTGGCGAACGTCACCAGGCGGCCCCAGGGTGATGGAATGGCCGCGGCAATCTCCTGCGCATCGAGCAAGGGCGTGACCGGGTCGCAGGCGCCGGCCATCACCAGCACCGGGCAGCACACGCGGGCCAGGCCCGGCAACAGCTGCATCGTGCGCTGCTCGCCGCTGGCCGAGGCGAACAGGATGTCGGTGTTGAAGACGGTGCGTTTGCGGGCATCAGGGTCGGACGGCCGCGTGTTGTACAGCGGCGTGCAGACCTCGTTGTAGCGCTGCCAGGTCTGCGTGTTCGGTGCGTTCCAGAACGCCGCCGCCGCCTCGCGCGCCGGCGCGCCACCCAGCGCTTCGAACATCGCCAGCTTGCGTTCAAGCCCCATGTGGTGCGAGGTGCTGGACAGCACCACCTTGGCCGGGTGCTGCGGGTGGCGCGCGAGGTAGCGCTGCGCCACGAAGCCGCCGAACGACTGGCCGAGCACGATGGGTTTGACGATGCCTAACGCCGTACATAAGCGCACCACATCGTCGGCGAAGGTGTCCAGCGTCCACTCGCCAGCAGGCCGCCGGCTGCTTCGGCCATGCCCGCGGTGGTCGACGTAGACGATCTGCGCCACGTCGGCGAGCTGGCTGAAGACCGGCTTGAATCCCGAATGGTCGTAGCCCGGCCCGCCGTGCAGCAACAGCAGCGTCGGCTTCTCGCGCATCGCGCTGCCATCGGGTACGAGGCCGGCGCCTTCGACGTCGACGAAGAGGCGCACGTCGGGGGCGATGGTGATGTGCATGGCGGGCGCGGCAGGTAAAGGTCGGCGCACTGTAAGCCGGCATGCCGTTGCCCCTTGCGGTACGCTGCGGCTCGACCCCATTGCCGGAGACCATCCCATGCGTGCACTCAGCGCTTGCCTCGCTGGCCTGTTGTGCCTGCCGACGTGGCTCGGTGCGACCGAGCTCAAGGTGCTCAGCGCCGGCGCCTTCAAGCCGGTGGTGGTGGCGCTGGCGGCCGAGTTCGAGCGCAACACCGGCCACAAGCTGGTGATCGACAACGACACCGCCGGCGCGCTGGTGCGGCGCATCGGTGGCGGCGAAGCCTTCGACCTGGTGGTGGCGCCACCGGCCGCGCTCGCGCAGATGGCGCAGGCCGGCAAGCTCGCCGCCGACAGCGGCCGGCCGCTGGCGCGCGTGGCCATTGGCGTGGCCGTGAAGGCCGGTTCGCCGCTGCCCGACATCAGCAGCGTGACGGCCTTCCAGCGCACGCTGGTGGCGGCGCGCAAGGTGGCCTATATCGACCCCGCCGCGGGGGGCTCCAGCGGCATCTACCTGGCGCAACTGTTTGAGCGCTGGGGCATGGCCGAGCAGATCAAGGCCAAGGCCGTGCTCGTGCCCGGCGGCACGGTGGCGACACGGCTGGTGACGGGCGAGGCCGACCTCGCCATCCACCAGATCAGCGAGATCCTGGTCGTGCCTGGCGTCACGCTGGTGGGGCCCCTGCCGGCCGAGGTGCAGAACTACACCGAATACAGCGGCGCGCCGGCACTGGCCACGCGCGACGCGGCGGCGGTGCAGGCGCTGCTGGCATGGCTGGGCAGCGACGCGGCGCGGGCGGTGCTGGTGGCGAAAGGCATGCTGCCTCCTTGACAGCAGCGGTGTCGTTTGTGATGACCGCGACGCCAGGAGCACGCAAGCCATGAAGATGATCCTGACGCCGGCGACGACGCCCGACGAGTACATCGACTGCCTCACGCACTGGCAACAAAGCTTTGTCGTGGCGCTGCGCAACACCGTGCGCGACGCCGCGCCCGAACTTCAAGAGCGGCTGAAGTGGGGGCACCTCGTGTACCTCGCCAACGGCCCGGTGCTGATCATCCGGGCGGAGCCGGAACGCGTGCTCTTCGGGTTCTTTCGCGGCCAGCGGCTGCGGCACATCGAGCCGCGGCTGAAGGCGGGCGGCAAGTACGAAATGGCCACGCTCGAGTTGCGCCAGGCCAGCACGCTTCGTCGCGACACGGTGGTGCAACTTGTGATCGAAGCCACACGACTGAATCTCACGCTGGGCGACCCGACGGCTGTGGCCAGGATCCCGTCTGCGCGCGCCGCTCGATAGTCAACTTAGCTTGAACGTTAGGCGTCGAGTCGCGGCGTCACCGGGCACTCGCCGCAAGCCGGCGCGGGGCAGGCCAGGCTGACGCGCATCAGCGTGGCGTCATCGGGGTCGTCGCGAATCCACGCGCCCAGCATTTGCATCATGGCCAGCATCGTATGGTTGCCCACCAGCACCGAGCCGTCGAGCCGGCGCACACCGTGGCGGCAGGCATGCTCGGCCAGGCGTTTGAGCAGCCTGCGGCCCAGGCCAAGGCCTTGCCAGGCGTCGGCCACGGCGATGGCGAATTCGCCTTGCTCGGGGCTGTCGCTGCGCACCACGTAGCGCGCGTCGGCGATCAACTCCGTGGTGTCCGAATCGACCAAGGCTTCGGCCACCAGCGCCACGTGGCGCCGGTAGTCGATGTCCGTCATCTGGCGCAGCAGGCTCGCCGGCAGCTGCGACACCGCGCCGTGAAAACGCATGCGCCGCGAGTTCGGCGACATCGCCGTCACGAGCGCCTGTTCACCGGCAGCGTCTTGCGGCAACACCGGCCGCACGATCACGCGGCGGCCGTCGGCCAGCATCAGCTGCTCGATCATGGCCACAGGGTAGGGGCCCTGGGGCAGCGGCTGCAGCGCCTGCACCTGGGTGTTCACGACCAGACGCGCGACAGCGGTGCGCCGGCAAAGAACTCGGCGACGCGCTCGGCGAAGGACTGGCCGCGCTGCAGCGGCGTGGCGCTGAATGCCGCGTCCGCGCCGAGTGCGGTGACCAGCGCGCGGTAGTTGCCATCGAGCACGACGCGCTCGCCGGCTTGCAGCACGATGTCGTCAGGTTGGTTGTCGATCGTCACCCACAGCGTGCCGCGCTCGGCGCGCAGGCACAGCTGGCGGGGCTGGTCCAGGCGCAGAAAATCGTGGCGGCGCAGGCGGCGCGCAAAAGCGGTGGTGGGGGTCTTCATGGGGGGCTCCTGCGGCGGGTTTGGCATTCTCTGCGAACATGTAGAGCGATACGTACTAACCCGCACAACCCCATAGTCTCTCCTGCAGTCGTCTGCTTCAAGCGATGATTCGGAACACCTCGCATTCTTCAAACGCATGCAAAAAGATCCGTACCGCCTGCCCCCGCTCGACCGCCTGGTGGTGTTCGACGCCGCGGCCCGCCACCTCTCGTTCACCAAGGCCGCGGCCGAGCGCTTTCTCACGCAGTCGGCAGTGAGCCGGCAGGTCGCCGCGCTGGAAGACGATCTGGGCGTGGCGCTGTTCAAGCGCAGCCACCGCGCGCTGGCGCTGAGTGAGGCCGGCCAGCGCCTGGCGGCCACCGTGGCCCATACGCTGACCGAGCTGCGCGCCACGGTGGCGGCGATCCGCATCGCGCAGCGGCGCGAAGTGCTGTCGCTGACGACGACACCCGGCCTGGCCTCGCTGTGGCTCATCCCGCGTCTGGCCAGCTTCACCTCGGCCCACCCCGAGGTCGACGTGCGCATCGACGCCAGCTACGGCATGCGCGGCCTCGCCGCCGATGGCTTCGATCTCGCCATCCGCTACGGCCGCACGGCTTCGACGGTGGGCACGGCGCTGTTCGAAGAAGCCGTGCTGCCGGTATGCGCGCCGTCGCTGCTCAAAGCGGGCAGGGGCCGCGCCGCGCTGAAGACCCCGCGCGACCTGGCAGGCCACACGCTGCTGCAGCTGGACAACCAAGGGGCCAGTGGCATGCCGCTGGAGTGGCAGTCATGGTTCCAGGCCATGGGCGTGCCCGAGGTCGAACCTGCCGCCACGCTCACCTTCACCAGCTACGACAGCGCAGTGCAGGCCGCGCTCTCGGGCCAGGGCGTCGTGCTCGGCCGCCGCCCGCTTATCGACGCGCTCTTGCGCAAGCGTGCGCTGGTGGCGCCGTTCAAGAGCGAGACCGCGTCGGCGCGAGCCTACTTTCTGGTGGTCGAGCCGGCCTCGGCGCAACGTGCGGCGGCCCAGGCCTTCGCCGCCTGGCTGCTCGAGCAGGCGCGGCGCCCGGGCTGAGCCCGCCCCTCAAGCCTTCTCGGCCAGCGCCTTCAGATCGGCCAGGCCCGACTCGAAGTCGGGGCCGACCATGCGGTCCATCGAGAAGAAGACCTGCATCAGCTTCGAGACGAAAGGCGTGGGGCCGAACATCGCCCAGTTCACGACCGTGCCGTCGCCATCGGGGCGCAGTGTGAATTCGGCGCTGCTGACGGTGGCCATGGGCTTGATGAATTCGAGCCGCATCGCCACGCGCGTGGGCGGTTGCACTTCGGTGAGGGTCATGCGGCCCTGGCCGACCTTGTCGCTTTGCCAGTCGTAGCTGGCGCCCACGCCGCTGGTGGTGGGGCCGTACTGGCCCTGGATCGCCGGGTCTTTTTTCTGCCACGGGTTCCAGCGGTTGAACTGCTGCAGATCACTGATGAGCCCATGCACCCGCTCGGGTGGCGCCTGGATGCGCACGCTGCGCTCAATTCGGAAGTTATCAGGCTTGGTCGCGGCGACGATCAGCAGCAGCACGATCGCCGCAAGCAGGATCAGCAGGACGGTCTTGACCATGGTCACATCTCCTTGGCTTGGGTGCCGCGGTGTGGCACGCCGGCCGCATTCTCGCGCCGCCCATGCAGCGCCCGTGCCGTGCCACCTACACTGCGCCGCAACCATGCTTCACAGCCGCGCACCGCCATGAAAATCGCCGTCATCGGCGCGGGCCTGGCGGGCCTGAGCGCGGCCTGGCTACTGGCGCGGCGACACGAGGTGGCGCTGTTTGAAGCGTTGGCGCGGCCCGGCTTCACCGCGCATTCGCTCGCCCTGCCGGGGCAGGCGCAGCGGGTGGACGTGCCGCTGCGCGTGTTCTATCCCGGCTACTACCCGAGCCTGACGCGGCTGTACGCAGCCCTTGGCGTGCAAAGCCAGCCGGTGAGTTATGCCTCGTCGTTCGACGACGGTGCGCGGCTGTACTTTCGCTACCGCAACCTGCGCTGGCGTGGCCGCTCGTATGGCGTGATGGCGCCGCAAGATCTGGCGCTGGGCGCCCCGGCACGCCGCATCGTGGCAGCACTTTGGCGCTTTCATCGTGAAGCGCCGGCGGCGCTGGCACGTGGTGAGCTCGAAGGCCGCAGCATCGGCGAGTACCTGTCACTGCAGCGTTATCACACCGACTTCGTGCGCGGCTTCTTGCTGCCGGCGGTGTGCACCATCTGCACCTGCAGCTTCGAGCAGGCGCTGGTGTTTCCGGCGGCGGTGGTGGTCGACTACGTCGCGCGCGGCCTGGCGCGTGAGAGCGTGCGCCGTGCCAGTGGCGGCGCCGATGACGTGCAGCAGCGGCTGCTTGCCGGCATCACGCAGCTGCATTGCAGCGCGCCGGTCGACGCCGTCTGGCGCGACGATGCCGGCGCGTGGCTGCAGCGGCGCGGCGGCGAGCCGCAACGTTTTGATCACATCGTGCTCGCAGCGCAGGCCAACCAGTCGCGCCGGCTGTTGCGCGAGGCCAGCCGTGCCGAGTCCGCCATGCTCGACGCCTTCCGCTACACGCCGGTGGACGTGCTGACGCACCGCGATACGCGCTTCATGCCGGCGCGCCGCCGCGACTGGTCGCCGGTGAACCTGCGCGTGGTCGCGGCGCAGCCGATGCCGCAGTCGACGATCTGGGTCAACGCCGTGATGCCGACGAGCGCGGTGCGCGGCGCGGCCGATGTCTTCCAGACCGTGCACCCGCACGGCGACGTGGCACCCGAGCACGTCATCGGCCGCGCGCGTTTCGAGCGCCCGCTGGTGAATGTGCACAGCCAACAGGCGCTGCGCGAACTGGAAGCGCTGCATGCCGAGCCCGCGCGCCGCATCTGGTTCTGTGGCTCGTATGCGCAGGCCGGTATTCCGCTGCTGGAAAGCGCGGTGCGTTCGGCCTACGACGTGGTGGCGCGCCTGGACGCGCTGAAGAGCGCGTAGCCCAGGCCGCGCGCGCGGCAGGGCGGGATCAGGCGTGAAGCAGAGCCGCGTCGTGGGCCAGCGCAGATCCACCGTTAGTTGAGGTACATGCCCAGGTAGCGCCGGCCTCGGCTCACCACCTCGGGCTCGGGGCACAGCGTGAACCATTCCACCAGCTGCAGCCGCGCCTTTTCGCGCCACTCGGTCTTGTCGCGCATCACGATGTCCAGCAGCTGCTCGAAGGCCGCCGAAAAGTCGCCGGCATGGGCCAACAGGCCGGCAAGCTCGAAGCGCGCGTCGAAGTCGCGCGGGTCGGCCTGGATGCGCGCCAGCAGCGCGCTGCTGTCGCCCGCAGGCCTGGCTTGTTTCGCAAACGCGATGCGCGCCATCAAGGCATCATAACGATGGTTGTGCGCTGACTCGGGCAGCGCACCCAACAGTGCCAGGGCTTCGTCGTGGTCCTCGGCTTTGCCCTTGGCCAGCAGCCGCTCGGCCAGGTCGAACGTGGCCTCGGCGTGGCCCGGCTCGTACAGCAGCGCTTCGCGCAGCATCGCCTCGGCCGTCTCGGGGTCGGCTGTGGCCGCTTCCTCGCGCAACTGGTCGACAGGCGAGGCCTGCGGCTGCAGGTGTTTGTCGAGGAACTCGCGCAGCTGGCGCTCGGGCAGCACGCCGGTGAACTGGTCGACCACCTTGCCGGCGATGACCAGGAACACCTGCGGAATGCTGCGCAGGCGCAGCGCCTGCGCCAGCTGCGGGTTGTCGTCGGAATTGAGCTTGGCCAGCACGAACGCGCCGCCGTAGGCCGCGACGAGTTTTTCCAAGAGCGGCGTGAGCTGCTTGCAGGGGCCGCACCACGGCGCCCAGCAATCCAGCAGCACCGGCACCTGCTGTGACAGGGCGAGCACACTGGTTTCGAAATCGGCGTCGTTGACGTCGAAGATCAGTTCAGGCGCCGCGGCGCCATTCGGTGAATTCGTGGGTTGCATGGGTGGTGGGTCGAAGTGCGGAAGGGCCATGGGATCATCGTCGCGATCCATGACAAGAGCGCGCCATTGTCCCTGCCGGAGCACCCCATGCAACGACGTCATCTCCTCGCCGCCAGCGCGGCCCTGTTCCCCCTCTCGGCGCTCGCGCAAACGTCCTGGCCGAACAAGCCGCTGCGCCTGATCGTCGGCTTCCCGCCCGGTGGCGGCATCGACTTCACCGCGCGCACGATCCAGCCCGCGCTGGAAGCGGCGCTGGGCCAGAGCGTGGTCATCGACTACAAACCCGGCGCCGGCGGCGTGCTCGCCGCGACCGAGCTCACGCGCGCCGCACCCGATGGCTACACGCTGCTGGTGGCCAATACCGGGCCCTTCGCCATCGCGCCTTACCTGCAGACGAAGATGCCTTACGACCCGGTGAAGCAGTTCAGCTACGTCGGGCAGATTGCCGAGACGGCCTACATCGCCGCGACCCGTGCCGACCATCCGGCGAATGACCTTAAAGCGTTTGTCGCCTGGGCCCGCGCCAACCCGGGCAAGGCCAACTTCGCTTCGGGCGGCATCGGCGCGTCGACGCACTTGAACGGCGAGCTGCTCAACGTCGTCGCCGGCATCGACCTCGTGCACGTGCCGTACAAGGGCAGCGCGCCGGCGGTGACCGACCTCATCGGCGGCCAGACGCACCTGCTCATCGACGCCGGCACGGTGCTCTTGCCGCAGATCAAGAGCGGCCGGCTCAAGGCGCTGGCCGTCACCGGCGCGCACCGTGATAACAACTTACCCGAGGTGGCCACCGTGCGCGAGCAGGGCTTCGCCGGCATGGAAGCGGTGGGCTTCCAGGGGCTGGTGGGCCCGGCGGGTTTGCCGCGCGAGGTGGTCGAGCGCCTCTCGACCGAGCTGCGCAAGGTGTTGGCCAGCGCCGACGTACGTGGCAAGTTCAGCGCTGCCGGCGCCGAGGTCAATCCCCGCGGCGCTGCCGAGTTCGCCGCCTATGTGAAGGCTGAGAGCGAGAAGTGGTCGACGCTGATCGCCAAGCGTGGCATCAAGCTCGATTGAATCGGATTTGCATTCATTCAGATGAGTCTGACGCGGCAACCCGCGCGTCGGCAAGGCCGCGCCCGGCCGGGCACGGCCTTGCTACCACCGGCCGCGGCGCGGCACGTCTTCCAGTCGGCTCCTTTCTGAAGCAAAGCCGAGGCCGCTCAGGTCGGTGCGGGCAGTCAGCAAGTGGCGCCGGAAGCGATTCGGCCTGGCGTCGGCGCGTGTACTCACGCGCTTCGTGATCTGACCCGTCGAACGTGTTTGAGCAGAGTGCGCGCAGCGCACGCCGCGAGTTGTTCGGCGCGACGCCAGGGCGGATCGCTGGAGGGCAGTCGGCCCGCCAGGGCTGATCGCCTCTCGCGCCCGCACCGACCAGACCGCCCTCGGCTGCGCCGCTCCTGCGCTCCAACGCACCAGCGCCAGTGCTAGCGCCTGCTGCGCACCTGCGCCAGCGGCCGCTTGCCCTTGAGCTGGCGTTCGATGCCGTCGTTCAGGCTGCTGCGCAGCGCGATGACTTCCTCGACATAGCCGTAGACGCCCGGGAAGCGCAGGTCCAGCCACAACCACAGCGTGCACGCGCGCAAGGCCTGCTCCATCCGGTCGAGCCGGCTGTGGCCGTCCACCGCATCCAGGAACCAGGGTTTGCCGGCGCGCCCGCTGTGGGCGTGGCGGCCGCTCCAGTCGAGGAACTCCTGCACCTGACCTTCGGTGCGCGTGTCGACCGGCGCCTGGGCGTAGATGAAGCGCTCCTTCAAGGTCAGCCGACCAGCGCTCTGATCCAGGCCTTCGGCCAGCTCGAGCATCTGTTCGAGCTCGGCCACCGCGAAGTGCGCGTCGTCCAGCTTCAGCTGCTCCATGAACACGCCCAGCACCTCGCGCAGCCGGGTCTTGTGCAGGCGTGACGAGATGGTGTCGACATGCCAGCCGTTGGGCGCCACCGGCGCCTTGAAATCGCGTGGCGCTTGCGGCGTTCGCGGCAGCAGGTCCCTCAACGTGCGCAGGG
>JANLYV010000497.1:0-1542 GCA_031365825.1 Rubrivivax sp. | reverse complement strand
GACCGCGGTCGAGCGGCACATCAAGATCCGGCGGATCGCGCTGCCGCTGCGCCCGCCGGTGATCGAAGTGCAGCAGTTCTGGCACCGCCGGCTGCAGCACGACGCCGCCAACAAGTGGCTGCGCGGCGTGTTCCATGAAGTGAACCGGCGCGAGGCGAATGCCGCCTTGCCGGCCTGAGCGGCGCGCCGTCAGCCGCGGCGCGCCACCTTCTGCAGGTGCGCCGTGTTGCCCTGCACCACCACGTGCGAGCCGCGGTTGAGGGCGGTGCGCTGCTCCACCGTGCGGATGGTGCCGTCGTCCATGCGGATGCGCATGACGTACGCGGTGTAGCGGCGCTGGCTCTTCTCGATCGCGTTGCCCGCGTAAGCGCCGCCGGCGGCACCGACCACCGTCGCGGCGGCGCGGCCATTGCCGTGGCCGATCTGGTTGCCCAGCACGCCCCCGACCACGCCGCCGATGGCCATGCCGGGCGTGATCTGCGTGCCGGCGATGCCCTTGGCCCGCTCGCTGCGCTGCACCGTGTTCACCGATTCGACCGTGCCGCAGTCGCGGCAACCGGACTGGGCGTGGGCGGCGATCGGCGCGGCGAGTGCGGCGGCAAGCGCGAGGAAGGAGAAATTGCGAATCATGGTGGTGCTTTCTGGTTTGGATTGTTCAGGTTGCGCGCGCTCCGAAAATGCGGAGAATGAAGCCGATGGCGACCACCGAAACTCCTGACGACGAGGCCAACGCGATCGAAGACCGCCGCCAGTCGGTCTCCGACTGGCTCGGCCTGTTCTGGCTGGTGGCCTCGCTGTGCCTCGGGTTCGCTCTGCTGGTGGCCGCCGGGTACGGCGTGCGCGCCCTGCTGCGCGCCTTCAACTGACCGCAAGCAGGCTTATTTCTTCGGCGTCATGATGCCCATCATGAGGTCGGTGTTGAGCTTGGCCATCTTCTGGACCACGCCCCACTGCTTGGTCATGATCTGGGTGAACTGAGGATTGCCCGGGCTCGCCTGGCCGGACATCGCCATTTTCCCGGTCATCTGGGCGATCTCCTGCTGTTCAGCCAGGATCAGTTTCACGGAGGCGTTGTACTCGTCGAGGGTCATGGTGTTCTCCAATGCCGGGCAGATGCCCTCCCGCATCATAGGCAGGTCTGCGCTGGCTCAGGTGGACGCGCCCGGTGCGGCCGTCGACCGCACAACCCGGCACAGCACGGCGTCCCCGGTGACGATGGGCCCGCCGCGCAGCACCCGCGCCGTGACCCCGCCATGCCCGCGCAGCACGTTGTAGGCACCCGGCCCGAGCTTGTCCTGCATCTTGGAGCATGGCTCGCAGGGGCCCGTCACCTCCAGTTCCACCTCCTGTCCGATCAGCAGACGCACGGGCTGGTCGGGGAACAGCGATTTCGCGGCCAGCAGGTTCAGCCCCGAGACCACCAGGTTGCGGCGCAGGTCGGCCGGGTCGATGGCAGAGCGCCGCAACAACGCCGCGATCACCGGCAGGTGTTCGGCCTGCAGCAGCGTGACCTGGCGCTTGCCGCCGCCTCGCCCGCCGGCG
>JANLYV010000480.1:0-1986 GCA_031365825.1 Rubrivivax sp. | reverse complement strand
GCCCTTCGGACGCGATCGTCCGACCGGCGAATTGGGGAGGGTTCCGTCTCGTTCCCCGCACGGTCGAGTTCTGGCAGGGAGCAGGCCCCGGATGCGCCGCGCATCAGGCTTGACGGTGCGCGCCGTGATGGTGTTGTCCGCGAGAAGCTGAAAGTCGAGCATCGATCCGGCATCCAGGCCGAGTCGGTCGCGGATTTCTTTGGGCAGGGTGATCTGGCCCTTGCTCGTGAGCGTGGCGAACATGACGGACTCCTCGGGTCGGTGGTCGATTCCTTACATTCTATGATCGTAAGGACCGGGGCCACGCAGGGCCATTGACTAGCGTGGCCCGTCGCGCCGAACATGCCTGCGCTGACCGGGCGAAAAACAGCTGTGGTACGGTGCCGGCCGTCATGAATTCACCGCCGCAGGATTCACCATGAACAAGAGCCACACGATTCGCCTGGCGGCCCTGGGCGCCATCGCCGCCTTCATTGCGCAGGCTGCCCTGGCCGCCGACGTCAAGGTCACACCACTGGGCGGACAAGAAGGCGAGTTCTGCCCGCAGGACCGCGCGCTGGTATTCGAAGACCCCAACGGCACGCATCCTCTTTGATGCCGGCCGCACTGTCGCTGGCGCCAACGACCCGCGTCTGGGGAAGCTCGACATCGTGCTCGTCAGCCACATGCATGGCGACCACGTGGGCAGCGGCAACCCTGCCGATTCGAGGTCAGTGCACGTCCGGATGTTGAGATCGCCCTGCCAGCCCTGGCCGCCTGGCCCGCCTTTTTAGTGAATCGAAGGACCCCGCAATGCGCATCACCACAACGCCCGCCCGCCGCTGGATCAACCGCCTGGGGCTGGCCCTCGGCCTGGCTGCACTGCTCGCGCCGGGCGTGGCCGGCGCGCAGGCCAGCTACCCCGACAGGCCGGTGCGCTTCATCGTGCCCTACCCGCCCGGCGGCGGCACCGATGTCATTGCACGCATCGTCCAGGGCCGCTTACAAGCAGTGTTAGGGCAGAGCGTGATCATCGAAAACCGCGGCGGCGGCGGCGGTTCGCTCGGCACCGACATCGCGGCCAAGTCGGTGCCTGACGGCTACACCGTACTCTTCACGCTGAGCTCGCACACCATCAACCCGGCCATCTACGCCAAGCTGCCCTACGACACCTTGCGCGACTTCGAACCCGTGGGCATGGTGGCCTCGCTGCCGCAGTTGCTGGCGGCCCATCCGCAGTTCGCCGGCAACACCGTGGCCGAGACGGTGGCGCAGGCCAAGGCCAAACCGGGGCTGCCTTTTGCGTCGGTGGGCAATGGCTCGCCGGGCCATCTGGCAGGTGAGCTGATGATGTTGCGCACCGGCACGCAGATGACGCACATCCCCTACAAGGGCGGCGGCCCGGCGGTGACCGACGTCATCGGCGGCCAGGTGCCGCTGTTGTGGGTGTCGATCCCCGCTGCCGCGCAGCATGTGAAGAGCGGCAAGCTCAAGGCCATCGCCGTGTCCACGCTCAAGCGCAGCGCCGCTTTCCCCGATGTGCCGACGATGCAGGAGGCCGGCATCAAGGACTTCGAAGTCGACTCCTGGTACGCCATGTTCGTGCCGGCGAAAACGCCGCGCGTCGTCATCAACCGGCTCAACGCCGCGTTGAACCAGGTGCTGGCCGAGCCCGAGATTCGCGCCGCGCTGCTGGCGCAAGGAAGCGAAGGCGTGGGCGGCAGGCCCGAAGAGTTGGGGCTGGTGGTCGCGGCGGAATTGCCGAAGTGGGCGGCCTTGGTGAAAGCAGCCAACATCAAAGTCGATTGAGATGCACGTGATCACCGAACTGGTCGCCCGCGCGCGCGCCGCGCAGCGCATCGCCGATGGCTACGACCAGGCGCGCGTCGACGAACTGGTCAGCGCTGCCGGCTGGGCCATCATGCATCCCGAACGAAACCGTTTACTTTCAGAGTTAGCGGTGGCGGATACGGGCATCGGCCGTGTCGAGGACAAACTGCGCAAGAA
>JANLYV010000479.1:0-3980 GCA_031365825.1 Rubrivivax sp. | reverse complement strand
TCGCCCCGGCCCGGCGCGGGCGGCTGCGCCTGGAGCTCGCCGCCGACGCCACCCAGACCCGCGCCGCACTGCTCGAGCTGGAAGCGGCGCTGGGCGCCCGGCTCGATGCCGAGACGCGCTCACAGGTGTTGTTAGCACTGGAGCGTGGCTACGCACCGCTGGACAGCGAGCGCGCCCGGCACTTCGGCCGGCAGTGGGGGCGTCTGGCCTGGCGCCAGGGGGATGCGGCTTCGTACGGCGAGTCGGTGCAGGCCGAGCTCGACCAGGGCCTGGCGCAGGCCGCGCCGCGCCGCGCGATGAAGCTGCTGCTGGACGCGCAAGCCGCGCTGAGCCCGGCCACGGGCCGCTGGTCATCGCGCAGCGACGCCATCGGGGCGCGGCGTGAACTGGCCATGAGCCTGCCGCCGCTGCTGGACTTGGCGGGCCTGTCGCAGGCCGCGCTGCGTGTGCACGAGCAGCAGGCTGCCACGCGCGGCCTGGACGAAGCGTCGGCGCAGAGCGGGTTGCTGGAGCTGCAGCACGCCGAGCTGATGCTCGCCGCGGGCGACCCCGTGGCGGCGTTGCGCAAGCTGGGCCCACTGAACATCCACCAGCCCGAGGGCGCGCGCGTCTACCAGACGCTGGGTCTGCAGTCGGCGCTGGCGCTGCGGCGCGTGCGCGCATTGCAGGTGCAGGCGCAGGCGGCGCGCGTGCTCGCCGACCACGGTGCCGCGCTCGACGCCATGGGCCAGACGATGGCCCTGCAGGCCGAGCTCGGCGACCACTTCAATGAAGTGCGCACGCGCCTGGCGATGGCGCGCGTCTATCTGTTCGACCTGGGCAACCTGCGCCTCGCGGCCGAACACCTGCAGGACAGCGAAGACGCGCTGAGCGGTGAAGACATCGAGCTGCGCGTCGAACACCTGCTGATCCGCAGCGCCTTGCACGACCGCGTCGGCAACGAGCCCAGCAGCCAGCAGCAGCTGGCGCAGGCGCGCGCCTTGCTCACGCAGGTGCCGCCCGCGCGCTGGCGCGTGCGCTTGCAACTGGCCGTGGGTGGCCTGGCGCTGAACGACGCGGCCACGCGCATTGAGCAGGCGCAGGCCCTGGCCGAAACGCTGGAGCGCATCGACTATGTCGGCCTGCGCCTTGGCGCGATGCGCGAGCTGCGCCACCTCAGGCCCTTGCAGGCGCTGCCCGAGGCGTTGGCGGACCGGCTTGCACAGCTGTGCGAGGTGGTGCCGCTGGCGCTGCCGGGGCAACAGCGGCTGCAGCCGGTCGACCGCATCCGGCTGATGATGCAGCGCGCCGAGATGCTGCGCGTGCTGATGCGGCCCGAGCAGGCCGTGCGCGAGCTGCGTGCGCTGCGCCCGCTGCTGGCGCACCAGTACCCGCAGCCCTGGCAGCGACAGCTGGCGTTGTGCTGCGACCGGCTGGACATGGCGCCGACCGAAGTGCTGCCCAGCACCTGGCTGGCAAAGCTGTTGAGCGTGATGCGCCGTGCGCGTGGTTTCTGTGCCGTGGTGCAGGCCGAAGCCGCCGATCGCGCCGCCCGCGCCAACCAACCCGAGCACGCTGCCCGCCTGCTGCAGCGCGCGTTGCAGACACTCGACCAGCCCGGCCTGCTGCCCGCCAGCTGGCAGGTGCTGGCGCTGGCTTCGCAGCTGGCGCTGGCGTCGCGCCATCCCGATCTTCTGCCCGATCTGGATGCCAAGGCTAACGTGCAACGTGCACGGCAGATCGGCGAGACGCTGGGCCTGCCGGCAGCAGCGCCCACTGCGCCCGCTGCGGTGGTGCACGCGGTGCTGCCTGAAGGCGCCGAGCCGGCAGCGGCCATGGGCCTGCGCATCTTCGAAGCGGACGAGGTCACGCGCGTGGCCTACCTCGACAGCGGCCAGATGCAGGAGCGTCGCAGCACGCCGATCCGCTCGCCCGTGCGCGACATGCTGGCCGAATTCGGTGCCGGCCGTTTCAGCGAGAGTGCGTCGTGGCAGCTGGTGGGGCGCATGGGCCAACAGGGCAGCGGCTTTGGCCAGGAGCTCGCGGCCTGCGCGCTGCCCGAGATCATCGCGATGCGCTTGCAGCATGTTCAGTCCAGCGGCCTGGCGCCGCTGGCGCTGTTGCTCGAACACAAGCAGCCCGGCATGCACGCCATGCCCTGGGAACTGCTCGTGCCCCAGCTGGCGCCGGCGCGGCCGCTGAGCCTGAACCCGGCGATCAAGGACTTCTGGCGTGCGCCGGCGATGAGCGGTCTGCGGCCGCGCATCAGCTGGGTGCAGCGCGTGCTGACGCTGCTGGGCCACGACAAGCTGGCGGCCGACGGTGTGCTCGGCCCGGCCACCGCCAAGGCGCTGCGGGCCTGGCAGAAAGCGGCGCTGCTCGAGCCCAGTGGTGTGATCAACGACGCCACGCTGTGGCAGCTGCGGGGCGAGTGGAGCGCCGCGCAGCGCAAACAAGGCTTGCCCTCAACCGCGGTGCTGCTCATCAAGGCGGCGCGTGACATCGAACTGAGCTCGCAGCGCGGCCTGTCCACCGGCGGTGCCGATGTGGCGTCTGTCTACGCCCAGCACGGCGTGACCGTGAGCGTGATCGACCGGCCCGACCCCGAACAACTGCGCCACACCTTGGGCACAAGGCCGTGGACGGCGATCCACGTCGCTACGCCGATCGCGCAGTCGCGCTCGAGCCGCGAGTTGAGCCTGCAGTTCGCGGCCGACTACCAGTCGGCCCATACCACGGCCTTCAGCGCCAGCCTGCTGGGGCGAATGCTGCAAGGCCTGCCGGCGCAGTTCGCGCCGCCGCTGGTGGTGCTGGAGTCGCCCCGGCCGACGAGCCGCGACGAGACCATTCGCCAGCTGCTGCAGCGCAATGCCTTCGCCGCGCAGCTGTTCGAGTACGGCCAGCTGCACGCGGTGGTGGCCATGGGGCTGGCGCCACCGGAGGTGCAGCACCGGTACTCCGAGGTGCTGGCGTCGGGCCTGGTGACGTGTGCCGAGCAGCATCACCCCGTCGCCGACCTGGTGCGGCAACTGCGCGCCGCCGACCCCGAACGTGGGCCGCATGGCCCTGTGCACGACGGCGTGGAGCTGCTGCCCAGTGCCGGCATCGCACTCTTCGCACGCGACCCCTACATCGTGCCGCTACCCGCCAAGATGAGCTGACCATGGCCACCGCCTTCGTACCGACGCGCCGCCTGCTGGCGCTGGACGCCAAGCTGGGGATCCTGGGCCAGGAAACCGGCGCCTGGCTGCGTGACAGCGCCGACGCCCAGGCGCGCTTCGCGCTGCACCAGTCGCAGATCAAGGAGGTGTGCCAGGACCTCGACGCCATCCGCGGGCTCATCGCCCAAGAGCTGGACGGGCTGCGCAAGCTGCCTGAGCCGGCGCTGGCCGACATCGAACGGCTGGAGCGGCGCATCCTCGCGGCGCTGCAGATCTGGGACAGTTACCGCGCGAAGTGGGCGCTGCGCATTGAGCCGACGCTGCGGCTGACGCTCAACCTCATCGACGATCTTGCCTGGCGCGCCTACCGCCCCGCGCACGAGCGCGCGCTGGCCAGCGGCCAGCTCGCACCCGAGCGCGCACGGCTGCCGCCGCTGGTGTTCACGAACCCGCGCTGGAGCCCGTTTGCGCGCTCGCGCGAGATGGGCTACGAGCTCGACGAAGACAGCGGCGTGCTGCGCCAGGTCGACGACTTCGAGCCCTACCTGCGCTGCATGCCGGTGCCGCTGATCGGCATCCCGTGGACGCTTGCGGCACATCTGCCCGACGCGGTGTTCGTCGGCCACGAGGTCGGCCATCTGGTCGAAGACGACCTGGCGCTGGATACCGAACTGCGCGCCGCGATCCAGGCCGTGCTCGGCGACGAGACGCACCGCCAGGCCTGGAGCCGGCACTGGCGCAGCGAGGTCTTCGCCGACCTGTGGGGCGTGTTGTGCTGCGGCCCGGCCTACGCGCAGACGTTGGCCGAGCTGCTGTACGGCGCGAGCGACGCCGCCACCG
>JANLYV010000319.1:0-1938 GCA_031365825.1 Rubrivivax sp. | reverse complement strand
CCTGGTCAGCCCGGCGACAGTGGGCGAGCAGCTGCTGTACGAGATTGGCGACCCGGCGGCCTACCTGCTGCCCGACGTGACTTGCGACTTCACACAGGTGACGATGGTGGCTGAAGCGGCTGATCGCGTGCGTGTCGACGGTGCCCGCGGCCGCGCGCCACCGCTCAGCTACAAGGTTAGCGCGACCTACGCCGCGGGCTACCGCTGCAACGCCGACCTTCTCATCACCGGCTTCGACGCGGCGGCCAAGGCACAGCGCAGCGGCGAGGCGCTGCTGGCGCGTGTGCGCGCGCTGTTCGCACAACAAGGCCAGGCCGATTTCAGCGAGACGCTGATCGACGTCATCGGCGCCGAGCGTTCCTATGGGTCGTCAGCCACGGCGCACCCACCGCGCCAGGCGGTGATGCGCGTGGCTGTCACGCACGAGAAGCGCGCCGCGCTTGAGCTCTTCGCGCGCGAGATCAGTCCTGCCGGTACGTCGTGGGCGCCGGGCACCACCGGCCTCGGCGGCGGCCGGCCGGCGGTGGCAATGTCGATCCGCCAGTTTCCGTTCCTGGTCGACAAGGCGTTGGTGACGGCGCGTGTCGAAATGGCGGAGCAGGGGTGGGACGTGACTGCCACGACGGCCATCGATGACGCTGCGGCGACAACGCCGCCGCCGCCAGCCGCACCTGAAGGCGAGCTCGACGAAGACGCCGAGGGCATCACGGTGCCGCTCATCACGCTCGCCTGGGGCCGCAGTGGCGACAAGGGCGACATCTCCAACATCGGCATCCTGGCGCGCCGGCGCGAGTACCTGCCGCTGCTGCGTGCGCGGCTGACCGAAGCGGCCGTCGCCGGCTACCTCGCGCATCTGGTGAAGGGCAGCGTGACGCGCTACGAACTGCCCGGCATCGGTGCGTTCAACTTCGTCTGCACCGAAGCGCTGGGCGGTGGCGGCATGTCGTCGCTGCGCACCGACCCGCTGGGCAAGGGCATGGCGCAGCTGCTGCTGGCCATGCCGATCAAGGTCAGCGCGCGGCTGCTCGCCTCGCGCTGACTCACTGGTTCAGGCCTTGCCTTGTGCGGCCACGGCGGCCGCGGCCCTGGCTGCTGCCTCGGGGTCGCCAAGGTAGCCGCTCCTGATCGGCTTGAGCCTCGCATCGAGCTGGTACACCAGCGGAATGCCGTTGGGGATGTTGACGCCGACGATGTCGTCGTCGGCAATGCCATCGAGGTACTTCACCAGCGCGCGAATGCTGTTGCCGTGCGCGGCGATGACGATGCGCTGGCCGCTTGAGATGGCCGGCGCGAGCACGCCGTGCCAGAAGGGCAACACGCGTTCGACCGTGTCTTTCAGGCACTCGGTCAGCGGCACCTGGGCCGGCGCCAGCTTGGCGTAGCGCAGGTCGGCGCGTTCGCAGCGCGCGTCGCCGGCCTCCAGTGGCGGCGGTGGTGTGTCGTAGCTGCGGCGCCAGGTCAGCACCTGGGCGTCGCCGAACTTGCGCGCCGTCTCGGCCTTGTTCAGGCCTTGCAGCGCGCCGTAGTGGCGCTCGTTCAAACGCCAGTCGTTGACGATGGGCAGCCAGCTGCGCTGCATCGCGTCGAGTGCGTGCCACAGCGTCCAGATCGCGCGTTGCAGCACCGAGGTGTAGGCCACGTCGAACTCGAACCCGCCTTCGTGCAACAGCTGACCGGCCATGCGCGCTTGCTGCACACCGGTGGCCGTCAAGGGCACATCGGTCCAGCCGGTGAAGCGGTTTTCAAGGTTCCAGGTCGATTCGCCGTGGCGGATGAGAACTAATTTGTACATGATCGGTGTGAAATTGAAAGTCAAGATGGGGGCAAAGCAAGGCCACAACCTAAGGTAGCCGCCTTCGTATTCTAAAATCACGGGTTGCACCAGAAATGCAACCCGTCGAACTGACCGGCCGCGACTGCTGCCAACCCCCAAGGAAA
>JANLYV010000426.1:0-3508 GCA_031365825.1 Rubrivivax sp. | reverse complement strand
GTGTTCAGGTGCTCAAGGAGTGCATCGCGCGCGCCGGCAACCTGCATGACGGCTTGCGCTTCTACGTCGGAGCGGCCTTGCTCGAAAACGATGGTGGATACGTTGGCCGCGTGTTGGCCGAACAAGCGCAGCTTCGTGGTGTGGCCGGTGGCCGCCCCGTACCTGTGAACGTGAGCCACCCTGTCACCGCGCCAGCCAAACCGAGCTTGCCGGCGGCCGCACCGGCAGACGAGCCCGTGGCCGCGCCGGAGCGCGTGGCGTTGCTGCGCTGAGCTGGCATCCAGCAGGGGCGCCACGCTACACTGCGCGCCTGCGTAACTGGCGATAGGGCCGGCCCACCACGGGCTGTGGTCCAAGGTGGCTTACCACCGGGAAGCGCAGGTCGGTGCGCCATGCGCCGACGTCAGCCGTGCGCCTGGGCAGCCCTTCGCAGTGCCAGCATTTCGCGCCACCGCGAGGACCTCATCCTTGAGCCAAAGGACTGCCATGTTCGACCGCAATCAATCCACCATCGCCCGCATCGACCCCGAACTTTGGCGCGCCATCGAAGCCGAAAACCTGCGCCAGGAAGAGCACATCGAGCTCATCGCTTCGGAGAACTACACCAGCCCCGCAGTCATGGCCGCGCAGGGTTCGCAGCTGACGAACAAGTACGCCGAGGGCTACCCGGGCAAGCGCTATTACGGCGGCTGCGAGAACGTCGTCGTGGTCGAGCAACTGGCCATCGACCGGGCGAAGGAACTCTTCGGCGCCGCATTCGCCAATGTCCAGGCCAATTCCGGCTCGCAGGCCAACCAGGCCGTGCTATTCGCCTTGCTGCAACCGGGTGACACCATCATGGGCATGAGCCTGGCCGAAGGCGGACACCTCACCCACGGCATGGCACTGAACATGAGCGGCAAGTGGTTCAAGGTGGTGAGCTACGGCCTGGATGCCCAAGAGGCGATCGACTACGACGCGATGGAGCGCCTGGCGCACGAACATCGGCCCAAGCTCATCATTGCCGGCGCCTCGGCCTACAGCCTGCGCATCGACTTCGAACGCTTCGCCCGCGTGGCCAAGGCCATCGGCGCCGTGTTCATGGTCGACATGGCGCACTACGCCGGCTTGATCGCTGCCGGCGTCTACCCCAACCCCGTGCCACATGCTGACGTGGTGACTTCCACCACGCACAAGAGCCTGCGCGGCCCGCGTGGTGGCATCGTGCTGATGAACGATGAGACCGTGGCAAAAAAGATCAACAGCGCCATCTTCCCCGGCATCCAGGGCGGGCCTCTGATGCACGTCATTGCCGGCAAGGCCGTGGCCTTCAAGGAGGCATTGGCGCCTGAGTTCAAGGCCTACCAGCAGCAGGTTCTTCTGAATGCACGCGTGCTCGCGGAAACACTTATCGAGCGCGGCCTTCGCATCGTGTCTGGCCGTACCGAAAGCCATGTGATGCTGGTCGACCTGCGGCCCAAGGGCCTGACCGGCAAGGACGCCGAAACCATCCTCGGCAGCGCACACATGACGTGCAACAAGAACGGCATCCCGAACGACCCGCAAAAGCCGATGGTCACCAGCGGCATTCGGCTGGGGACGCCGGCCATGACCACGCGCGGCTTCAAGGAGCCGCAAGCCCGCGCCACGGCGCACTTCATTGCCGACGTGCTCGACCGGCCGCAGGACGCCGCGCGCATCGCCGAAGTGCGTGGCAAGGTGGCAGCGTTGACGCGCGACTTCCCGGTCTACCGCTGAGCCGGGCAGACGCGGCCCATGCGCTGCCCCTACTGCAGCCACGAGGACACGCAGGTGGTCGAGACCCGCGAGTCCGACGAAGGCGGCGTGATTCGCCGGCGGCGACGCTGCCTGCGCTGCGAAAAGCGCTTCACCACCTACGAGCGTGCCGAGATCGCCATGCCGGCGGTGGTGAAGAAGGACAGCACACGCATGGACTTCGACCCGGCCAAGCTGCGCGCGTCGATGTTGCTGGCGCTGCACAAGCGCTCGGTCAGCATCGAGCAGGTCGACGCCGCCATCGAGCGCATCCAGGACAAACTGCTGGCCACCGGCGCACGCGAAGTCGGCACGTCGCGCATCGGCGAACTGGTGATGCGCGAACTGAAGCGGCTGGACAAGGTGGCCTATGTGCGCTTCGCGTCCGTCTATCGCGAGTTCGAGGACGTGGACGAATTCAGGCAGTTGATCCGCGACATTTGAGGCGGCAGCGTTGATGCCCCCGAATGGGGGATGCATCGGGGGCCCCCTTCATAGCCGGCCTGCGGCCCGCCGCTGGGGGACGCGAAAACAGCGTCGGTTTCCTACAGTGATTCATCACCGAATCACCCCAGGAGACCACCATGAACCGCATCACCATCACCGCGCAGCGAGGCGTATCGCTCATCGAGCACGCTGTCGTTCTGGGCATCGTCAGCACGGTCCTCGGCACTGCGATTCCAAGCTTTCAGGCCATGCGCGACCGGCAACATCTGGAAGGCACTGCCGGCCAGCTTGAATCCGAGTTGCAATGGGCGCGTAGCGAGGCCGTGGCACGCAACGAGGCGGTGCGCTTCACGTTCGAGAGCCAAGGCGCGAACAGCTGCTACGTCGTGCACACGGGCGGCCCGCGCGACTGCCACTGCGCCGCCGCCGAAGTGCCGGTCTGTACGGGCGGCGCACAGGCGCTGAGAACCTGGCGCGCCGGCAATGACGCGCGCAGCAGCATCACATCGAACTCGAGCAGTTTCGGCTTCGACCCCAGGCTCGGCACCGTGACGCCCACCGCCACCCTTGAAGTCAGGAACCTGCGCGGCGAGGCGCTGCGGCTGGTGGTGAACATCATGGGCCGGGTGCGTTCTTGTGCGCCCAACGGCGCCGTGCCGGGGTACGTGCGTTGCTGACCCCCCGAGATGGGTGCCGCGAAGGATGGGCGGCGCGCGGCAGGCGACGAACGGAGAGGCTCACCATAGAAGGAAGTAGCCTGCGTCGAGATAATCGCGGCCATGCACCATGCCACGCCCCATCCACGCCGAACGCTTCCGTGTCGCCGCGGCTTCACGCTCATCGAGTTGCTCATCGCCATCGTGGTGCTGGGCATACTGGCTGGTGTCGCGCTACCAAGCTTCCTGGACTCGATACGCAAGGGGCGGCGCTCGGAAGCCTTTTCGGCAATCTCTGCCGCCCAACAGGCGCAGGAACGCTGGCGCGGCAACAATTCTGCCTACACCACGACATTGGCCAGCCTGGGAGTCCCCGCAACCACATCGTCGGGCTACTACGACGTGACGATTGCAGCACCGAACGCACCTGCAACCCTGGCCAATGGCTATATGGTCATTGCCAACGGCCGCGATAGCACATCTCAGGCCAATGACTCGCAGTGCCGAAAGGTCGGCGTCCAGGTGAGCGGCGGCAACGTGACCTACGGAGGTTGCGGTGCGTGTGCCGACCTGACATTTGCCGCAACGCATCCATGCCGGACATGATGGCGGGCTGTCATCATGTCCGGCAACGTGCTTTCAACTCGATG
>JANLYV010000414.1:0-9795 GCA_031365825.1 Rubrivivax sp. | reverse complement strand
ATAGGCGTCGTCGTGCCGCATCTTCTCGCCCAGCATTTCGCCGATGAGCTTGGACACACTGGTGTTGCGCCGCGCAGCTTCCAGCCGCGCCCACTCGGCGACGCCTTCTTCCATGGTGACGGTGACGTTGCGCATGATGATGACCACGAAATCAGTGTTGCACGAATCTAGTGTTGCACGAAGTTCGTGTCAAGCGTCAAGATGGCGATGCGTCAAGCGGCGGCGAGCGGCAGCACCATCACGCGCTCGCTGCCGTCAACTTTGCCGGTGTAGGTGAATCCCAGCCGCTCGTAGAAGGCACCGGCATGGTGTTCCTTGTCGACGTGTGAAAGGCCCACCGACGCCACGCCCAGGCGCCGCGCTTCTTCGACAACCCATCGCACGGCCTTGGCGCCGTAGCCGCGGCCCTGGTGTGTGGCATCGATCATCAGCCGCCAGATGTAGAGCTGGTCGGCCGGCTCGTCCGGCGCGCGCCAGGCTTCCCACAGCAGCAGGAAGCCGACCGGCGTGTCGCGGTCGTACAGCGCAACAGGCCGGCCCGCCGCGTTGTAGGCCGCTTGCGCCAGCGATGTGGCCACGGGTGCGACGAGGTGGCGCTGGTGTTCGGCTACCGCAAGCTTGACGAGCAAGTCCACGTTGTCGCTGTTGACGGCGCGCACATGAAAGCCATCGGGATGGGCTGCAGCCGGTTCGGGCGCATCTGCCGACAAGCGCATCTCGGCCGCACGCGCGTGCGCCTGCAAGCCCTCGCCGTAGGCCAGCTCGGCGGCGATGGGCCCGAGCACGTTCGCGCCTGCCACGCTGACCTCGATCAGGCTGCTGCGCTTCTGGAAGTCATACACGCCCAGAGGCGAGGAGAAACGCGCCGTGCCCGCCGTGGGCAGCACATGGTTGGGGCCGGCGCAGTAGTCGCCCAGGCTTTCGCTGGCATAGGCGCCAAGGAAGATGGCCCCCGCATGGCGCAGCAGCGGCTCCCAGCGCTGTGGCTCGCGCGCGCAGATTTCAAGGTGCTCGGGTGCGATGCGGTTGCTGATGTCGCACGCCTCTTGCATCGAGCGCGTATGAATCAATGCGCCGCGGCCGGACAAGGACGCACGAATCACCTCGTGGCGCGGCATCTGCGGCAGCAGCCGCGCCATCGCTGCGTGCACGGCGTCGATGTAGGCGGCATCAGGGCATAGCAGGATGCTCTGTGCCAGCTCGTCGTGCTCGGCCTGGCTGAAGAGGTCCATCGCCACCCAGTCGGCGTTGACGCTGCCGTCGGCGATCACCAATATCTCGCTCGGCCCGGCAATCATGTCGATGCCTACCTGGCCGAAGACGCGGCGCTTGGCGCTGGCGACGTACGCGTTGCCCGGGCCGGTGATCTTGTCGACGCGTGGAATCGTCGCCGTGCCATAGGCCAGCGCTGCCACGGCCTGTGCGCCGCCGATGGCAAAGATGCGCTGCACCCCGGCCACATGCGCCGCGGCCAGCACCAGCGGATTCCTCTCGCCGCGCGGCGTGGGCACGACCATCACGATCTCGCCGACACCGGCCACCTGTGCCGGCACGGCGTTCATCAGCACACTCGACGGATAGGCCGCCTTGCCGCCGGGCACGTAGATGCCGACGCGATCCAGCGGCGTGACCTTCTGGCCGAGCAGGCTGCCCTCAGCATCGCGAAAACTCCAGCTGCGGCCGCTGGCTTCGAGCTGGCGCTGATGAAAGTGGCGCACGCGCTCTGCCGCGGCCTGCAGCGCGTGTCTCTGCGCCGGCGTGATGGCATCGAAGGCCGCGCGCGTTTGCGCCGCGTCGATCTCAAGTTCTGCGACGCTGCCCGCCGTCAAGTGATCAAAGCGCTGCGTGCATTCGAGCACAGCCTCGTCGCCGCGCATCTGCACGTCGGCCAGGATGGCGGCGACGCGGTCTTCGATGGCCGCATCGGCTTGCGCCGACCAGTGCCGCAGTTGCGCGAATGCACCCTCGAAGTCAGCCGCGTCGGTGCGCAGGCGACGGACCAGTTCACTCACGGCGCGGCCTCGGCCACCGCCGCTTCGAAGGCATCGATCAAGGCACGGATCGGCTCGCGCTTCAACTTGAGCGCCGCCTGGTTGACCACCAGCCGCGATGAGACATCGAGAATTTTCTCCACCTCCACCAGACCGTTAGCCTTGAGCGTGCTGCCGGTGGACACGAGGTCGACGATGGCATCGGCCAAGCCGGTGAGCGGCGCCAGTTCCATCGAACCGTAGAGCTTGATCAAGTCGACATGCACGCCTTTGGCGGCGAAGAATTCGCGCGCCGTGCGTGTGTACTTGGTGGCGACGCGGATGCGCGAGCCCTGCTTGATGGCGCGGGCGTAGTCGAAGTCGCGGTGCGTGGCCACACTCATGCGGCAACGCGCGATGCGCAGGTCCAGCGGCCGGTACAGCCCGGCGCCGTCATGTTCGAGCAGGATGTCGTGTCCGGCCACACCGAGGTCGGCACCGCCATACTGCACATAGGTCGGCACATCGGTGGCGCGCACCAGCACCACACGCACATCGGCGCGCGAGGTGCCGATGAGGAGCTTGCGCGACTTTTCCGGATCCTCCAACACTTCAATGCCGGCGCGGCGAAGCAGCGGCAGGGAGTCTTCGAAGATGCGGCCTTTGGACAGGGCCAGGGTGATCATGTGAGGGCGCTTGAGGCAGGGCAATCAAGAGCGCGGCACCGACGGTGTGGGCCGTGCGCTGCAGTTGCGGCGCCAGGCGCGCACCTGCGGCACCAGCGCAGGCGGCGTGGTCAGTGGTGATGAACCTGAAGGGCTTGGGCGGCGTGTTCGGCCGGTGTCAGAGTCTTCATCGAGAGCGCGTGAATCTGTTCGCGCATTCTATCGCCCAGGGCTGCGTAGACACGCTGGTGCCGGCGCACGCGAGGCAGGCCTTCGAACTCGGCGGCGACGATCGTGGCGAAGAAGTGGCGGCCATCGCCTTCGACTTCGACGAGCTCGCAAGCAAGCCCGGCAGCGATGAATTCGCGGACTTCGGCGGCGGTGGGTTCAGACATGGCCGGCATTGTCTCAGAGGGTGTAGACGCTATGAATTGCACCCTCTCAGGTGCGCAGCTTGTAGCCGATGCGCAGCAGGTGCAGCGTCAAGACCGACACCCCGACGAAGCTCGTACCGACGACGGCCAGGCTGATCCAGGGCGAGATGTCGCTGACGCCGAAGAAGCCGCGGCGGAAGCCGTCGATCATGTAGAAAAACGGGTTGAGGTGGCTCACCTGTTGCCACACACTGGGCAGCGAATGCACCGAATAGAACACGCCCGAGAGAAAGGTCATGGGCACGATGATGAAGTTCTGGAACGCCGCCATCTGGTCGAACTTCTCGGCCCACAGACCGGCAATCAAACCCAGCGTGCCGAGCATGCCCGCGCCCAGCGCGGCGAAGATCACGATCCACCACGGTTCGGCCAGATGCAGCGGCGCGAACCACATGGTGACGATGAAGACGCCCAAGCCCACCATCAGGCCGCGCACCATGGCCGCGCCGACATAGGCCACGAACCAGGCCCAGTGCGTCAGCGGCGAGACCAGCAGGAACACCAGGTTGCCGGTGATCTTGCTCTGCACCAGTGACGAGCTGCTGTTGGCAAAAGCGTTTTGCAGCACGCTCATCATCACCAGCCCAGGGACGAGGAAGCTGGTGTAGCCCACGCCCGGGTAGACCTGCACGCGCGACTCGAGCACATGGCCGAAGATCAGCAGGTACAGCACGGCCGTGAGCACCGGCGCGGCCACGGTCTGGAAGCCCACTTTCCAGAAGCGCAGCACTTCCTTGTAGAGCAGCGTGCGCGTGCCGGCCCACATCAGTGCGCCGCGCTTTCCATGATCTCCAGGAACACGTCTTCGAGGTCGGCGCGGCCGATCTCCAGGTCTTCGATGCGCACGCCGGCCTGGCGCATCAGCGCCAGGTGTTGCTCGACCTCGGCCGCGTCGTGCGCCTTGAGCTGCACGATGCGGCCGGTGACGCGTGCCATCGGTGTCAGCGTCGCCGGCAGCACATCGTCGGTCTTGAAGCGCAGCATCGTGCTCGCCGTGCCGGCGAGCAGGTTGGCGGTGCGGTCCAGTGCCACGACTCTGCCCTTCTTCAGCATGGCAATGCGGCCGCACAACGCTTCGGCTTCTTCGAGGTAGTGCGTCGTCAGCAGCACGGTGTGGCCTTCTTTGTTCAGACGTGCGATGAATTGCCACAGTGTCTGGCGCAGCTCTACGTCCACACCGGCGGTGGGCTCGTCCAGCACGATCACCGGCGGCCGGTGCACCAGCGCCTGCGCCACCAGCACGCGCCGCTTCATGCCGCCCGAGAGCTGGCGCATGTTGGCGCCGGCCTTGTCGGCCAGGCCCAGGTTTTCCAGCAGCTCGTCGATCCACTTGCCGTTGCCGCGCACACCGAAGTAGCCGCTCTGGATGACCAGCGATTCGCGCACATTGAAGAAGGGGTCGAACACCAGTTCCTGCGGCACGATGCCCAACGCCTTGCGCGCCGCCACCGGGTCGGCCGCGACATCGTGGCCCATCACCACCGCGTGGCCGCTGCTGGCGCGCGCCAGGCCAGCCAGCACCGAGATCAGCGTCGTCTTGCCCGCACCGTTGGGGCCGAGCAAGCCGAAGAATTCGCCGGCTTCGATGTCGAAGCTGACTTCATCTAGCGCGCGCAGCGTGCCGCGCGCGCTGCTGTAGATCTTGCTGATGTTCTGAAAGCTGACCGCGGGCATGGGGGCGGGATTGTAGGCAGCGTTCCCGGCCAGAGCCGATGCCAGAATTCGCGCCATCATGGTCGAGAAGAAAAAGCCCCGACGCACCGCGCAGCGCATCCTCGAAGTGACGCTGGCCTTGTTCAACCGCTTTGGCGAACCCAACGTCAGTACCACGCTGATCTCGGCCGAGCTCGGCATCAGCCCGGGCAACCTGTACTACCACTACCCGGCCAAAGACCAGCTCATCAACGCTCTTTTTGACCGTTATGAGGCCGGCTTGGCTGAGCTGCTGCAAGCCGCGGACGGCGTGGAAAACGTCGAGGACGCGTGGCTCTTTTTTCACATGCTGTTCGAGCTGATCTGGCAGCACCGCTTTCTCTACCGCGACCTGAACGATCTGCTCAGCAAGAACCGCAGACTCGAGATGCACTTCCAGACCGTGCTGCGCGACAAGGGGCGTGCGGTGCAGGCCTTGCTCACGGGCCTGGCGCGCGGCAAGGTGGTGAGCATCACGCTGGACGAAGCCGCGGCCGTGGCGACCTCGATGGTGGTGTTGCTGACCTACTGGCTGAGCTTCGAGTACGTGCGTGACCCGCGCCACGCGCTGGAGACCGAGCACGCCGAGGCCACGCTGGCACGCGGTGCCTTTCATGTGCTGAACCTGCTCGCGCCCTACCTCGAAGTGACGTCACGCGAGCATCTGCGCGCGCTGGCAGCGCGCTACGCCACGTGATGGCGGGGCTTAGACCTCGCCGCCAAATTTCTTGATCAGGTTGTCGACGTACTTCTCGACGAGCTTCTCGAATTCACCCTTGACCACCGGCACCACCACCATCTTCATCAGGCCCGGCAGCGGCGTGTCGACCGTGCCCTTGATCTTCAGCACGCACTCGGTCGAGCCGTTCTTGTCGGTGATCTTCCAGCTGCCGCTGACCTGCGCGTTGCCCACGCCCTTCACCGGCGTCCACACCACTGTGCCCTTCTTGCGGTCCGACACATACTTGCTGGCGTAGACGGTTTGCAGGTTGACCTGCGCCGTGCCCACCTTGGCCATCTCCCAGCGGTAGGCGCCGTCACCCATGTCGACGAGCTGGTCGAGCTTGGGAAAGAAGCTGGCCGACGTGGGCACATCGGAGATCACATCGAACACGTCCTTGAACGTGCCCTTGACGGTGAATTCGTAGCCCAGATCGATGTCAACGCTGACCGCCATGGCCTGTCTCCTGTGGGAAATGGAAGCGCTGCATTCTGCCCACGGGCGGCGCACGCAACATCCGGGTTTGCGACCTGGCCGGCCTACGCGGCCTCGGCCTGCCCGGCCCAGGGCAACATCATCGCGAGGTACAAGAGCTTCTCGAACTCGGGCTCGAAGCGGTCGATGATCTGTTGCGGCTCGGGGCACAAGCCGGTGTCGGTGATGAGGCCGAACTGCACACCACCGGCGTAGCTCAAGATGCTCACGCCGACGCCGATGTCGCCCGAGGCCGGCACCCAGAACATGGTCTGGCGAATCGTCGAGCCGCAGAACTTCAGCGGCTCCGCCGGGCCGGGTACGTTGGTCATCACGGCGGTCGCCTTCTTCGCGAAGAGGTTGAGGATGGCGTCCTGCACCGGCTTGATCATCAAACCCGCCACCGACAGCACCGCAAACGCCAGCAGCGGCTGGTAGCTGCCTTTCAAGTCGTTCATGCGCCGATGCACGGCGTACACGCGCTCGATCGGGTTGGCGATGCCTATGGGCAGCACCAGCGGCGCCAGGCCGAAACGGTTGCCGAGTTGCCAGGCCTTTTCCAACGGGCGCAAGTTCACCGGCACCATCGCGCGGATCTCCTTGCCGGCGGGTTCTTCGCCGCGGTCGCGCAGGTACTGGCCGATGGCGCCGGCGACGCATGACAAGAGCACGTCGTTGATCGAACAGTTGAGCGCGCGGCCGATCATCTTCACATCGGCCAGCGGCAGCGGCTCGTTCCAGGCCACGCGCTTCTTGCCGGCGGGTTTGCCTTTGAGTTGCGTCGGCGAATCGTCGGGCAACAAGGCCAGCGAGGCGACATCGGTCAGCACCTGGTAGGCCGTGCGCGCCATCTCCATCGAGCCCATCATCTGCTGCGGATTCGACAGTGCCTCGACGCTGCGCGCCACACCCTTGCCGTACATGCCTATGGCCTTGACGGCGACATCGGACAAGGGCTTGAGCACAGCGTCGGTGAGCCAGTCGCCCCCGTCGGCGCCGTCGGCATCCTTTTGAATGCGGCGGCGCTTGGGCGGGTCGTTGCCACCGTCGGTGATCGACATCGTCACCGAGATCAGCGCGATGCCGTCGCCGATGCAATGGTGGATGCGCGCGATGATGGCGCTGCCACCTTCGTAGTTCTCGATGAGGTGAAAGGTCCACAGCGGGTGCGCCGGGTCCAGCGCCGTGGTGGCGAGCTCGCCGCAGCGCTGCTGCAGCGCGGCCTCGTCGCTCTGCCCTTTGGCGCGATGAAGCTTTTCGCGCACGACATGGCGGTGGATGTCGAAATCCTCATCGCCGACCCACATCGCGCCCATGGCATCGGGCACGACCTTCTGGCGGAAGCGCTCGTACTGCAAGAGCTTGTCGGCGACGCGTGCGACGAGCGCGTCATACGCAAGGGCCGGCGTCACCAGCCACACCCCCACGATCATCATCAGGTTGACGTCGTTGTCCATGCGCAGCCACGCGTTGTCGACCCGGGACATGCGTTCTGCGGCCATCGGGTTTCTCCTGGAGGATTGGGTTCAGATTGCGGCCCACGATGGTGGGTAACATGCACTGCGTCAAGACTGATTTTTACCCACGCTTTTTCCAAGAGAGGCCCACGCCATGGCAGACCCCAAAGCCGCATTCGACAAGGCCGTTGCCGCCAGCAAGGCCCTGCCCGAAAAGCCCGACAACGCCACCTTGCTGCAAATCTATTCGCTCTACAAACAGGCCACCGAAGGCGATGTGGAAGGCAAGCGCCCGGGCTTCACCGACATGGTCGGCCGCGCCAAGTACGACGCCTGGGCCGGCGTCAAAGGCAAGAGCAAGGGCGAGGCGATGCAGGCCTACATCGATCTGATCGAGTCGCTGAAGTAGCGGACCAAGCGAACACCCATGACTCGACGCGCGCTGAGCGGCGCCGCGTTTGCCACGCTGCTGCTCATCGCGCTGATGATGGCCGCCAACCACGTGGCGGCGCGCTTTGCGTTCAACGATGGCGTGGACGTGGCCACGGCGGTGGCCAGCCGCAGTGTGGTGACGGTGCTGGTGGTGCTGGCCATCCTTGCGGCACAAGGCGCGCGGCCGCAATTCACACCACGCCAGCGACGCGTGCTGCCGGCCATCGGCGTGCTCATCGGCGTGCAGAGCCTGTGCCTGTATTCGTCGGTGGCACGGCTGCCGGTGGCGCTGGCGCTGCTGGCCTTCAACACCTACCCGCTGTGGACGGCATTCTGGGACTGGGCCGTGTACCGCCGCGTGCCGCAGCGCACGCTCTTGATCGCCATGCCGGTGATCCTGCTCGGCCTGGCCATGGCACTCGATGTCTTCGGCGCTGCGTCGGGCCTGGGTGCCGGCGGGCAATGGTCACGCATCGGCGTCGGCGTGGCCTTTGCGTTGATGGCTGCGGCCACCTTCGGCCTTGCGCTGGTGCTGACGCAGCACGAAGCCGGCGGCGTCGATGGCCGCGTGCGCACCGTCACCACGCTGGCCATCGTCGGTGTGCTCGCCGGCCTGGCCATCGTGGCCCAGGGCGGGCCGAACTTGCCGCACAGCACCGCGGGCTGGCAGGGCCTGGCGGCGCTGACCCTGCTCTACGGCACCGCCTTCACCATCATGTTCACCGTCCTGCCACGGCTGGGCGTGGTCGGCAACTCGGCCATCATGAATGTCGAGCCGATCTTCGCGCTGGTGCTGGCCTGGTGGGTGCTGGGCCAGGCCATCGCGCCGGTGCAGGTGGCCGGCGGCTTGCTCGTGGTGGCGACGGTGATGATGCTCGGCTTGCGCCGAGGCTAACTCTCAAACGTTGGTGACTTGCAGCGCCCGTGAGCGGCCGCGTTGCGCGGCCGCTCAGGGTGGTCACGGCACCGGGATGTCAGGCACCGTCGGCACGTTGATGCCACCATGCCCCTGCAGCAAGCCTTGGTGGGCCGGCGCCAGGAAGGGGAAGCGCGGCAGGAAGTTCTTGTCGTTGACCTCCACCCCCTTGGCCAAACCGGCCGCAGGGTTGCCGGCGACGATGAGGCTGATCAACACGCTGTTGACGTTCACCTGGTGGCGGTTGGGTGCCGTGCCCCCACCCAGGCGGCGGCCGTTGGGGAAGCTCGAATTGGTCGCCGCGTCGAGCGTGATGACGTCGCCGGTGAAGCCGTCGGCCACGGGAATCGGCCGTCCCAGGTTGATGACGTTGATGATGTCGGTGCGCGGCCCTTTGAGCGTGGCCACCGTCGCCGCCGGCACGCCGAGCGCGCGGTAGATGCCCAGCGCGTCGGCATCACGCACCAGCACCGGGTAGAGGATGTCGGCGCCGAAATTCGTCACGTCATTCATGGGGCTGGTGCGCAGGTACTTGGTCTGGCGCTGTGTGCCCACGAGTCCGGCATTGAACAGCGGCAGCGCGTTGCGGCCTACCTGCACGAAGTCGCCCGAGCCTTTGACGCCGGTGATGATGTTGTCGGCGTCCACTGTCTGCGTCTTCTGGCGCAGGATGCGCGCGTGCACGCGCAGCAGGCTGTCGGTCGAGTTGGCGAGAAGTGTGCCGTTGTGCGGGATGCCATTGGGGAAGATGTCGCTCATCGGCACTTCAAGCGCGATCGAAAAGATGTTGAAGCCGGTGAAGACATCCTTGCCCGGCGGCCGGCGCGCGCCCGGAATGCCGCCGAGGTCGTCGCTGTTGAGGTTGACCAGGTCGAAGATCCCTTTTTCGTCGAGCTGGTAGGGATCGTCGAACTGCCCGGCGATGACCCGGCCGCCATTGCTCAAGGGGTGGATGAACGTATCGACGAAATTCTGGTCGTACAGGCCGAACTCCCGGCTCGACGGGTCGCCGGTGTCGTAGCCCTTGAAAGGCC
>JANLYV010000407.1:0-15925 GCA_031365825.1 Rubrivivax sp. | reverse complement strand
TCCCCGACGAGCGCCGCGCGCAGCTGCTGATGGACCTGTCGCTGAACCTCAAGGCGCTGGTCTCGCAGCGCCTGTTGCCACGCGAAGCCGGCCGCGGCCCCGTCGCGGCGGTGGAGATCATGCTGAACTAGCCGCTGGTGTCGGACCTGATCTTCAAAGGCGCGGTGGGCGAGATCAAGGAGCTGATGAAGCGTTCGCGTGAGATCGGCATGCAGACCTTCGACCAGGCGCTGTTCGATTTGTACGAAGCGCGGGTGGTGACACTCGAAGACGCCTTGCGCAATGCCGACTCATTGAACGACCTGCGCCTGCAGGTCAAGTTGCACAGCCAGCGCGCGCGCAACCCCGACCTGGCCGCGGGCACCGAACACATGCAGGTGGTGATGTAGCGCGGCAACTGACTTGCGCAGACGTCACTTCACTTTCGCCACGGCAGCGCTGGCAGCGTCATGGTGCGGCGGCCCGGCGCTGGCGCAGGGCCGCGAGCTGCCAGCGCTGGTGCATCGCGCCGGCAGCCTGTTGAGCCAGTCGCAGCGGCTGGGCAAGAGCTACGCGTTGCTGGGTCTGGGCATTGAAGCCGCTGATGCCCGCCGCATCACCAACGACTGCGTGGCCCAGAGCCAGCGCGCCGTTGAAAACCTGTTGGCCGCGCCGGCCGCCGCCTCGGCGCGCACCTCGCTGCTGGCCATGGCCAAACTGTGGACACGCGCTGGCGACGACACCCGCGCCGCGCCCACGGCCAAAGCGCTTGACACCTTGCTGTTGCTCGACGCGCAGCTGCTGGTGGTGGCCAACGAAGCCGTGGCCCAGCTGCTTTGGCAGGGCAAGCAGCCCGAGCTCGTCACCATCGCCACGGCCGGCCGTTTGGCCATGCTGTCGCAGCGGCTGGCAAAGTTCCACTTCTGTGCGCTGTGGGGCGTGGCGCCGCGCATCGCGGTGACGCAGATGGCCAAGGCCAAGGAAGAATTCCTGGCGCAGATGGGCGTGCTGCAGGCCGCGGCGCGCACACCGGCGCAGAAGGACGCCATCCACGCTGCGAACGCGCAGTGGGTGTTCTTCGAGGCCGCGCTACAAGGCTCGCACCTCGGCGCCGACGCCGGCGTGCACGCGCGGCTGGCACGCGCCAGCGAGACCATGCTGCTGGTGCTGGGCGAGGTGGCGCCGAAGTTCGCGCGGGTTGGTTGAGCTGCGTTGAGCTGAGACCGCGCCGCGCCGTGGCACCATAGGCGCCATGACCATCAGCACCCGCCCTTACGACGCCATCGCCGCACGCCCGCTGGCTTTCATCGGCCTGGGCGTGATGGGCAGCCCCATGGCCGGACACCTGGCCGCGGCCGGCCATCGCGTGCGCGCCTACAACCGCACGGCAACCAAGGCACAGGACTGGGCGGACGTGCACGAGGGCCAGGCCGCAGCGACCCCACGCGCCGCCGCCGCAGGCGCCGACATCGTCTTCGTCTGTGTCGGCAACGATGAGGACCTGCGCTCGGTGGTGCTGGGTGATGACGGCGCTTTCGCCGGCATGACGCCCGGCGCCGTGCTCGTCGACCACACCACGGCCTCGGCCGCCGTCGCGCGTGAACTGCACGCTTTGGCGCGCGCACGCGGCCTGCACTTCGTCGACGCGCCGGTGTCGGGTGGCCAGGCCGGCGCCGTCAACGGTGCGCTTACGGTGATGTGCGGCGGTGACGCCGAACCCTTCGAAGCCATGAAGCCCGTGGCCATGGCCTTCTCGCGCGCCGTCACGCGTGTGGGCGAAAGTGGTGCCGGCCAGCTCGCCAAGATGGTCAACCAGGTGTGCATTGCCGGCCTGGTGCAGGGCCTGGCCGAGGCCATCGCCTTCGGCCAGCGCGCCGGGCTGGACATGAACCTGGTGCTCGACGTCATCGGCAAGGGCGCGGCGCAGAGCTGGCAGATGGACAACCGTGGCAAAACCATGGTGGCCGACAAATTCGACTTCGGTTTTGCCGTCGACTGGATGCGCAAAGATCTGGGCCTGGTGCTCGACGAAGCGCGCCGCAATGGTGCCAGGCTGCCGGTGACGGCGCTGGTCGACCAGTTCTACGCCGACGTACAGGGCTTTGGCGGGCGGCGCTGGGACACGTCGAGCCTGATCAAGCGGCTGGGCTGAGCAGCCGCCGCGCCTCGAAGTTCAGCGCGGCGCGAGCTTGGACTGCAGCGCCGCAAGCTCGGTTTCGCTGATCAGCTCGAACACGCGCACCACTTTTTGCACGCCGCTGACGGTGCGCGCCAGGTCGCTGGCGCGCGTCGCCTCACGCTCGGTGACCATGCCCATCAAGTAGACGACACCGCGCTCGGTCACGACCTTGATGGCTTGCGCCTGAAGGTCCTTGGCGTCGATGAATGCGGCCTTGACCTTGCCGGAAATGAGCGAGTCGCTGGAGCGCACACCGAGCGCGCTGTTGCCGGCGATGGCGAGTTCGTTCAACACCGAGCGCACGTTCTCGACCTTGCCCGCGACCTGCTCCACCGCCTTGCGGTCGACCTCGTTCGGCACCTCGCCGCTGAGCAACACCATGCGGTTGTAACTGGTGACGTTGATGTGCCCGGCGGGCGAAACTTCCCGCCCGCGCGCGCCGGCCTTGAGCTCGATGGCTTCGTCTTCGACCTGCGTGCCGGTGGTGCGGCGGTCGACCGCGACCATCGCCCCGCCCACCATGGCACCACCCACCAGCAGCGGTGCGCAGGCCGACAACAGGCTTGCGCCCAGGGCCGCCAGCAAGACGGCGTTGCGCAGGCGCGAGACAGGGGCAAGGGTCGCGTTCTTTATCATGGTTCCAGTTCTCCAAGCAATTGCAGGTCGAGCGCATCGCAGATGCCGTGCAGCACCAGCAGGTGCATTTCCAGCACGCGCGCGGCGCGCTCATGCGGTACGGCCACCAACACGTCGGTGTCAGACAAAGCTTCTCGCCAATGGGTGGCCGTAGTGTGGCTGAGCACGACGACGCAGGCCTCCTGTTCACGCGCGGCCTTGACCGCGGCGACAGTGCCGGCATCGGCCGCGCCGACGTCGATGACCACCAGCACATCGCCCGGCTGGGCCAGTGCGCGCGCCTGCTGCGCCACGGCGTCGGCCGCGCCGAGCATGGTGCACAACGAGCCGCGCGCCGAGATGTCGATGGCCGCCAGCGGTGGACGTTGACGTTCGAAGTGGCCCACGAGCAGGGCTTGCAGATGGCCGGCCAGGGCCTGGCCGGCACCCGAGCCGCAGACCAGCACCTTGCCGCCGGCGGTGATGGCGCCGAGCAAGGCCAGCGAGGCGCTGGCGATGTCACGCGACAGCAATTCGGCACTCTGGTACTTGAGATCGGCGCTCTCGAAAAACTGTTGCTGTATGCGCTGCTCAAGCATGGACATGCATCATATGACAGGGGTTGCGCGCCACGGTTCCATCGCGCTGAGTTCAGAGCGCATCGAAAGCGGCAGGCAGCCACTCGATGGTGTCGCCGTCGAGGGTCACCACGTCAAAGCGGCATGCCGGCATGACTGCCAGCCGCAGCAGGTAGTGCTGCGCCGTGCGCACGATGCGAGCGCGCTTGGCCGCCGTGATGCTGGCGCCGGCGCCGCCGCGCGACCCATCGCGGCGCGCACGGACTTCGACGAAGACCAGCGTGCCATGGGCGTCACGCATGATGAGGTCGATCTCGCCGCCGGCCGCGCCGGGTCCGCGCGCCACTCGATAATTGCGTTGCACCAGTCGCAGGCCGCGCGCGCAAAGCCAGGCCAGCGCACGTGCTTCGGCTTCGTCGCCCACCGCCTTCGTGCTGCCGCCTGCCTTGAACATCCACGCCACCCTGATTCGACAAGCCGCCGCTGCCGCCGCAGCGCACCAACACCATGGCGCCGGCACACTGTACGTGGTGGCCACGCCGATCGGCAACCTGGCTGACATCAGCCTGCGTGCCATCCACGTACTGGGGCTGGTCGACGCCGTGGCGTGCGAGGACACGCGCACCGGCGGCCAGTTGCTGCGGCACCTGGGCATAACCAAGCCGCTGATCGCGCTGCATGCGCACAACGAGCATGAAGCCGCGGCCACCGTCGTGGCGCGGCTGGCCGCGGGCGAGTCGGTGGCCTACGTCAGCGACGCCGGCACGCCCGCGATCTCAGACCCCGGCGCAGTGCTGGTGGCCCTGGCCCATGCGGCGCAGCATCGCGTCGTGCCGCTGCCCGGCGCCAGCAGCGCGCTCGCCGCGCTGAGTGCGGCGGGCGACGCCTTGGGCCAGAGCTTTCACTTCATCGGCTTCCTGCCCGCAAAAGGCAACGAGCGCGCGACGGCGCTGAAGGCCATGGCGGCCGCGCCCGAGACGCAGGTGATCTTCGAAGCGCCGCACCGCATCGAAGCCCTGGCCGCGGCCTTGGCCGGCGCGCTGCCCGAGCGCCGGCTCACGCTGTGCCGCGAGCTCACCAAACAATTCGAGATGGTGGTGGTGATGACCGCCGGCGTGCTGCCTGCATGGCTGGCGGCCGACGCGAAGCGACTTCGCGGCGAGTTCGTGCTGGTGCTGCATGCGCTGCCGTTGGTTGTTAGCACCGACGACACCTTGCCGGCGGCGGCGGAGCACGCGTTGCGGGTCTTGCTGCGCGAGCTGCCCCTGAAACAGGCGGTGGCGCTGGCGGCTGAAGTCAGCGGGGCGCCGCGCAATGCGCTCTACGCGCGCGCACTCACGCTGCGCCCCGGCTGATCCTTCACTTGCCTTGCACCTGGGCGTCGTGCTTCTGGCGGGCGATGTCGCGGCTGGCGTGGTTTTGCATGTGATGCAGGCGCTTGCGCTCTTGCTTGGTGACGGTGCCATCGGCCTTGGCTTTGGCCTCAGCATGGTTGATGGCGTGCTGCTCGCGCTCGAGCCGGCGCGCCTCGCGGCCGGTCAAGGCGCCTGAGGCAGCACCTTGGGCGATACGCGATTGCTGCTGTGCCTGGCGCTTGTCGACGCGCGGCGTCTCAGTCTGGGCCATGGCGCCCAGGGCAAAGGCTGAGAGCAAGGAGGTGGCAATCAGGGTGCGAAGCTTCATGGTGGTCCCTCTGGTGGTTGAGTCGACAGTGTGGCGGGCGCGGTGCCCGTGCCGACCTAACGCAGCGTGATGCTGACGCGCGCACCTGCCCATGGTGAAGCTGCGTAAAGAAACGCGGCGCCTGGTCAGGCGCCCCTCGACTCCTACAATTCCATCCCCGCACGCCGCGCCAGGAAACCCAGCCCATGATCACCCGCGAACCCACACTCGAGCGCCTGGCCATTGCGCAGCAGTTGATGCTCGAACCCTTCGGCCTGTCGGAAGCGACGTTGGCCAAGGCGCTGGCGCTGATCGGCGAACACCGCATCGACGACGCCGACCTGTATTTCCAGACGACACGCCACGAAGGCTGGAGCCTGGAAGAAGGCATCGTCAAGAGTGGCAGTTTCAGCATCGACCAGGGCGTGGGCGTGCGTGCCGTGGCCGGCGAGAAGACGGCATTCGCCTATTCCGACGACCTGTCCGAAGCCTCGCTGATGGACGCCGCGCGCACGGTGCGCACCATCGCTGCCGCCGGGCAGGACAAGCGCGTCAAGCTCGCGCGCGCGCCGCGTGTAGCGACGAGCCGGCGTCTGTATGGTGACCATGACCCGATCGGTTCGCTCGACAGCACGCAGAAGGTGGCGCTGCTGGAAAAAGTCGAGAAGCTCGCGCGCGCCAAAGACCCGCGCATCGTGCAGGTGATGGCCAGCATCGGCGCCGAGTACGACGTCGTGCTGGTGGCCCGCGCCGACGGCACACGCGCCGCCGACGTGCGCCCGCTGGTGCGGTTGAGCGTCACCGTCATCGCCGAGCAAGACGGCCGGCGCGAAGTCGGCAGCGGCGGTGGTGGTGGCCGCTTTGGCCTGGGCTGGTTCAGCGACGCGGTGATCGAGCCCTACGTGCAGCAGGCCGTCAACGCCGCGCTCACCAATCTTGAGAGCCGTCCTGTGGCGGCCGGCGAAATGACGGTGGTGCTCGGCCCTGGCTGGCCCGGCGTACTGCTGCACGAAGCCGTGGGCCATGGCCTGGAAGGCGACTTCAACCGCAAAGGCTCGAGCGTGTTCGCCGGTCGCATCGGCAAGCGCGTGGCGGCCAAGGGCGTGACGGTGCTCGACGACGGCACCATCCCCGACCGCCGCGGCTCGCTCAACGTCGACGACGAAGGCCACGCCTCGCAGCGCAACGTGCTCATCGAAGACGGCATCCTGAAGGGCTACATGCAGGACAGCCTGAACGCACGGCTGATGGGGGTGAAGCCCACCGGCAACGGCCGCCGCGAAAGTTACGCCAACCTGCCCATGCCGCGCATGACCAACACGTACATGCTGGCCGGCGACAAGACGCGCGACGAGATCGTGAGCAGCATCAAACGCGGCCTGTATGCCACCAACTTCGGCGGTGGCCAGGTCGACATCACCAGCGGCAAGTTCGTGTTCTCGGCGAGCGAAGCTTTCTGGGTCGAGAACGGCCGCATCCAGTACCCGGTGAAGGGTGCCACCATCATCGGTAACGGCCCGGATGCACTGACACGCATCACCATGATCGGCAACGACCTCGAGCTCGACACCGGTGTCGGCGTCTGCGGCAAGGAAGGCCAGAGCGTGCCCGTGGGCGTGGGCCAGCCGACGTTGCGCATCGAGAGGCTGACGGTGGGCGGCACGGCGTGAACATGGCAGTCACGCGGGCGGACATCGATGCCGCCGCGGCGCGACTGCAGGGCCAGGTGCTCGATACGCCTTGTGTCGAGAGCAAGACGCTGTCGCAGATCACCGGCGCGCAGGTCTTCCTCAAGTTCGAGAACCTGCAGTTCACGGCCTCGTTCAAGGAACGCGGTGCGCTGAACAAGCTGCTGGCGCTGGTGGATTCCGGCCAGGCCGAGGCCGGGGTCATCGCCGCGTCGGCCGGCAACCACGCGCAAGGCGTGGCGCACCACGCGCAGCGCCTGGGCCTGCGCGCGGTGATCGTGATGCCGCTGGCCACACCGCTGGTGAAGATCGAGCGCACCCGCGGCTTCGGCGCCGAGGTGGTGCTGCACGGCGCGAACTTCGACGAGGCGCGCGAGCACGCGCTGCAGATCGCCGCCGCCCAAGGCCTGAGCTTCGTGCATCCCTTCGACGACCCGCTGGTCATCGCCGGCCAGGGCACGATCGGGCTGGAGATGCTGCGCGCCGTGCCGCAGCTCGACACGCTGGTCATCGCCGTCGGCGGCGGTGGCCTCATTTCGGGTGTTAGCGTCGCTGCGCGCTCGATCAAGCCCGACATCCAGATCATCGGCGTGCAGACCTCGCGCTTCCCGGCCATGGTCAACGCCATCAAAGGCACAACACACGCCCAGGGCCTCAGCACCATCGCCGAAGGCATCGCCGTGGGCCAGCCGGGGCAGATCACGCGCGAGATCGTGCGCGAGCTGGTAGACGACCTGATGCTGGTCGACGAAGGCGACATCGAGCAGGCCATCGTGATGCTGCTCGACATCGAGAAGACCCTGGTCGAAGGCGCCGGCGCCGCCGGGCTGGCGGCGCTGATGAAGGAGCCCGCACGCTTTACCGGCAGACGAGTCGGCCTGGTGCTGTGCGGCGGCAACATCGACCCGCTGCTGTTGGCCAGCATCATCGAGCGCGGCATGGCGCGCGCCGGGCGCCTGGCGCGCATCCGCGTCGCCGCGCGCGACGCGCCGGGCGTGCTGGCGCGCATCACCACCATCGTCGGCGAGCTCGGCGCCAACATCGACGAGGTGCATCACCAACGCGCCTTCACCTCGCTCGCAGCGCAGAACGTCGAGGTCGAACTGGTGCTGCAGACGCGCAACACGGCGCATGTGGCCGAGGTCGTGGCCGGGCTGAACGCGGCCGGCTTCGACGCCAAGGCTTACTGAGCCACGACGCCCACGGCGCGTGCCGCCCAGGTGCCGACTTCTTCGTACAACGCCACGATGCTCTCGCTGCCACGTGGGTGCACGCGGTTGGACAAGAACACGTAGAAGCTCAGCGAGCCAGGGTCCAGCCACATGGCGCAGCCGGTGTAGCCGGTGTGGCCGAAGCTGCCCACCGGGAAGACGCTGCCGCGCGGGCGTGAGTAGGGCGAGTCGACGTCCCAGCCGATGCCGCGTGGCGCCAGGCCCGCGGGCGCGGCATTGCGCGTCATCAGCGCCACGCTGTCGCGCGACAGCACACGCATGCCATCGAGTTCGCCGCCAGACAGCATCGCGCGTGCAAAGCGCGCCAGCTCGGCCGCGGTGCTGAACATGCCGGCGTGGCCGGCGACGCCACCCATGCGACGCGCCGCCGGGTCGTGCACTTCGCCGCGCAACATGTGCGCGCCGTCGAACTCGGTCGGCACCAGGCGCGCGGGCGTATGCCGCTGCAGCGGCAGGTAGCCGCTGTCGGTCATGGCCAGGGGCTTGAAGACTTCGCGCCGTGCCAGCTCGGCCAGGGGCGTGCCGCCCAGGCGTTCAAGCATCGCGCCGAGCAGGATGTAGTTGATGTCGGAATAGCGGAAGAGCGTGCCCGGCGCATGCGTGGGCTGTGCCGCCAAGGCCAGCGCGTGGGCGCTTGCGGCACCGCTCCACACCGGTGTTAGCGGCAGGGTCGCCGGCAGGCCCGAGCTGTGCGTAAGCAGGTGGCGCCAGGTGATGGCGTCGCTACCACTGAAGTTCTTGAACAGCTGCTGCACCGGCGCGTCGAGCTGCAGCAGACCTTGTTCGATCAGTCGCATGCAAAGCGTGCCGGTGACCACCGGCTTGGTCAGCGAGGCGGCGTCGAACACCGCATCCAGCACCAGGCCTTCGGCCGCAGGCTCCCACGCACGCTGGCCGAACACCTGCGTGTGCGCTTCGCTGCCCAGGCGTTCGACCCACAACACCGCGCCGGGCAGACGGCGCGCGGCAATGGCGGCATCCACGCAGCCATGCAGTGCGCGCAAGGCGTCGGCGTTGAGTGCGGGGGCGAGCGTGGGGGCTTGGGCCATGGCTGCTTGCGCGTCACCCATCGCCAACGTGGCGGCGAGCACGGTGCGGCGCTTCATCGTGTTCAGCATAGCCTGCCGTGCTACATTCGCCGCCATGGTTTTTGCCCGCTTTTTCTTTACGAGCTTTTGGTTCTTGCCCCTCATCGGCGGCTGGAGACACGAACGCGCGTAACCAAAGCAGCGATTCGAAAACCAGACAAACCGCCGGCAACCCCGGCGGTTTTTCTTTGTGCGCACGATCTTTGAAGGATGTTCGAGATGAGCCATCGCCCCGCCCACGACAGCACCATCACGCTGAGCGAAAAAACCAGCCAGACCGACGACCAGCGCATCCGCGACGTCACGCCGCTGCCGCCGCCCGAGCACCTGATCCGCTTCTTCCCCATCGCCGGCACGGCGGTGGAAACGCTGGTGCAGCGTTCGCGCGATGCCGTGCGCGAAATCATGCATGGCCGCGACGACCGCCTGCTGCTGATCATCGGCCCGTGTTCGATCCACGACCCGGCGGCGGCACTGGAGTACGCGCGGCGCCTGAAGGAACAACGCGCAAAGTACGCTGACACGCTGGAAGTCGTGATGCGCGTCTACTTCGAGAAGCCGCGCACCACGGTGGGCTGGAAGGGGCTGATCAACGACCCCTACCTCGACGAGAGTTACCGTATCCACGAAGGGCTGCGCATCGCGCGCCAGCTGCTGCTGGAGATCAACCGGCTGGGCGTGCCGGCGGCGGGCGAATTCCTCGACACCATCAGCCCGCAGTACATCGCCGACCTCATCAGCTGGGGCGCCATCGGCGCGCGCACGACCGAGAGCCAGGTACACCGCGAGCTCGCCTCGGGCCTGTCGGCGCCAATCGGTTTCAAGAACGGCACCGACGGCAACATCCGCATCGCCATCGACGCCATCCAGGCCGCTGCACGGCCGCATCACTTCCTGTCGGTGCACAAGAACGGCCAGGTGGCCATCGTCGAGACCAAGGGCAACAAGGACTGCCACCTCATCCTGCGCGGTGGCAAGGCGCCGAACTACGACGCCGTCAGCGTCGCCGCGGCGTGCAAGGAGATCGAAGCGGCCAAGCTCGATTGCCGCTTGATGGTCGACTGCAGCCACGCCAATTCGAGCAAGCAGCATCGCCAGCAGATCGCGGTGGCGCGCGACATGGCGGCGCAGTTGGCAGCGGGCAGCCGCTGCCTTTTCGGCGCGATGGTCGAGAGCCACCTGCAAGAGGGCGCACAGAAGTTCACGCCGGGCAAGGACGATGCCGGCAAGCTGGAATACGGCAAGAGCATCACCGACGCGTGCATCGGCTGGGACGACTCACTGGAAGTGCTGGAGATCCTGAGCGGTGCCGTGAAAGCGCGCCGCGGGCGGGCGCGCTGACACGCAAGCTCTGCTCGCGGATTCACGCGTCGCGCTGCAGCCGTTCGCTCTTCCAGTAAACGTCGTCGCCGCCCAGGCCGTCGAGGTTGGCGCGGGTCAACACGCGCGCCAGCACGAACATCAGGTCCGACAGGCGATTGAGGTATTGCCGCGGCGCAGTGTTCACCGACTCTTGCGCCGCCAGTGCGATCAGCGAGCGCTCGGCGCGGCGTGCGATGGTGCGGCTCATGTGCGCCAGCGCGGCACTGCGGGTGCCCGCCGGCAGGATGAATTCCTTCAAGCGCGGCAGCGCCGCGTTGTGCTGCGCCAGGGCTTCGTCCAGGCGCAGCACGGCGTCCTCTTTCAGCAGCGTGTAGCCCGGAATCGAGAGCTCGCCGCCAAGGTTGAAGAGCTCGTGCTGGATCACCACCAGCAACTCGCGCACATCATCCGGCAGCGGCTCGCACAGGATCACGCCGAGGCTCGAATTGAGTTCGTCGACATCGCCCATGGCGGCCACGCGCAGGTGGTCTTTGGGCACGCGGCTGCCGTCACCCAGGCCGGTGCTGCCGTCGTCTCCGGTGCGGGTGGCGATCTGGGTAAGGCGATTCGACATGGCTCGGGCTGCGGGAAAGCGGGCGCCGCCATTGGAACACCGCCCGGCACGAACGGCCTACCATCGCGCTTCGTTCCACCCCGGCACGCCCAGGAGCCCGTATGAATGCCCCCACCTCACTCGCCGCGCTGAGCGCCCACCGCCCCCTGCCTGCTGCCATGCTGGCCGCCTTGCGCGCGCACTTCGGCGAGCGCTGCAGCACCGCCACCGCCGTGCGCGAACAGCATGGCCGCGACGAGTCGACCTACCCGGTGACGCCGCCCGATGCGGTGGTGTTCTGCGAGAGCACCGACGACGTGGCGGCGGTGGTCGCGCTGGCCAGCGAGCATGCGGTGCCGGTGATCCCCTTCGGTGTCGGCTCGTCGCTAGAAGGCCACCTGCTCGCGGTGCAGGGCGGCGTCAGCGTCGATGTCTCGCGCATGGCGCGCGTGCTCAGCATCAACGCCGAAGACCTGACCGTCACCGTGCAGGCCGGCGTGACGCGCGAGCAGCTCAACCGCGAGGTTCGCGACACGGGCCTTTTCTTTCCCATCGACCCCGGCGCCAACGCCAGCCTTGGTGGCATGAGCGCCACGCGCGCCAGCGGCACCAACGCCGTGCGCTACGGCACGATGAAAGAGAACGTGCTCGGCCTGACGGTGGTGACAGCCAGCGGCGAAGTCATCCGCACCGGCACGCGCGCGAAGAAGTCCAGCGCCGGCTACGACCTGACGCGGCTCTTCGTCGGCAGCGAAGGCACGCTCGGCGTGATCACCGAAATAACACTCAAACTGTACCCTCTACCGGAAGCCGTGAGCGCGGCGATCTGCAACTTCCCGAGCATCGACGCCGCGGTGCAAACCACGATCCAGATCATCCAGATGGGCGTGCCCATCGCCCGCTGCGAGCTGCTCGACGCCAACGCCATTCGTGGCGTCAACAAACACTCGCACCTGAATTTGCGCGAAGCGCCGATGTTGTTGATGGAATTCCACGGCAGCGAGGCCGGCGTGAAGGAGCAGGCCGAGACGGTGCAGGCCATCGCCAAGGAGCATGGCGGCAACGACTTCGAATGGGCCCGCACACCCGAAGAGCGCACGCGTTTGTGGACCGCACGCCACCAGTCGTACTTCGCCGCGCTGCAGATGCGCCCGGGTTGCCGCTGCCAGAGCACCGACACCTGCGTGCCGATCTCGCGCCTGGCCGAGAGCATCAACGAGTCAATCGTCGAAGCCGAAGCCTCGGGCATCCCTTACTGGATCGTCGGCCATGTCGGTGACGGCAACTTCCACCTGAGCTATTTGCTCGACCCTAGCGATGCGACCGAGGTGGCGACGGTGGAGCGTTTGTCCGAGCAGATGGTGCACCGCGCACTGCGCCTGGAAGGAACCTGCAGCGGCGAGCACGGCATCGGGCTGCACAAGATGGGCTACCTGCTGAGCGAAGCCGGGCCGGGCGCGGTGGCGATGATGCGCAGCATCAAGCAGGCGCTGGACCCGAAGAACATCATGAACCCAGGCAAGGTGTTCGCGATGTAGTGGCGGGGTCAAGCCTGGCTGGACACGCTCCAGTGCTTGGTCACATCCCCTTGCGCGTTGGTGCTTTCCAGCTCGACGCCAAAACCCCACAGCCGCGCCACGTGGCGCAGTACGTCTTGTGCCGCCTCGTGCAGCGGCCGGTCGTTGTGCTGGAAGTGGCGCAGCGTTAGTGAGCGGTCGCCGCGCAGGTTGACACTCAATACCTGGTTGTTGGGCTCGCGCGAGCCCAGGTCGTACTGGCGAGACAACGATTCACGCACGCGCCGATAGCCGGCGTCGTCGTGGATCGCGGCGACCTCGAGCTCGCTGTCCCTTTCGTCGTCGCGAATGGCGAAGAGGCGCAGCTCGCGCATCAGCTTCGGGCTCAGGTACTGGCCGATGAAGCTCTCGTCCTTGAAGTTGCGCATCGCGTGATCAAGCGCCGGCAACCACGGCGTGCCGGCGAGTTCGGGAAACCACTCGCGGTCCTCGTCAGTGGGTGATTCGCAGACGCGCTTGATGTCGGTGTACATCGCAAAACCCAGCGCATAGGGGTTCAGCCCGGAATAGGCTTTGTGGCCTACCGGCGGCTGGTAGATGACGTTGGTGTGCGACTTCAGCCACTCGATCATCGTGCCGTCGGTAAGGTAGCCGTCGTCGTACATCTGGTTCAAGAGCTTGTGGTGCCAGAAGGTAGCCCAGCCCTCGTTCATCACCTGCGTCTGCCGCTGCGGGTAGAAGTACTGCGCCACCTTGCGCACGATGCGCACGACTTCGCGCTGCCAGGGCTCGAGCAGCGGCGCATTCTTCTCGATGAAGTACAGCAGGTTCTCCTGCGGCTCTTCGGGGAAGCGCTTGCTCTCGGCGTCGGCGCCGATTCTTTCAGCACGCTTGGGCAGCGTGCGCCAGAGTTCGTTGACCTGCAGCTGCGCATAGGCCTCGCGATCTTTGCGCTCGGCGAGTTCCTGTGCCAACGATTTACGGCTGGGGCGTCGGTAACGGTCCACGCCGTGGTTGGATAGGGCGTGGCAGGAGTCGAGAAACTGCTCGACGGCATCGAGGCCGTGACGCTCTTCGCAGTCGGCGATGTAGTTCTTGGCATAGACCAGGTAGTCGATGATCGACGCCGCGTCGGTCCACATGCGGAACAGGTAGTTGCCCTTGAAGAAGCTGTTGTGGCCATAAGCCGCATGTGCGATCACCAGCGCCTGCATCGCCATCGTGTTTTCTTCCATCAGGTAGCTGATGCAAGGGTTGCTGTTGATCACGATCTCGTAGGCCAGGCCCATGTGGCCGCGCTTGTAGTTCTTCTCTGTGGCGATGAACTCCTTGCCATAGCTCCAGTGGCGATAGTTCACCGGCATGCCCACGCTGGCATAGGCGTCCATCATCTGCTCGGCGGTGATGACCTCGAGCTGGTTGGGGTAGGTGTCGAGCTTGAAGCGTTCGGCCGTGGCGCGAATCACCTGGTGGTACTGGTCGATGAGCTCGAACGACCAGTCGCTCGGCGCCGGCAGCGGCTCCACCGGCCGTTCGCGCAAAGGCTTGGGACCATCGTGCAAGGTTTTCATGCGCACCTGGCGGCACGGCTCACGCCGCTTTCGCCCCCTCTTTCTTGAACAGGTCGCGGAATACCGGGTAGATGTGCGCGGGCTCGGTGGCCTTACGCATCGCAAAGTGTTTGTGCACGTCCTGCAGCTGCAAATACTCCTGCCACAGGTTCTGCTCTTCTTCGGCGACCTGTACGTAGGCGTAGTAGCGCACCAGCGGCAACAACTTTTCCGACAGCAACTCGCGGCAGCGGCCGCTGTCGTGGTGCCAGTTGTCGCCGTCGCTGGCCTGCGCGCCGTAAATGTTCCATTCGCTCGGGTTGTAGCGCGCGCGGATGATCTCCTCCATCAGCACCAGCGCGCTGCTGACCACGGTGCCGCCGGTTTCGCGCGCATGGAAGAAACCTTCTTCGTCGACTTCGGTGGCCTGGGTGTGATGGCGGATGAAGACCAGGTCGATCTTCTCGTAGTGCCGCGTCAGGAAGAGGTAGAGCAGGATGAAGAAGCGCTTGGAAAGCTCTTTGCGCGCTTCGTCCATCGAGCCCGAGACATCCATCAGGCAGAACATCACTGCCTTGCTGGTGGGCACCGGAACGCGTATTCGGTTGCGAAAGCGCAGGTCGATGGGGTCGAGGTAGGGAATGCGCTCGAGCCGCGCGCGCAACGCGGCGATGCTGTGTTCGAGCTCCTTGATCTCGCGCGCCGCGACCTCGTCGCCGGGCTTGAAGGCCCGGCTAAGCGACAGCAGAAGCTCCTCCATCTCGCGCAACTCGCGCCGTGTGACTGCGCCGATGGCAATGCGCCTGCCGATGGCACCGCGCATCGAGCGCACCACATGCAGGTTGTTTGGTGTGCCATCACTGACGTAGCCCGCGCGCTGGCTTTTCCATTCGGGCACTTCGGCCAGTTGCGTGCGAATCAGATGCGGCAACGCCAAGTCTTCGAAGAAGACCTGCATGAACTCTTCCTTGGACAAGGCGAAGACAAAGTCGTCTTCACCTTCACCTGAGTCACCGGCCTGGCCTTTGCCCGAGCCGCTGCCGCTGCCACCTTTGGGCCGCTCGATGCGGTCGCCGCGCACGTAGTCCTGGTTGCCGGGGTGCACCGTTTCGCGAACCCCGCCCTGGCCGTGGCCAAACACCGGCTCGTTGATGTCCTTCTTCGGGATGCGGATGTCTTCGCCGCGTTCGATGTCGCGGATGCCGCGGCCGTCGATGGCGCGTTTCACTGCGTCCTTGATCTGCTCCTTGTAGCGGCGCAGAAATCGTTCGCGGTTGCCGATCGACTTGTTTTTGCCCGCCAGGCGACGGTCGATGATTTGAAGCATGACTCAGGAACTCTTGCGAACCCTCAGGTACCACTCGCACAACAGACGCACCTGCTTGGCGGTATAGCCCTTGGCCACCATGCGCGTCACGAAGTCCTCGTGCTTCTTGGCCTCGTCGGCACTGGCCTTGGCGTTGAAGCTGATGACCGGCAGCAACTCTTCGGTGTTGCTGAACATCTTCTTTTCGATCACCACGCGCAGCTTTTCATAACTCGTCCACACCGGGTTCTTGCCCTGGTTGCCAGCACGGGCGCGCAACACGAAGTTGACGATCTCGTTGCGGAAGTCCTTCGGGTTGGCGATGCCGGCGGGCTTCTCGATCTTCTCCAGTTCGGCGTTCAGCGCCGAGCGGTCGAAGACCTCGCCGGTATCGGTGTCGCGGTACTCGTGGTCCTGGATCCAATAGTCGGCGTAAGTCACGTAGCGGTCGAAGATGTTCTGGCCGTACTCGCTGTAGCTCTCCAGGTAGGCGGTCTGGATTTCCTTGCCGATGAATTCGGCGTAGCGCGGCGCCAGCCAGCCCTTGATGTGCTCGAGGTAGCGGCGGTGCGTTTCCTCCGGCAATCCCTCGCGCGCGAGCCGCTGTTCGAGCACG
>JANLYV010000402.1:0-9864 GCA_031365825.1 Rubrivivax sp. | reverse complement strand
TTCGACAGGACACGAACGCCGCGGAAGCGGCGGCCACCGGCATGCGCTGTGAGCGCGGTCCTACATGTTGTGAGCTGCGACGCTCAAACGGCCAGACGGGCTGGCAGCAGGCGGTCGTACTCTTTCTTCACGACCGCGTAGCACTCGCAGCTGCGCGCTTCCAGGCCGCCGCGGTCGAGCACCGTGATGCGCCCGCGCGAATACTGGATGAGGTCGGCGCGCTGCAGCTTCGTCGCCGCCTCGGTCACGCCTTCGCGGCGCACGCCCAGCATGTTGGCGATGAGCTCCTGCGTCATCACCAGCTCGCTGCCCCGCAGCCGGTCCAGGCTCAGCAGCAGCCAGCGGCACAGTTGCAGGTCGAGCGTATGGTGGCGGTTGCACACCGCCGACTGCGACATCTGCGTGATCAGCGCCAGGGTGTAGCGCAGCAGCAGGTGCAGCACCGGCCCGCCTCGGTTGAATTCGGTCTTCATGTCCTGGGCCGGCAAGCGGTAGCCGCGGCCCGCGCTTTGCACGATGGCGCGGCTGGGGGTGGACTCGCCGCCCATGAACAAGGAGATGCCGACCAGGCCTTCATTGCCGACCACGGCGATTTCGGCCGAGGCGCCGTTTTCCATGACGTACAGCAGCGAGACGATGGCCGAGGTGGGGAAGTACACATGGCTCAAGGTGCTGCCCGCTTCGTACAGCACCTGGCCCAGCGGCAGCTCCACGGCTTCGAGACGGGGCAGCCAGCGCTGCGCCTCTTCGGCGGGCAAGGCTTTGAGCAGCTGGTTGTCGTGCGGGTCTTGCCGGTGAGGCTTTTCTGGCATGGCGGCAGCTCCGGTACGCGCGCCGTGCGCCGAGCCGTTGGGGCCGATGCTCACGGTACGTGACTTAGTGTAAATCTACGCGGGCACATCGCGTGTTCGGCAGCGTACAAATCACGCGGGTGGCGCCTTGGGGGGCGCCCCTCACGCGTCCCACCATATGGGTGCGGTGACGCACAGACCCGTGGTCGCAACGGCCCCAGGCTTGCGCCGGCTTCGGGCACGACCCGTCGTCCCACTGAACCGCCAATCCTAGAGAGAACACCTATGAAAATGCACAGGCTCCTGCGCGCGCTCACCCTCGGCGGCACGGCCGCGCTCGGCACGCTGGCCGCAGCCAGCGCCGTCGCACAAGAGAGTTATTCGTACTTCGGCCTGTCCGCGGGCCGGGCCCGCGCCCACATCGACGAGCAGGGCCTGGTGCAAGGCCTGCGCGGCACCGGCCTGACGGCCACCACGCTGGCCAGCGACGAAAGCGATACCGCCTACAAGATTTTCGGCGGCTACCAGTTCAACCGCAACTTCGGCGTCGAGGTGGGCTACTTCAACCTCGGCAAGTTCGGCTTTGACTTGCGCACGCTGCCCGCCGGTGCACTGGCCGGCACCATCAAGGCGCAGGGAGCTAACGTTGATCTGGTGGGCACATTGCCTCTGTCGGAAAACTGGGCGGTGCTCGGGCGTGTGGGCGCGCAGTACGCCAAGGTGCGGGGCGACTTCGTCGGCAGCGGCGCTTTTGGTGCCGGCAATATCAATAGCAGGAAGAGCGAAACCAACGGCAAGGTCGGCCTGGGGCTGCAGTACACCGTCTCGCCGGGCTTGCTGATGCGCGCCGAGGCAGAGCGCTATCGAATCAACGACTCGGTCGGCGGCCACGGCAACGTCAACGTGGTCTCGCTGAGCCTGGTATTCCCGTTCGGCCGCGCCGCCGCCGCACCACGCATGGCCGCAGCGGCCTACGTGGCACCGGCCTACGTCGCGCCGGTGCTGGTGGCGCCACCGCCGCCACCGCCGCTGGTGGTGGCAGCTGCGCCGCTGGTGGCACCCATTGTGCTGGCGCCGGTGAAGCGGCGCGTCAGCTTCTCGGCCGAGTCGCTGTTCGGCTTCGACCAGTCGACGCTGCGGCCCGAGGGCCGCAGCGCGCTCGACCGCGTCGCGCCGGATGCGCAGGGCGTGAGCTTCGACAGCATGGTGGTCGAGGGCCACACCGACCGCCTTGGTTCCGCGGCCTACAACCAGCGCCTCTCGGCCAGCCGCGCGGCATCGGTCAAGACCTACCTGGTAAGCACGGGCAAGTTCGACGCGGGCAAGCTCAGTGCCGTGGCCAAGGGCGAAACCGAGCCGGTGACCAAGGCCGGCGACTGCAAGGGCACGCAGCCAAGCCCCGCGCTCATCGCCTGCCTGCAGCCGGACCGTCGCGTCGAGGTCGAACTCACCGGCACGCGCTGAAGCCCCGCACACGCCGACGCAGGGCATGCCGGCATGCCCACGTGCGTGTGTTTGACGTGTACTTACACGCCGCCCGCTCAAGACAGGCTGTTGTCTGACATACGCGCCAAGCCGCCGTGCCTAGGATGCACTCATCAATGGTTGCGCGCGCCCTGCGCCGCCGCCACCAGCCTGTGCCGCATGCCGCGGCCCTGGCCCGTCAACCCCCATCGCCGCGCAGCCGCCTGGCTGCTCGGCAGGAGCAACGCATGCCTGATCACACGTCGTTTTCGCCCAGCTGGAGCACGGCATCCTTCGGCCACGACGCCGAGACCTCGCCGATGGAGCTGTCGGCGCTGGGCTCGCACTTCAAGCTGTGCAAGGACGCCAGTGGCCGCTGGTTCGCCGCGCGTTGCGTGGCCGATGCGCTGCACGCCTTTGTCGCCGGCAGGATGGTCACGACATGGCTCGTGGTGACCCTGTTGCTCGCCGCGGGTCTGTGGATGGCGTAGGTGATGGATGCGCCGGAGCTGCAGCGCTTGCTGCCCGGCGCGCCGGCGCGACTGCTCGCCATCCTGGCCGCCGAGCGCGGCCCGCTGGAGCCGCCGATACGGTCTGAGATCTTCGGCCTGCAACGTTTTGCGCAGCACGGCCGCAGCCTCGGCCTGACCCACCGGGCGGCGCCACCGGGTGGGCGCAAACCGAGTTTTTTTCCGCGCCTGCGCAACAACATCGCCACGCTGCGTGAGGCGCATCACTACATCGGCGTGCAGGCCAGCACCGGCTACGACATCAGCCCCGCTGCCGAGTGGCTGCTCGACAACTTCCACCTCATCGAAGCCCAGCTCGACGAGGTGCATGCCGGCTTGCCGCGACGCTACTTTCGCGCGCTGCCGGTGCTGCAGGACGAGCCGCTGGCCGGGCTGCCGCGCATCTACGGCGTGGCCTGGGCGTTCGTGGCGCACACCGACGGCGCCTTCGACGAAGAGCTGCTGATTCAATTCCTGAGGGCCTACCAGGAAAGCTGCGAACTGACGCTGGGCGAGATGTGGGCCTTGCCCACCACCCTGCGCGTGGTGCTGATCGAGAACCTGCGCCGCCTGGCCGAACGCGTGGCGGCGAACAAGGCCGCGCGCGAAGTCGCCAACCTGAGCTGCGACCGCCTCGGCACGCTGACGCCGGCGCAGCTGGACGAGTTGCTGGCCGCCTTGACCGCACGCGGCGTCGGCCGCGTCTTCCTGGCGCAGATGGCGCAGCGCCAGCACGACGAAGGCTGGACCACCGGCCGTGCCGGCACCGAAGCGCCGGACGCATGGCTGCGCGCGGCCTTGCCCGACTTCGCGGCGCAGCAGACGCAGCAGCGCGCCGACCAGACGGCCGACAACTTGAGCGTTAGCAACGCCGTGACCTCGCTGCGCGCCATCGGTGATGCCGAGTGGGGCGAGGTCGTGGCACGCAGCAGCACGCTGATGCGCCAGATGCTGGCCGCACCCGGCTTCGAAGCCGAACATGCGAACACGCGCGACCGCTCGCTGCATGCCATCGAGCGGCTGGCGCGGCGCCACGGCCGTGGCGAGGTGGCCGTGGCGCAGGCGCTGCAGGGTTTGATGGCCGGCACGCCCGGCTGCACCGAAGCCACGGCCGGCATGCCCGGCCGTGCTGACGAGATCGCGGCAACGCCCGGCCATTGGCTGCACGGCGCCGGCCGGCCGGCGCTGGTGGCGGCGCTGGGCCTGCGCGAACCGGCGCGCGTGCTGTTGCAGCGGCTGGCGCAGCAGCTGGCGCTGCCGCTGTACCTGGGCGTGGTGCTGCTGATCACCGCCGGCCTGTGTGCGTGGCTGCTGCGCGGCCATGTGCCCGCCGTCTTGGGATGGGAATCGGGTTGGGGTTGGGGCGGGCTGTTGACGCTGCTGATGTTTTTCCCCGCCTCGGAAGCGGCGGTGGCGCTGACGCACCGCCTCATCAGCGAGTCGCTGCCTCCGCGACACCTGCCGCGGCTGGCGCTGGCCCAGGGCATCCCGCGCGAGCACCGCGTGCTGGTGGCGGTGCCGGCCATGATCGGCAGCATCGCAGCGGTGGACGAGCTGCTGCACCGGCTGGAGCTGCACCACCTGGCCAACCCCGAAACGTTTGCACAGTTCGCGCTGCTCAGCGACGGCGTCGATGCCGACCGCCCGCAGCTCGACAGCGACATGCCGCTGCTCGCACACATGTTGCAGCAGCTGCGCGCGCTGAATGCGCGCTACCCGGCGCCGCCCGGCGACGCGCCGCGCTTCATCGCGCTGCACCGTGAACGCCGATTCAGCCGCAGCGAGAGGCGCTGGATCGGCTGGGAGCGCAAACGCGGCAAGCTCGAGCTCCTGGTGGCGGCATTGGCCCAGGGCCAATCGACGGCCTTCCTCGACCTCGGCGAAGAGTCGCGCATCGCGCCACGCACGCCGTACATCGTCACGCTGGACAGCGATACGCAGCTGCCGCCGGGCCGGCTGCGCGAACTCGTCGGCGTGGCCGCGCACCCGCACAACCAGCCGCGCCTCAGTGCCGACGGGCGGCGGGTGCTCGCCGGCTACGGCATCCTGCAGCCGCGCATCGCCACGCCGCTGCCGGCGCCGCAGTCACTCACCTGGTACCACTGGCTCTTTGCGGGGCAATGTGGCATCGATCCCTACAGTGCCGCCAGCTCCGAGGTCTACCAGGACGTGTTCGACGAAGGCAGCTTCAGCGGCAAAGGCCTGCTCAACGTGCGCGCCATGCACGCGGTGCTGGGCGAGCGCTTGCCCGAAGGCCAGGTGCTGAGCCACGACCTGCTCGAAGGCTCGCTCGTGCGCTGTGCCGTGGTCACCGACATCACCTTGATCGAAGACGCACCCTTCCACGCCGACGTGGCCGCGTCGCGTGTGCACCGCTGGATGCGCGGTGACTGGCAGCTGCTGCCCTTCCTGTTCAACCCACGCTGGCCGCTGCGCGCCATCAACCGCTGGAAGATGTTCGACAACCTGCGCCGCTCGCTCGTGGCGCCGATGTCGCTGGCCTTGCTGCTGCTGACACTGGCGGGTGTGGGGCCGTCACCCTGGGCCGTGCTGGCACTGGTGCTGGCGGGCTTCACCATCGGGCCGCTGCTGGGGGCGGTGGCGGCCTTCGCGCCCAGCCGCGACGACATCGCCAGGCGCCACTTCTACACGCTGGCCACGACCGAACTCGCACGCGCGTTGTGCGGTGGCTTGTGGCACCTGGCGCAGCTGGGCCAACACGCCTGGCTCGCGACTGACGCCGTGCTGCGTGCGCTCTACCGCCAGTGCATCAGCCGCCGCCTGCTGCTGCAGTGGACCACCGCGGCCGCGGCGCAGGCCAGCGTCAAGCTCGCCTTGCCGGAGCTGCTGCGCGAACACTGGCAAGCCGCCTTGCTTGCGCTCCTTGCCCTGGCGGCGTTGCTGGCCTTGCCCACGTCGTGGCCGGCGCTTGCCGCCGGCCTGTGCGCGCTATGGGCCGCCTCGGGCCTGTGGACCTGGTGGGTCAGCCGGCCGCATGTGCACGCGCGTGCCGCGGCATTGGCAGCGGCCGACCGTGCCTTCCTCGAAGAACTGGCGCGTGACAGCTGGCGTTTGTTCGAACGCTGCGTCGGGCCCGACGACCACCACCTGCCGCCCGACAACCTGCAGACCGAGCCGCACGAGATGGTGGCGCACCGCACCTCGCCCACCAACATCGGCCTGTACCTGCTGAGCGTGGCCTGCGCGCGCCAGTTCGGCTGGATCACGACGACCGAGATGGCCGAGCGGCTGGAAGCCACGCTGGACACGCTGGGTCAACTGCCGCGCCATCGTGGCCACTGGCTCAACTGGTACGACACGCTGACGCTCGCGCCGCTCTTGCCGATGTACGTCTCCACGGTCGACAGCGGCAACCTCTGCGCGCATTTGCTGGCGGTGGCGCAAGCCTGCATCGAGCGCGCCGCCGAAGCGCCCGAGGCCGGCGCATTGCAGCGGCTGCGCACGCTGGCGCGGCGCTGCGAAACCTTGGCGCGCGAGGCCGAATTCGGCTTTCTCTACCACCCGCAGCGGCACCTGCTGCACATCGGCTTTCGTGTCGCCGAGCAGCAGCTCGATGCCGGTTTTTACGACCTGCTGGCGTCGGAGGCGAGGCTCACGAGCCTGTGGGCCATCGCCAAGGGCGACGTGCCCGTGCGCCACTGGGCGGCGCTGGGCCGGCCCTTCTTCGCGCACGGCGCCACGGCCGGGCTGCGCTCGTGGTCGGGCTCGATGTTCGAGTACCTGATGCCCACGCTGGTGCTGGACGAGCCGCATGGCAGCGTGCTGCACGCGGCCGGCCACGCCGCGGTGCTGGAGCAGATCGCCTACGCCCGCGCGATGCATGTGCCCTGGGGCATTTCCGAGTCGGCCTACGCCGGGCGCGACCACACGCTGGCCTACCAGTACGCGCCGCAAGGTGTGCCGATGCTGGCGCTGCGCCGCACGCCGCCCGACGAGCTGGTGGTGGCACCCTACGCCACGGTGCTGGCGGCGCAGATCGCACCGCGCCGCGCGCTGCGCAACTTCGCGGCGCTGAAGGCCTTGTCGGCGCGTGGCGTCTACGGCTTCATCGAAGCACTGGACTTCACCGTCTCGCGCCGCGGCGGTGATGAAGCCTTCGTGCCCGTGGCCACCTACATGGCGCACCACCAGGGCATGAGCGTCGTGGCGTTGACCAACGTTCTACACCAGGGTGTGGCGCGGCGCTGGGGCATGGCCATCCGCCACATCGAGGCGGTGGCCTCGCTGCTGCACGAACGCGCGCCGCGCGAAGTGTTGATGCAGCGCGCGCCGCGCCCGGCGCCGGCCTCGCTGGTGCTGCAGCGGCGCAGCCCAGGGCTGCTGCGCGAGGTCGAGCCCGGTGCCACGGCGCTGACGCCCACGCATGTGCTGGGCAACGGCCGCTACAGCGTGAGCCTGCGCGCCAACGGCGCCGGCTGCAGCCGCTTCGGCACGAGCGACATCACGCGCTGGCGCGACGACGCGCTGCGCGACAGCCATGGCAGCTTCTTCTACCTGCGCTGGGACGAACAGCCGCAGCCCGTGTCCATCACCCAGCACCCGGCGAGCGACCCGGCGGCGCACTACCACAGCATCTTCCACGCCGACCGCGTGTGTTTCGACGCCGCTTGGCCCGAGCTGCGGGCGCACACCACCGTCTGGGTCAGCCCCGAAGACGACATCGAATTCCGCCGCGTCGAGCTGCACAACACGAGCCAGCGCACGCTCGAGATCGAGCTCATCTCGGCGTTCGAGGTGACGCTCGCGCCGGCACGTGCCGACGAAGCGCACCCGGCCTTCAGCAACCTCTTCGTCTCGGCCAGATGGCGCGCCGCACAGCAGGCCCTGGTGTTCGAACGCCGCCCGCGCCTGGCGACCGAGAAGAGCCTGCTCGCCGCGCATTTCCTGGCGCAAAGTGACGCACCGCTGCTGGGCCTGCGCGTGCAGACCGATCGCCAGCAATGGGCCGGCCGCAACCGCGCGCCGCACGAGCCGTTGGCGGCGTTTGATGATGAGCCGTTGGCGGCGTTTGACGGCCTGCCGCCGGCGGCACTGGACGGTGTGCCCGCGTCACCCGCAATCGACACACCCGACACCGAACTGGTGACCGGCCTCGACCCGGTGTGCGTGCTGGGCTTGCGGCTGCGCATCGCGCCGCAAGCCAAGGTGCAGCTGACCTTCGCCACCGCCGCTTCGGACGACGACGCCACGCTGCGCGCCATGATCGACAAGTACCACCAGCCCAGCCACGTGCAACGCGCCTCGCTGATGTCGGCCACGCTGGCCGGCATACGGCTGCGCGCCGCGCGCATCAGCCCGACGAGCCTGGCGGCGATCCAGACACTGACCACGGCGCTGCTGTTGACGATGACGCGGCCGCAGCGCGTGCCGGCCACGGCACCGACGTTTTGCGACCGCCGGCTGCTGTGGCGCATGGGCATCTCGGGCGAGCGACCGATCGTGCTGGTGTCGGCCAGCGCCTCGCATTCGATGAGCCTGCTGCGCACGCTGATGCAGGCGCTGCGCATCTGGGCCTGGGGCGCGGTGCCGTGCGACCTGGTGGTCATCAATGCCGAGCTGGCGTCGTACCAGATGCCCTTGCAGCTGGAGCTGCAGGCCATGCGCGAGCGTCTGGCCGCCGAGGTGGCGGCGCAACCCGGCGCAGCGCAGACGGGCCTCTACGTGCTGCGGCTGGACGAGCTTTCGGCCGAAGAGCTGAGCACGCTGCAATGCCTGGCGCGCATCCACCTCAAAGGCGATGGCCGGCCGCTGCCGCACCATGTGCTCGAATGGAGCGAGCTGCACGAGCTGGCGTTGCAAGAGCGGCAATGGATCTCCAGCAGCAGCGCGTCGCGCAGCTGGCCGGCGGCAGCGGGCTCGGCCGAGGCACGCGCGTTCTCGCGTGCGTTTTCGCGTACGGCCGCGCGTGATCCCTCGCACCACCCCGCGCGCAGTGCAGCCGCGGCGCCGCCAATGGGCCAGTTCACCAACGGGGGCAGCGAGTTCCAGTTCGACGTGTTGGCCAGGTCGCGCCCGCCGCGTCCATGGATCAACGTCATGGCCAATGCCGGTTTTGGTACGCATCTGTCTGAAGCCGGCGGTGGCCACACCTGGGCGTTGAACAGCCGCCTGAACCAGCTCACCGCCGGCTCCAACGACCCGGTGTCCGACCCGGCCTGCGAGCACTGGCTGCTGCAGGACCGCAGGACGCAGGAAGTGTGGAGCCTGTGCCCGGGCGCGCACGCCGACCCGGCGCTTCGCTACCAGGTCGTGCACGGCCAGGGCAGCAGCCGCATCAGCCATAGGCGCGGCGACCTCGAAGTCAGCGCCACCTGGTGCGTCGACGCCGGCAGCGCCATCAAGCAGGTGCGCGTGGGGTTGCGCAACCATGGCCAGCGCACGCTGCAGCTGCGTGCGGTGGCGATGCTGGAATGGACCATGGGCGCGCAGCACGCCGACAGCAGCACGGTGCACACCGCGCTGCAGCGCCAGCGGCTGGGGCCGGCGCCTTCCGAGCGCAAGCTGACGGCGCTGCTGTGCACGCAGCAAGACCACGCCGCAGGCTTCGGCCTGGGCACGGCATTCCTCGCCACCGCCGGCGCGCCCACCGCCACCGACGACTGGACCTGCGACCGGCGCGAGTTCTTCGACGCCCGCGGCGCCCTGGTGCTGCCCGACCACCTGGGCCAGCGCAGCGGTGCCGGGCTGGACCCCTGCGCCGCGCTGGCGACGTCGATCAGCATCGGTGCGGGCGAAAGCCGCGAGTGCACGTACCTTGTCGGTTATGCCGCCAGCCCGCAAGCGGCGGCCGAGCTCGCCACGCTGGCCGCGACGGTCGCCCCGGCGACGCGCCAGGACGAGGCGCGCAAGGTCTGGGACGAGCTGCTGGGGGCCACGGGGGTGAGCACGCCCGACCCGCTGTTCGACGCGCTGGTGAACCGCTGGCTGCTGTACCAGACGGTGTCGTGCCGGCTCTGGGCACGCGCCGGCTTCTACCAGCCTGGCGGCGCCTACGGCTTCCGCGACCAGCTGCAGGACGCGATGGCGCTGGCCTGGGCCGCGCCGCAGATGTTGCGCGCGCAGATCCTGCTCTGCGCCTC
>JANLYV010000309.1:0-2832 GCA_031365825.1 Rubrivivax sp. | reverse complement strand
CCCCGGCGGCGCCGCGCGTGTGGGACTGATGTCGGCGTTGATGGCCAAGCACGGCTACACCGCGAGCAAGCGCGCGCTCGAAGCACCGCGCGGCCTGCTGCAGGTGTTCAGCGACAAGACCGACTGGCGCGAGATCAGCGAAGGCCTGGGCACACGCTGGGAAGCGGCACTCAACACCTACAAGCCCTTCGCCTGCGGCATCGTCATCCACCCGGCCATCGACGGCTGCGTGCAGCTGCGCCATGCGCATGGCCTGAAGGCCGGCGACATCAGGAAGCTAACGCTCAAAGTGCATTCACTCGTGCTCGAGCTCACCGGCAAGAAGACCCCGAGCGACGGGCTGCAGAGCAAGTTCAGCGTCTACCACTCCTGCGCCGTGGGGCTGCTCTACGGCCAGGCGGGCGAACACGAGTACACCGACGAAGTCGTGAACCGGCCCGAGGTGCTGGACTTGCGCGCCCGGGTCGAGGCCGTCGTCGACGACCGCATAGCCGAGGCTTCGGCCGACCTCACGCTGCACACCACCGATGGGCGTGAACTGCACCTGTTCGTCGAGCACGCCATCGGCAGCGTGCAAAAGCCGATGACGAACGACATGCTGCGCGCCAAGTTTGTCGGCCAGGCCGAGCCGGTGCTGGGTCAGGGCAAGACGGCTTTGGCCTGGGATCTGGCCATGGCCATCGCGCAGCAGGCCGACATGCGCGCCTTCCTGGCCGCAGCGACGATCTAACATCGAAACCGAGGAGACAGTGTGATGGTCTGCAAACGCTTGTTCACCGCCTTCGCGTTGGGCGCCATCGTGCTTGGCCCGGTGCACGCCCAGTCAGCGCTGCCCAGCCGGGTGACGCTGGTCACCCACAGCAGCCCGGGCGGTGGCACCGATCTTTTCCTGCGCGAACTCAGCCAGCACCTGGGCCCGATCATGAAGACCAGCTTCGCCGTCGAAAACATCCGCGGCGGCAGTGGCGCCACGGCCGTGGCCAACGTCGCCGGCGGCAAGGCCGACGGCAGCATCTTCTACGGCACCACGCCGACCTACATCCAGACCACGCTGTTGAGCAGGCCACCGGTGGGCTGGGACGGGCTCGACCCCATCGCCATCGTCTTCATCGACCCCGAGGTGATCTATACGCGTACCGAGTCACCGCACAAGACCCTGGCCGACGTCATCAACTTTGCCAAGGCCAACCCGGGCAAGAGCCGCTGGGGTGCCAGCAACCCGGCTTCGCTGGAGCGGCTGGCGATGGAGCGGCTGGCGCGCAGCACCGGCGTGAAGGCACCCATCGTCAGCCATGAAGGCGGCGGCGACCAGATGATCGGCGTGCTCAACGGCACCTACGACATCGGTATCGGCGAAGTGCAGGAACTCAAGGGCCAGCTCGAGGCCGGCAAGATCCGGCTGCTGGCCGTGCTGAACGAGAAGCGGCTCGACGGGTTGCCGCAACTGGCCACTGCCAAGGAGCAGGGCTTCAACGTCGTCGTCACCAAGTTCCGCGGCATCGCCGGGCCCAAGGGCGTGAGCGACGAGATTGCCAAAGCCTGGGAGGACGGCCTGCGCAGGGCGCTCGAGGTGCCGGCGTACAAGGCTTCGTACACCAAGGAAAACCTGATCCCGATCGTGATGGGCCGGGCCGACGCACGCAAGTTCACGGCGCAGTTCGCCAAGGACGTGGCCGAATCGCTGAAAGAACTGGGTGTGATCAAGTGACGGCAGACTGGAGCGGTCGCGCGCGCGACCGCCTGCTGGCGCTGCTGGCCGCCGTCTTCGCCATCATTTACATCACCGCGGCACGCGGCATCGAGGACAGCCTGCTCGCCGACGCCGTGGGCGCGGGAGGCGTGCCGCAGGGCGTGGGCCTGGTCATGCTGCTGGCGGCGCTGGCGCTGTTCGCGAAGTCCTTTCGCGACGGCGCCGGTGGTGCGGGCAAGGCGACTAACGACGAAGATGAGCGCATGCCTTGGAAAACGATCGCGCGACGCTGTGCCGCGCTGGTGGCCATCCTCGTCGGCTACGGGCTGCTGCTGCCCTGGCTCGGCTACGCCTTGAGCGTGAGCCTGCTGGTGCTGGCGGTGGGCCGGCTCGCCGGCGCAGCGCTGCGAGCACCGCTGCTGCTCTTCGCCGCGGCCTCGGGCCCGGCCCTGTGGGCGATGTTCGACTGGGCGCTGCACGTGCGCATGCCCGTCGGCCAGCTCTGGGGCTGAAGATGGACAGCCTTCTTCAAGCCCTGGGCCCGCTGACCTCGCTGGCCGTCATCGCGGCCGCATTCGGCGGCGTGCTCTGGGGCATCTTCGGCGGCGCGCTTCCCGGCATCAGCCCGAGCATCGCCATGGCGCTGCTGCTGCCCTTCACCGTGGGCATGGAAGCGACCACGGCGTTGGTGCTGCTGGCCAGCGTCTACGTCGGGGCCGAATACGGCGGCAGCATTCCGGCGATCCTGATCCGCACACCGGGCACGAACTCGGCCTCGGCCACCGTCACCGACGGCTATGCGATGGCGCAACAAGGCCGCGCCGGCGAGGCGCTGGGCATCTCGCTGATATCGGGCCTGTGGGGCGGCCTGTTCGGATTGGCGGTGCTGGTGCTGTGCACCGAGAGCCTGGCCAAGGTCGCGCTGGCCTTCACACCCGCGGCCTACTTCTCGCTCGGCGTGCTAGGCCTGAGCGTCATCGCCGGCCTGTCGGGCGGCTCGTTGCTGAAGGGCGTGATCGCCGCCGCCATCGGGTTGATGATCGCTTTCATCGGCAGCGACCCGGTCAGCGGCGTGTCGCGTTTCACCTTCGGCTCGGCCGACCTGCTGGGCGGCGTCAAGCCCATCCTGGTGATGGTCGGCC
>JANLYV010000347.1:0-1895 GCA_031365825.1 Rubrivivax sp. | reverse complement strand
GGCGCTTGGAGGGCCGTGTCTCGATGGCGCGCGGCTCGGGCGTCACGTCGAGGATGGCGTTGGCCAGCGCCACGGCGGCCTGGCCGTCGACCGCGGCGTGGTGCAGCTGGGTGTACAGCGCCACCCGCCGCGCGCCGTTGGCGGCAGGGGTCAGGCCTTCGAAGACGTGGAACTTCCACAGCGGCTTCTTGCGGTCGAGCAGGATGGCGTGCAGCCGAGCGACCTCGGCTTCGAGCTCGGCCACGCCGGCCCCTTTGGGCAGCTTGATCTCGACGATGTGTTTGTTCAGGTCGGGCTCTGCGTCGACCCAGGCAGGATTGGCCAGGTTCAGCGGCATCCACCACAACTTTCGCCGCAAGGCCGGCGCCAGCACCAGCCGTTGCGCCATGTGTTTGCGCAAGGCGGTGACGAACTTGCCTTTGTAGCCCGCAGGCAGCTCCAGCACGTGCAGCGCGCCCACGTGCATGGGCATCTGCGGCGTTTCCAGGTACAGGAACGTGGCGTCGAGGCCGGAGAGTTGTTGCATGCGTGCTCCCGTCATGGCTTGACTGCATGCTAGGTCGGTGGCACGACAGTGCGGCCCCGGGGTGTCCCTATGGCTCGTTTGTGACGGCGCGCTCGCGCAGCGCGAGCGTCTCGTTCAGCACCAGCGCACCGAGCACCAGCGCGCCGCCACCGAGCACCGCCACACTCGGCGCTTCGCCAGCACCTAGCCAGGCCCACAACACGCCGAACAACACTTCCAGCAGCGACAGCAGCGAGTTCTCGGGCGCGGGCAGGACACGCGCGGCGGCCACGGCCATCAGGCAAGGGATGGCGAGCTGGAACACGCCCAGCAGCGCGAGCCAGGCGAGGTCCACGTGCGTGGCGGCGAAAGGCAGCGACAGCGGCAGCGTCAGCAACGACGACAGCAGCGCGCCGATGAGCACGGCCGGCAGCATGTCGCTGGCCGCGTCGCTCTTGCCGCGAAGGTGCTGCAGCAGCGTCCAGTTGATGGCCGCGGCCACGGGCACGGCCAGCGCCACCGCCGTGCCCAGCAGGTGCCGCGGCTCGGCGCCGCTGACCTCGTGACCGTACATCCACGCGATTCCGATGCCGGCGAGCACGATGGCCAGCCAGGTGCGCGGCGCCAATCGATGCCCGAGCACGAGGCGCGCGGTGAGCGAGGTGAAGAGTGGTGCCACGGCGAGCGTGACCAGCACGTTGGCCACGGTGGTGAGGCTGATGGCCACCATGAAGGCGGTGAACATCACGCACCAGCACACGCTGGACAACCATAGCGCGCGGCCGCCGCCGGCGATAGCCGCCACCAGCGCCCTGGGCCCGCGCAGCCACGACAGCAGCGCGATCAAGGCCAGCGCGTTGAAGGCGCTGCGCCAGAAGGTCATCTCGAAGCCCTGCGCGGCTTCGAGCTGGCGCGAGACCACGCCGGCGATGCTCCACATCATCGCGGCGGTGGTCATCACCGCCACCGCGCGGCGATGGCTCATAGCCACGTGTCGGGCCCGTTACGCCGCCTCGCGCGCAGCACGTTTGCGGTCGTGCTCTTTCAGGTAACGCTTGCGCACGCGCACGCTCTTCGGCGTGATCTCCACCAGCTCGTCGTCGGCGATGAACTCGACCGCGTACTCGAGCGTGAGGTCGATCGCCGGCGTGATCTTGATCGCGTCTTCCTTGCCGCTGACGCGGAAGTTGGTCAGCTGCTTCTGGCGCACGGCGTTGACCACCAGGTCGTTGTCGCGGCTGTGGATGCCGACGATCATGCCTTCGTACACCGGGTCACCGGCACGCACGAACATGCGGCCGCGATCGTCGAGCTTGCCCAGGGCGTAGGTCACGATCTCGCCTTCGTCCATGCTGATGAGCACGCCGTTCTTGCGCCCGGCGATGTCGCC
>JANLYV010000304.1:0-8171 GCA_031365825.1 Rubrivivax sp. | reverse complement strand
GGGAAGGCGGCTTTGGCGGCCGCCACGGCGGCGTTGACTTCGGCCTGCCCACCCGCCGCCACGGTGGCCAGCAGGTCTTGCGTCGCCGGGTTGACGGTCTCAAAGCGCTCGGCGCTGTCCACGGCCTTGCCGTTGATGAGGTGCTGAATGTGCATGGTTCTCTATCGTGCGAAGCTGTCGTCGCCGACCAGGGTGTTGTGCAGGCGGCCGATGCCCTCAATCTCGCACACCACTTCGTCGCCAGCATTCACATTGGAGACACCGTCGGGCGTGCCGGTCAGGATCACGTCGCCGGCTTGCAGGGTCATGAAGCTGCTCAGGTATTCAATCAACGTTGCCACATCACTGACCATGTCGCGGGTGTGGCCCTGCTGTTTGAGTTGGCCGTTGACGAAGGTGCGCAGCGCCAGTGCTTGGGGGTCGGGCAGATCAGCCGCGTCCACCAGCCAGGGGCCTAGCGCAGTGGCGCCGTCGCGATTTTTCACGCGCAAGTTGGGGCGGTACCAGTTTTCCAGATAGTCGCGCACGGCGTAGTCGTTGCACACGGTGTAGCCGGCCACGTGCTGCAGCGCCTGCTCGCGCCGCACCCGCCTGGCGGTCTTGCCGATGACCACCGCCAGCTCGCACTCGTAGTGCATGAAGGCCACACCCGCGGGCCGCTGCGTGACCCCCCGGTGGCCGACCAGCGCGCACTGGCCTTTGAGGAAGACCAGCGGTTCGTCTTTGCTGTTCACGCTGAGCTCCTTGGCGAGCTCCTTCACATGGTCGGCGTAGTTCAGCCCGAGCGAGATGATGGTGCCGACATCAAACGGCGGCAGCCACACCACCGCGTCTTCGGCGAGCACGCGGCCGTCGCCGAGTTGCACGCCGTGTGCATGCGGCGTGGCGTGGTGGACGGCACCGGCGTAGGCGACGCGTGCGCTCTTCATGCGCCGGCCTCGACCAGGTGGTTGCGCAGGCTGCCCAGGCCTTCGATGGTGATTTCTACCTGCTGACCGGCACGCGCCAAAGGCGCATCGGCCGACGCGCCCAGCAGCAGCAGGTCACCGGCTTGCAGCGTCATGAAGTCGGTGACATCGGCGATGAGTTGCGCCACGCCACGCACGCGCTCGGCGGTGCTGCCTTGCTGCACCAGCTGCCCGTCGATGCGCAGCTCCACGCGCAGCGCGTCGGGGTCGTGGATCTGACGCACCTCGGCACTGATAGGGCAAAAGCCGTCACGCGCTCGCAATCGCACCGACGGCCGGTAGTGGCCGGGCACCGGCACGCTCACGTCGTTGACGATGGTGTAGCCGGCGACGACCTGCAGAGCCTGTTCGGCCGCCACGCAGCAGGCTGTGCGGCCGATGACGATGCCCAGCGTCGCGCCCATCACCAGCGCCGCCACGCCTGCCGGCACGGTGATGGCGTCACCGTCGCGCGCCAGCGTGTTGCGGGGCTTGATCTGCAACACCGGCGCGCGCGGCGGCGCTTTGTAAGGCGGCTCATTCACCGCCGTCCCCAGCGCTTCGAGCTCGGGCCGGTGGTTGAGCAAGGCGCCGTAGACCACGCCGCTGAGGCGGTAGGGCGCGATGGGCAGGCGCACGTCGAAGGCGGGCATGGCGGTGAATGTAATCAACAGTGGCAACATCGCAGCCCCGGGATTGCCGCACCCGCCCGTGCCGAAACGCATGTCCATCATCGAACAACGCCTGCAGACCATGGGCCTCGTTCTGCCGCCCGCGCTGGTGCCGCCTGCCGGCATCGTGTTGCCCTTCCAGTTCGTGCGCATCGTCGGCAGCCGGGCGCTGATCTCGGGGCATGGGCCGCAGAGCGCCGATGGTTCGCTGAGCAAGACCCTGGGCAAGGTGGGGCGCGAGGTCAGTGTCGAAGAAGGCGTGCTGGCGGCGCGGCTCACGGCGCTGGCCATCCTGGGCAGCCTGCAGCGCGCGCTCGGTGACCTGGACCGCATCCGCGCCTGGACTCGGCTCTTCGGCATGGTCAATTCCGCGCCGGGCTTCAACCACCAGCCGACCATCATCAACGGCGCCTCCAGCCTGATCCTCGAACTCTTCGGCGCGGAGGTCGGCGCACACAGCCGCAGCGCGGTGGGCATGGCCGAGCTGCCCTTCGACATTCCGGTGGAAATCGAAGGTGAAGTCGAGCTTCACCGCTTGAACACGGCGTGAGCACGCCGGGCCGTCCCAAGGCGAACACCGCAGTGCGAAGCACGAAGGTTTCCTGATGAGCACGGTCTTCCTCACCGGTGCCAGTGGTTTTCTCGGTGGCCACCTGCTGCGCGAGCTGCTCGCGGCCGGCCACCAGGTCAAGGCCTTGTCGCGCCGCACCCAGACCGACGGCCCGCTCGCCGCCGCTGGCGCTGTGCCCGTACGCGCGCAGTTGGACGACCCCGGCTCGCTGCAAGCCGCCATGGCCGGCTGTGCCGCCGTCTTCCACGCCGCGGCCGATACCAGCCTGTGGCGGGCACAGGCCGCGGCGCAGACCGCCACCAATGTCGACGGCACGCAGCACATGCTGCGCGCGGCGGCTGCGGCCAAGGTCGGCGCCTTCGTGCACACCTCGTCGGGCTCGGCCTGGTCGCACCTGGTCAGCGGCCGCATCGACGAACACACGCCTCAACGCGGCGGCGAGAGCTGGGTCAACTACGAGCGCAGCAAGTACCTCGCCGAGCAGGCCGTCAAACAAAGCGCGCTGCCCTGGGTTGTCTTCAACCCGGCGCACATCGTCGGCCCCGGCGACCGCCACAACTGGGCGCGGCTGATCATGCTCGTCGACCAGGAAAAGCTGCCTGGCATCCCGCCCGGCGCGGGCTGCTTTGCCGACGTGCGCCAGGTGGCCGCGGCGCAGGTGCGTGCCTGGCAGCTGCAGCGCTTCGGCCAAAGCTACCTCGTGGGCGGTGAAGAAGCCGGCTTCGTCGACTTCGTTCACCGTGTAGGTAACGCGTTAGGTAAGCGCACACCACGCGGCGCCATGCCAGCCTGGGTGTTGATGAGCTACGCACGTACGCTCGCCCTCTGGGCTCGCGTGTCGGGCAAGGAACCCCAGGTCACACCCGAGAGCGCGGCGCTCACCAGCCACCATGTCAAGATGGATTCAAGCAAGGCCAGGCGCGAGTTGGGCTATGTGGAAACGCCGCTCGACAGCCTGCTGGCCGATACGCTGGCGTGGCTGCAGCACGAAGGCCTGGTGGGGCGATGAAGCCCTCGCGCAGCGCGCACACTTGCACCCCATGAAACTGCGCGGTACCTTGCTCGCCATCGCCGTCGTGCCGCTGCTGGCGTCGCTGGCGCTGACCATCTACGTGCTGCGCCAGCAGCAATACGATCTGGCGCAACGCCAGCGCGAGCTGGTGCGGGCGTCGTACACCGAGGCCACGCAATCCGAGCTGCGCCACTACGTGGCGCTGGCGCTGTCGACCATCAGCCCGCTGTACAACACCGGCCGCGACGACGAGCAGATCAAGGCCGAAGCCATGCGCCAGCTGGCCCATCTTGACTATGGCCCGGACGGCTACTTCTTCCTCTACGACTTCAACGGCGTCAACCTGATGCACCCGCGCCAGCCTGAACTGGTGGGGCGCAACCTGATCGACCTGCGCGACGCCAACGGGCTGCGCGTGATCAAGGTCATGGTCGACAAGGCGCGTGTCGGCGGCGGTTTCGTCGAGTACAGCTGGAACAAACCTTCTGCGCGCGAGTTGGCGCCCAAGCTGGCCTACGTCACCGGCCTGGCGCGCTGGAACTGGATGCTGGGCACGGGCATCTACACCGATGATCTCGACCGTGTCATGACGCAGCTCGATCGGCAGCTCGAATCCAACGTCAACACCAGCATGCGCTGGATCGCCCTGGCGGCGGCGGCGGCGCTGATGATCACGTTGGCCAGCCTGCTGTTGATCGGCATCAAGGAGCTGCGCGCGGCCGACCTCAAGCTCACGCTGCTCACGCGCAAGGTGGTGCACACGCAAGAGGAAGAGCGCGCCTGGTTGTCGCGCGAGCTGCACGACGGCACGAGCCAGACGCTGGTGTCGGTGAAGCTGCTCACCGAATCGGCGCTGGAGCGCATGGCGCCGCAAGACCGTGGCCACAGCATCCTGCAGCGCGCACTGCTGCGCATCAACGACGCTCTGGCCGACGTGCGCGGCATCTCGCACCGGCTGCGGCCGGTGGCGCTGGACACCTTGGGGCTGACCACAGCGTTGCGCGAGCTCGGGCTGGAGATGTGCACGGCCGCCGGCATCGGCTTCGAGTTGCTCGCCGACGAGGAACCCGTGGGCTTGTCGGAAGAGATCAAGACCTCGCTCTTTCGCGTCAGCAGGAGGCGCTGACCAACGTCATCAAACACGCCGGCGCCGCCAACGTACGCATCGTCATGACGGCCGACGCCGGCGGCCTGCGCCTGGCCATCGAAGACGATGGCCATGGCTTCGACAGCGAAGCCATCGCGCAGCACCCGCGCCGCGGCATCGGCTTGCGCAACATGCGCGAGCGGCTGGTGGCCATCGGCGGCACGCTGGACGTGCTGTCACAACCGCAGCGCACGCAGATCGTGGCGCAGCTGCCGCAGCAGGCAATACGTCGCATGGCCAAGGCGGCTTGAGAGGCCACACGGCATGAGCCAGCCCACGCTTTCGCCGATCCGCTTGATGCTGGTGGACGACCACCCATTGGTGCGCGAAGGCCTGGTGGCGCGCATGGAGTCGGTGGCCGACATCGAGGTCGTGGGCCAGGCCGGCAGCGCCGCCGAAGCGCTGGCCTGTGTGGCCCAGTGCCGGCCTCAGGTGGTACTCACCGACATCGGCATGCGTGGCGTCAGCGGCATCGAGCTAACGTCGCAATTGCTGGCACAGCAGCCCGAGCTCGTGGTGCTGGTCCTGAGCATGTACGACAACACCGAATACGCGCAGCGCGCGATGGCCGCCGGCGCCCGGGGCTACGTGCTGAAAGACTCACCGTCGGCAGAGATCCTGGCCGCCATCCGCACCGTGTTCGGCGGCGGCACCTACCTCAGCCCGGCGCTGGCCCAACGCCTGTTTCGTGTGCCAGCGCAGCGCACAGCCTTGTCCGAGCGCGAACAGGAGATCCTGGCGCTGCTGGGGCAGGGCCTGTCGAGCAAGCTCATCGCGCGTTCGCTGGACATCGGCCTGCGCACCGTTGAGACCCACCGCCAGAACATTCGGCGCAAGCTTGATCTGGCCGGGCAGGCCGAGCTCATTCGCTACGCCGTCGAGCACGCGACGCCTTCCAGGCGTTGACGGGCATCGACGGCGTGGGCTGGGCCCAGGCCCGGCCAGGCAGCGACAAGGGTCTTTCTTGTCAATGCGAATTACTCGCATTAAGATTAAGACAACGGGCAACCCACCAGCCCGCGCCACATCGGTCTTGTTGTCGTTCACTTGCGAGGTTCACCGTGTTCCTTCTTGCCCTGACCCGCCGCTACCTGCTGCCGGCCATCGTTGTGCTCCTGGCGATGATGGGATCGATCGCGCCGTGGCGCGCGGCGCATGCCGCCGAAGACGAAGTGCTGCTCACCATCAAGGACCACCGCTTCGAGCCCAAGGAGCTGAAGGTGCCGGCCGGCAAGCGCATCAAGCTGATCGTGCACAACCAGGACGCGACGCCGGAAGAGTTTGAGAGCCACGCCTTGAACCGCGAAAAGGTCGTGCCTGCCGGCGCCAAGGTGGTGATCTTCATCGGCCCGCTCAAGGCCGGGCGCTACGAGTTCTACGGTGAATACAACCCCACCAGCGCCAAGGGCGTGGTGGTGGTCGACTAACGATCAAAGGGCGCAGACATGTTTGCCGCATCCCTGATCGTCTTTCGCGAAACGCTGGAAGCTGCGCTCTTCGTCGGCATCATCGCCGCGGCCACGCGCCAGCTGGCACAACGCCAGCGCTGGCTCGGCGCCGGTGTGGCCATCGGTGGCCTCGGCGCGCTCGTGCTGGCCCTCCTGGCCGAGCGCATCAGCACCTGGGCCGATGGCGTCGGGCAAGACCTGGTCAACGTCGCCATCCTCTCGGTGGCGCTGGTGATGTTGTTGTGGCATTGCGTCTGGGTCGCCAGCCACGGCCGCGAGATGGCGGCCGATGCGCGCCGCCTGGGCAGTTCGGTGGCGCAGGGCCAGCGCAAGCCCTGGGCCCTGCTCATGGCGGTGGCGCTGGCGGTGCTGCGCGAAGGCGCCGAGACGGTGCTCTTCGTCGCCGGCTCGATCACCGGTGCCGGCCCCGTCGACACCTTGTCGATGTTGCTGGCTTGCGCGCTCGGGCTGGCCGGTGGCGCCGGCCTGGGCGGGCTGATGTATTTCGGCCTCTCGCGCATTCCCGTGCAGCGGCTCTTTGCCGCCACGAATGTGCTGATCGCGCTGCTCGCTGCCTCCATCGCCAGCCAGTTGGCCAAGGCCTTGATCCAGGCCGGCCTGGTCGAACGCTGGACCCTGCCGTTGTGGGACAGCAGCGGCTGGCTCGCGCCAGACTCACTGCTGGGCACGCTCTTGCATGCCCTGGTGGGCTACGACGCGCGACCCTCGGGCGTGCAACTGGCCAGCTACCTGGCGGTGTTGACGTTCATCTACTTTGGCGCGCGCAGGTTCGCAGGCTCGACCAGGCCGGCTGGTCACCACCGCTGAAGCATTGGCCGCCTCCCCGGCGCACCCACGGCGGGCAGCGCCGAACCCTTTCCCCGTAACTTCGGAGCACCCGATGCGATTGCACTCGCAGGCTGCGGCATGGGCCGCGCTCGCCCTTCCACTTTTGTCGTCGCCCATGGCCGCGCTGGCCGGGCCGGCCGATCAGGTCTACAGCCCCATCGTCGTCGAGCGCGAGCGTGAGCTCGAATTCAAAGCCGGCACGCTCAAGCAGCGCAACGGCACACGCCTTGACGCGCAGTCGCTCAGCCTGGGCTGGGGCGTCACGAGCTGGTGGTTCACCGAGCTCGCCGCGAAGTGGCACAAGGAGCCAGGTCAGAACCATGGCTTCGACGCCTGGGAGTGGGAGAACCGCTTCCAGTTGTTGGAGACCGGCAGCCATGCTTTCGAGCTTGGGCTCTTGCTCGAGATCGAGCGCCCGAGCGCGCGAAGCGAAGGCTACGAGCTGCGATGGGGCCCGCTGCTGCAGGTCGACTTCAGCGACAAGCTTCAGGGCAACCTGAACTTGCTCGTCGAAAAACACTACCGCAGCAGTGAGCCTTCCCCGGCCGAGCTCGGCTACCAGTGGCAACTGAAGTGGCGCGCGCAGCCCGCATTCGAGTTCGGTGCGCAAGGCCTGGGCGCGCTCGGGCCATGGCGGCATTGGCAGCCCCGCGCCGAACAAACGCATCTCGCCGGGCCGGCCCTGTTCGGCCGCGTTCGTTTGGCGCCTGGAACGGCGCTTAAGTACAGCGCCGGGCTGCTGTTCGGGCTGAACCAGTCGTCACCACGCACGCAGCTGCGCTGGCTGGCCGAGTTCGAGTTCTAGGCGTGTGGCCTGCGCGCGTGGGGCCAGGGTTTTCGAGTACGTGAAGCCGCAGAGCCGCACTGCGTAGTGCGACGGAAGCGGCGCCGCAAGCGCCGCGGCAACATGCGGGCCACACCGGGTTGCCGCGTCTGCGCAACCAGGGTGCCCCACCTTCGAAACCCTGGAGCTCCACTTGAAGACAAGCATGCACACCCTGGCCGCGGCGTTGACGCTGGCACTGTCCACCTTCTCCGCGCTGGCTGCCGACCCGATCAAGATCGGCGTGGACGGCCCCTTCACGGGCGGCTCGTCGTCGATGGGCGTGAGCATGCGCGACGGGGTGCGCCTGGCCACCGAAGAGATCAACAAGGCCGGCGGCGTGCTGGGCCGCCAGATCCTGCTCGTCGAGCGTGACGACGAGGCCAAGAACGAGCGCGGCGTGCAGATCGCGCAAGAGCTCATCAACAAGGAAAAAGTCGTGGCCGTGGTCGGCTACATCAACACCGGCGTCTCGCTGGCGTCGCACCGCTTCTTCCAGGAAGCCAAGATCCCGGTGATGAACAACGTCGCCACCGGCTCGCTGGTGACGCACCAGTTCGACGACCAGCCCGAGAACTACATCTTCCGCAACTCCGCGCACGACAGCATCCAGGCGCCGATGGTGGTGGAAGAAGCGATCACCCGCCGCGGCTTCAAGAAGGCGGCGATCCTGGCCGACTCGACCAACTACGGCCAGCTCGGC
>JANLYV010000284.1:0-2005 GCA_031365825.1 Rubrivivax sp. | reverse complement strand
GAGCTGCCGATTGCCTGGACCGACGCCTGGGGCAAGACGCATGCGACGACGACGGCGCGGCCGGTGGCCTTTCACGCCATGCGTGGACTGGCCGCGCACAGCAACGGCTTTCAGACCGTGCGCGCGCTGGCGGTGATGATGAGCTTGCTCGGCACCATTGACCGCCCAGGAGGATTCCGCCACAAGGCGCCGTACCCGCGCCACATCGTGCCCAACTACCGCGCCTTCAATGACGAGGCGATGATCAAGCCGAACACGCCGCTCACCGCCGCACCGCTGGGCTTTCCGGCGCACCCGGACGAACTGGCGGTGACGGCTGAGGGCAAGCCGATCCGCATCGACCACGCCTTCTCGTGGGAGCACCCGCTCTCGGCCCACGGCTTGATGCACAACGTCATCACCAATGCCGTGAAGGGCGACCCGTACCGCATCGACACGCTGCTGGTCTTCATGGCCAACATGGCCTGGAACAGCACCATGAACACCATGGCGGTGCGCGAGATGCTGAACCGCAAGGGCGACGACGGCGAGTATGCGATTCCGTTCCTGGTGGTGTGCGATGCATTCCAGAGCGAGATGGTGGCCTTCGCCGACCTGGTGTTGCCCGACACCACCTACCTCGAACGGCATGATGTGATGAGCATGCTCGACCGACCCATCAGCGAGTTCGACGGCCCGGTGGATTCGGTGCGCGTGCCGGTGGTGGCGCCACTTGGGCAGTGCAAGCCGTTCCAGGAAGTGCTGGTGGAACTGGCGGGGCGGCTGAAGTTCCCGGCCTTCACTAACGAACAAGGTGAGCGCAAGTTCAAGGACTACCCGGACTTCGTCATCAACTTCCAGCCGCAGCCCGGCATCGGTTTCCTCATGGGCTGGCGCGGCAAGGATGGCAGCCAGCACCTGCGCGGCGAGCCGAACCCGAAGCAGTGGGAGATGTACGCCAGGAACAACTGCGTCTTCCAGTACCACCTGCCCCAAGAGCAGCAGTACATGCGCAACTGGAACCAGGCTTACCTCGACTTCGCCAAGGACAAAGGCTGGCGCCAGAAGAATGACCCGGTGCAACTGGCGCTGTATTCCGACACGCTGCAGTCCTTCCGCCTGGCGGCGCAGGGCAAGAGCGTTTGCCGCAAGCCACCCGAACACTTGCGCGAGCGCATCGAGACCTATTTCGACCCGCTGCCTTTCTGGTACGCGCCACTGGAGCAGACCTGTACGGACCTCGAGACCTACCCGCTGGCAGCCATCACGCAGCGGCCGATGGCGATGTACCACGCCTGGGATTCGCAAAACGCCTGGCTGCGCCAGATCCACAGCCACAACTACCTGCACGTCAACCCGGTGACTGCGCGTGCGGCCGGCGTTGGCGACGGCGGCTGGGCTTGGGTTGAAAGCCGCTGGGGCAAGGTGCGATGTTTGTTGCGCTACAGCGAGGCGGTGGAGCCGGGCACCGTCTGGACCTGGAACGCCATCGGCAAAGCCAGCGGTGCCTGGCATCTGGCGCCGGGTGCGGATGAGTCGCGCAAGGGTTTCCTGTTGAACCACCTCATCAGTGAAGAGCTGCCTTTCGGCGCGCAAGGCGGCACCATCAGCAACAGCGACCCCGTGACCGGCCAGGCCGGCTGGTACGACGTGCGTGTGCGCATCCGGCCGGCCGGTGCTGAGGAGCCGCAAGAGACGTTCCCGCAAGTCAAGGCGGCGCCGCCCGTGCCCGGCGTGTTGGGTGGTGCGACCTCGGTGCTGACCTACTTCGCGGGAGAGAAAAAATCATGAGCGCAGAGGCACCCACCCTGGCCAAACAGCTCGCGCTGGTCATCGACCTCAACGTCTGCGTCGGCTGCCACGCTTGCGTGACGAGTTGCAAGCAGTGGAACAGCTCGGGCAGTGCCGGCCCGCTGGCCGACCTCAACGCCTACGGCGCCGACCCCACCGGCACCTTCTTCAACCGCGTGCAGACGTATGAGGCCGGCGAGTTCCCCCACACCGAGACGGTGCACTTCCCCAAGAG
>JANLYV010000271.1:0-7267 GCA_031365825.1 Rubrivivax sp. | reverse complement strand
CACCTGGCCGACCGTGGCAAACAGCTTCTCGCCCAACTGGTGCTTCTCCAGCAACCGTCGAAACTTCAGCAGCGTCGTGCCGTCGAGCACCCGCTCGCGGCCCAGGTCGATCTCCACGAAGCGGCGCAGCGCCGTGCTGTCCAGCAGTGCTTCCTCGCACGCTTCATCAGCCAGGTCGAACCAGTGCTGCACGAAGTACATGCGCAGCATGCGCTCCAACCCCACCGGCGGACGCTTGGTCGCCCCGGCGGTACTGCTCGAATCCGGCGCCTTGATCGGCCGCTGCGGCAAGGGTCTGTTGCTTCATCGACGTTCAACGAATAAACACGCGACGCGGTGGACTTGTTCAGCGTAGCCTTAGAGCCGTTCGCGCGCGACGCACTGGCTATCGGAACCAGATTTGCCAAAGGCCGACGGCGACATGACCCCAGATCAGGATGTTCAAGCTCAAGAGTGTGAACAATCGCGAGTAGCTCCAGAATCCACTGGCACGTCGCCCATACACGTCGTCGCCCGTTACGGCGTAGAGCAGCAAGAAGAAAACGGACGGTACGAACGTACCCGCAATGAGCACCGCCATTACCCAGTAAAAGATAGTCATTCTTTGATTATCCCGGAATTGTCCGAGCATCGAGCCGACGTGTCGGCGCCTTGGTCGACCGGATCAATGCGCTGCAACGTTGGCGCCGCAGCGCGTGCGAATGAGTCGGGCTTCTAGGCTTGCCGTTCCCTGCTATACGATCACGTTGATCGTCGCCAATGCCGCCGTCTGCACCGACTCACAAGACCATCATTGCCGCCCTGCGCGAGCGATGCAATCCTGCCGTCGTCGTCGACGTGGCGAAGTACTTCCGTTCCGATCCCGACGGCCATTCAAGCGACAACCGCTTTCTCGGTGTCAGCATCGGTGGCGTCTTCCCGCTGGCGAAGGCCAATATGGCATTGCCACCATCCGAAATTGAGCGGTTGCTTGAGAGTGTCTACTACGAGGCGCGCCTGGCCGCCGTGAGCATCATGGACTTCAAGGCGCGCGCGAAGGGCGCGGCGCAGGCGGAACGCAAAGCCCTCTTCGAGCTCTACCTGCGCCGCCATGACCGCATCAACAACTGGGATCTCGTCGACCGCGCAGCACCTTATGTGGTGGGCGGGTACTTCAGCGATAAGCACCGCGGTGCGCTCTACAAACTGGCGAAGTCAGCCAGTCCGTGGGAGCGCCGTACCGCCATCGTGGCGACCTACTTTTTCATTCGCGCTGATGACACCGAAGACACCTTCAAGCTCGCGCGACTGCTGGTGCGTGACCCGCATCCGCTGGTGCAGAAAGCCGTAGGCTCGTGGGTACGCGAAGCCGGGAAACGCGACGAAACGCGGCTGCTGGCGTTCCTTGATGACTTCGCGGGCAGCATGCCCAGAACGACGCTGCGCTACGCCGTCGAGAAGCTTCCCGCCGCGCAGCGTGCCAAATTCATGCAGCGCTCAGGTTGAGACGCGGTCCCGATGCCTGGCGCGATGGCGCCAAGCTCGTGCCCTGCCCACTCAACGCTTGGCCGTCCTTCAGCGGTGCATCGCCGGCACGAGGCGGTCGGATGGATCCACGAGCGTCTCGCTTTCAAGCTCGATCGCCACCTGGGTGCACACCGCACGGCACAGCGTGGCCACGCGCTCGCTTTGCAGGCGGTAGTACATCTGCGTGCCGTCGCGACGCTTGGACAGCACGCCGCTGCGGTACAGCATGCTCAGGTGCTGCGACATGTTGGGCTGCGTGGTGTCGATCTCGGCGAGCAGTTGAGATACGTTCTTCTCGCCATTGCACACCGCGCTGATGATCTTCAGGCGGATCGGCGTGGACAGCACCGAGAACAACTCAGCCACGGAATCGAATACCTGATCTTCACTCTTCTTCGCCTGCATTCAACAGCTCCGTGTGGTGCGAATCAACTCATTCTATTCGCACGCACCGATATTGCAATGAAGTCAATCCGAATCTCTACTTGAAGCGGTAGTGGTCGCGGTTCAGCACGGCGGCGATGGCATGGACCTCGTCCGGGAAGAGCTTCAGATTCAGTTCGAGGTTGCATTGCTCGACCATGCCGCGCAGCAGCCCCGGCGTGTTGATGCGGCCCGCCGCGCGATAGATGGCCGAACCGTCACCGCCGACTTTGCGCGTGTGGCACACCTCGCAGCGATGCTCTGCAAGGAGCTGCGCACCGAGCGCCAGGTCGGCGCCGCGAAACGGATCGACCCCCACTTGCGCGGCCACTGTCGTCGCCAAGGCGGCGCCAAGACTCACGCCAACCACTGTGCTCCATTGCATGCGTGTTCCCGTCGTGTCGTCGCTGGCGCGCCGATGATGCCAGCCTGGCGCGACAGCCTCTCTCAGGGAAAGTCGCAGATGCTGTCCATCTGTGCGCACCGGTCCTCGAGGTCGTCCAGGCCGGGAGGCTGGCGGCGCGCGCTGCAGCCACACCACCGGGTGCGTCCTCGATCGCCACGGTTTCGAGCGGGCCGATGCCCAGCACCTGCACGTCATGGCGCAGCGCTATGCCATCCGCCGTCACGAGTTCGGCATAGAACTTGTTCTTGCTCACGTGTATGGCACACGCCATGGCGTCGCGCTCAGCCATCGGCGGCGCATCGGCGCGTTGGTTCATGTCGAACATCAACCGCTCGCGGCCGCCGGTGACATGCAGCAACTCGCCGTAGTGCGCCTCGTCCCAGCGCCAGGGCAAGCCGAAGGCTGCGAATGCCATGTTGAACGCCACGCGGTGGCCGTCGCGTTCGGTCTCGGCCAGCGTGCCGTCAACATCCCACAGTAGCGCTTTCAGTCGCGCCATCGCGGCCTCACTGCCGGGAACGCGTCGGCCGTCCTGCGAGGGCGAAGTGCGCGACTTCGAGCAGGGACGCGAAGATGCGGTCAGGGTTGGCGCTGGCGATCGGCTTACCGCCGTTGTAGCCATAGGGCACGGCCCAGGCGGCAACACCCGCACTGCGCGCGGACGCCACATCGATCGCAGAGTCGCCCACATGCGCGGTGCGTGCCGCGCTGGCGTGGAAGCGCCGCATGACGTGTTCGAGCACCGAGGCGTGCGGCTTTTTCTCGGGCAAAGAATCGCCGCCGATGACGAGGTCGAAGTAACCCTCGAGCCGCGTTGCTGCCAGCACGCGCAAAGCGTGGCGCAATTCCTTGTTGGTGGTGCAGGCCAGGCGCATGCCGGACGCTTTCAGCAGCGCCAACGCCTCATGGCCGCCGGTGTAAGGCGCGGCCGAGGTGCCGGTGGTCTTCGCGTAGTAGTCATCGAAACTTGCCAGCAGCGCCGCGGGCGATAACTGCGCGAGCGCTGGCCGCTCGGCCACGCAACGTGCCAGCAGCTTGAGCATCAGTTCGCGCGTGCCGGCGCCGATGAGGTCGGCGATTTCAGCTGGCGCACGCGCACCGACGCCATGCGCGGCCAGTGCCCTGTTCGCGGATTCGGCAATCTCCGGCGCGGTGTCGACCAGGGTGCCGTCAAGATCGAAGCTGATCAACTCCATCGTCATGCGCTCGTCACTTCATGCGTCAAGGGTTGGAACCGCGGCGACGCGCGCATCCTCGCATGCGGGCTGGACCGATGCTGCCAGTGCCTCGGCGGTGAGGCCGAAGTGCGCATAGACATTGGCCATGTGATCGCGTTGACCGTAGCTCGGCAAACGGCGCGCCGAGGTTACTGCTGCAGCGTGCGCCGGCTGCTGGTGCCAGCGCCAAGAAAGGCCGGCGCCATCGATCAGAATGACCGCCACACTGCATCCGTGGCCGGCTATCACCCGTAGTGATCTCTGAGCATGCGGCTGACCGGGCAACAGGTACTCGCCGCTCACCTCTCACGGAGCCTTCTTGTTGAAGACAGACACCGCCCTCCCCCACTCCGCCGACGGCTTCAGCTACGAGTCGACCCTCGAGGCCTGCGCGCGCGGCGACCGTGCCGCATTGCGCACGTTGTACGAGCACGAATCGCGTTGGCTGCTCGGCGTGGCGCTGCGCATCGTGCGCAATCGCGAAGCAGCGCACGACGTGCTGCAAGATGCCTTCCTGCAGATCTGGCAGCGCGCCGATACCTACCAGCGTTCACTCGGCTCGGCGCGCGGCTGGGTCTACACGGTGGTGCGGCACCGTGCGCTCGATGTGGCACGGCGTGATGCGCGCGAGACGCCAGCGGGCGACGACATCGACAGCTACGCCGAAGTGCGCGAGGCGGCGGATGCCGATGCCGCCCTGCCCGCCGTCGACGGGCATTCGCTGGCGCGTTGCCTGGAAGAGCTCGACGAGCGCAAGCGCGCCTGCGTCGTGCACGCCTTCGTCGACGGCTACACGCACGAACAAATTGCCAAACAACTCTCGTCGCCCGTGGGCACCGTCAAGTCCTGGATCCGCCGCGGCTTGATCTCACTGAAGGAGTGCCTGTCATGACGGCCGAAGAAACCCTGGAGCGCAGCGCGACTGCGGGCGAATACGTGCTCGGCACCTTGAGCGGCAGCGAGCGCGTTGCGTTCGAGCAAGGCCTCGTACGCGATCAAGGCTTGATGGCCGAGGTGTATTTCTGGCAGGACCGGTTGCTGCCTTTGGCCGGGCGCGCCTCGCCGCAGCAGCCGCGCGCCGCACTGTGGCCGGCCATCGAGTCGCGCCTGGTGTTGCCGGGAGCCAGTGCGTTGCCATCGGCCGCGAACGACGCCGTCTGGCGCCGCCTGCGCCGCTGGCAGTGGATGGGCGGCAGCGCCATGGCTGCCAGCGTCGTGCTGGCCACAGTGCTGGGCATGAAGCTGCTGGCACCGCCTGAAGCGCCCGCGGCACGCTATCTGGCGGTGCTGCAGGCGCCGCTGGATCAGTCGACGGGCTGGATCGTGGAGGTGACGAGCGGCCAGCGTGTGCGCCTCGTGCCGGTGGGGCCGATGGCCGCCGTGCCCGAGGGCAAGGCATTGCAGTTCTGGACCAAGCCTGACGGCGCCGCCGGGCCGACCTCGCTCGGCCTGGTGCGTGCCGGCCAGACCACCGAACTGCCCGCCTCGATGTTGCCCGCAGTGGGCGCGAAACAACTCTTCGAACTCACGCTCGAGCCCGCCGCCGGCTCGCCCATCGGCCGGCCTACGGGCCCGATCCTCTTCGTCGGGCGCTCGGTGCAGCTGTAAGTCGACCGCGGGTTGATCAGCGCGGTGCCTGCGGCTGCTGCTCCATCAGCAAGTAGGTGTTGTAGGCGTTCATGCGATTGACGGCACGAAACAGCGGCAGGTGTTCGAAGCGCGACCAGTCGGTCTTGGCATAGGCCTCGTCGAAGGGTTCGAGCTCGCGCGCGGCATCTCCCATGGCCTTGCGCAGGAACACGAGGTAGTCGCGCGTCAGGCTCAGGTCGGCACGGGCCTGCATCGACTCCGGCCCGTGGCCAGGGATCACGATCTTCGCGTCAGTGTCGATGAGCTGCGTCAGCGCTGTGATCCACTGCCGGCTGTCGGCTTGCCCGATGAACGGGATGCGACCCTGGAACACCAGGTCGCCTGCGAACAGTACACCTTGCTGTGGCAGGTGCACCACCAGGTCTTCAGCGGTGTGCGCCGGCCCGGCGTGGCGGATGTGAAAGTCGACCGTACCCACGCGCAGCCGCGTCTCGCGCGCGCGCAACCAGCGGTCGGCGGCTAGCACCTCGGTCTTGTCGTCGATCCAGGGAAAGAGGTCGCGGCGGCTGGCTTCGAGGCGCAGCCGCGCAGTATCGGAATTCAGGTAGTCGCGCCCGGCCACATGCGCGATGACCGTCGCACCCACCGCCTTGAAGGCCTGCAGGCCGTAGATGTGGTCGGCGTGGTAATGCGTCACGATGACGTGGCGGATGGGCTGCGGCGTGATGCGGCGAATCTCGGCGATCAACGCTTCGGCCAGCGCCGGTGAGCCCAGCGCATCGATCACCACCACACCATCGCCGGTGATCACGAACGCGGCGTTGGAGATGAAGTTGCGGTTGGCGGCCGAGCCCATGGCCATCTCGCCCTGCACGAACCAGACGCCCGGCGCCACGTTCCTGGCGCGCACCACCACCTCGGCCGGCTGTGCCGCAGCCACGCTCGCCAGCGCGGCCAGTGCCAACCCCACAAGTGCCGCCACAGCGGCGCGCATGCCGGTGCGGCCGCTCAGGGCTTGATGTAGGCCGAGCCTTGCGCCTGCAGCTTGGCGATGCGCACCACCCCCGACGGCGTGAAACTCGCTTCCTGGATGAATTGCTCTTTCTTCAGCTCGCGGTTCTTCAGCGTGATCTCGCAGATCTCGAACGCCACACCACGGCTCTTCAAAGCCGACACCAGTGGCGCGAATTCGGTGCCGTTGGCGGCCTTGGCGCCTTCCATCAGCATGTCCACGCCCTCGGCGTGGGTCACCACCGTGATCTTCACCGTCGGGTCGACATCGAGATGGTTGCGCAGGTTGCGCAAGCCCTTGAGGCCCTGTGCCGCCGTGTTGTCGATGTGGTAGACGACGCGGTCTTGTGCCCAGGCGACGCTGCCAAGCAGGGCCGACAGGCAGAGCAGCGCCACAGCAGTGAATCGAGAGGCTTTCATGAGCTTGTCCTTCGTGTTGGGATGGAGAGGCCGTCAGCATGTACCGGCGTGCATCAGTTTGCACCTTCGGCGCGCGTAGGCGCGCATGACATGGGTGCGATGCAGTTGTTCGCAATCGGCCAGCGCTTGCGTGCCGTCGAAACGCGCACCCAACACGGCCTGGTCTTCGGCCGTCTTGGCGCTGGCCAGCGCGCGCTGCGTCTGCGCCCTGCGCGCGACGTGCTGCGGGCTGCGCGCTTTGGAGCGGCCATGCGCGCTAATGCCGCCCGGCCCGGGTTGCCCGCCATGCCCACCAGGCTCGGTGTGTTGATGATGCGCGGCTTGATCCGTCCGCCCTGTGCCTTGAGCCAGGTCTCGACGACATCCCACACCGGCTTGGTGCCAAGCACGTTGCGCGCCTCTTCGGCGACCGGCGCCCAGCCCGCCACCTTGTAGTTCTTGTCGGCCTCGATCGCCTTGCCCGCCAGTTGCATCTCGCTGATACGGCTGCCGGCACGGGCGTGGGGGTCGCAGCGGTAGGTCAAGCCACCAACGCGCACCATGTCGCCGCCCTGCTGGTAGTACGGGTCGGGGTTGAAGAGGTTGTCGGCCACGTCTTCGAGGATGGTCCTGATCGTCTCGCCGCTCATCAGGTTCAGCGTGACGTAGGGGTAGGTGATGGCCAGCTGGTCCATCATCAGCTCGCGCGTGATGG
>JANLYV010000294.1:0-15739 GCA_031365825.1 Rubrivivax sp. | reverse complement strand
GCGCTGGCCGCTGGACGCGGCGATCCTCTTTTCCGACATCCTTACCGTGCCCGACGCGATGGGCCTGGGCCTGAGCTTCGGCGTCGGCGAAGGCCCGCGTTTTGCGCGGCCTGTGCGCGACGAGGCCGACGTGGCCGCGCTGCGCGTGCCCGACCTCGACAAGCTGCGCTACGTCTTCGACGCCGTCACCTCCATCCGTCGCGCCTTGCAAGGGCGCGTGCCGCTGATCGGCTTTGCCGGCAGCCCGTGGACGCTGGCTTGCTACATGGTGGAAGGGGCGGGCTCGTCCGACTACCGGCTGGTGAAGACCATGCTCTACGCCCGGCCCGACCTGATGCACCGTGTGCTGGCGGTCAACGCCGAGGCCGTGGCCGCCTACCTGAACGCGCAGATCGACGCCGGCGCGCAAGCCGTGATGCTCTTCGACAGCTGGGGCGGGGTGCTCGCCGACGGCGCCTTCCAGGCCTTCAGCCTGGATTACACGCGGCGCGTGCTGGCGGCCTTGCAGCGCGAGAAGAACGGGCAACGTATCCCGCACATCGTCTACACCAAAGGCGGTGGCCCATGGCTCGAACAGGTGGCCGCTTGCGGCGCCGACGTGGTCGGGCTGGACTGGACCACCGACCTCGCCCACGCGCGCGCGCGGGTCGGCGCCAAGGTGGCGCTGCAAGGCAACCTCGACCCGAATGTGTTGTTCGCGCCGCCCGAGGTGGTGGCGCGCGAGGCCGTGGCCGTGCTCGACCGATTTGGCCCGCCGCAGCGCGCCGATGGTGGCTGGGACGGCCACGTCTTCAACCTCGGCCACGGCATCAGCCAATTCACGCCGCCAGAGCATGTCAGCGCCCTGGTTACAGCGGTGCATGAGCACTCGCTTCGCCAGCGAGCGCGACTGTGACGGTCTCGTGACGGTTGCGCCCAACCGGCCGGTGAGATGTCGCCCCAACTTGACTTGTCCCCACTTTTGCGCCAGCTCGTTATGTGGTGCACCGCACAAGGTATGAATCGACTCCGACCCCAATATTTTGAGCTAAGTGCTTGATTTTGAAGGGCAGGCGGGAATGCTGCTAAATCGTGCAATGCAAGCGGACCCGGCGGAAATCAAGCACTTGGCGGCGCTGGACGCAGTTTGTCCACAAGCTTGTCCACAGCAGCCGTGGACAGCTAGGAAAGTCGTTTCCGATCATGATCTTAGGCGCGCTCCTTGAAGCACTCCTTAGATACTGTGCGCAAGTTCACAAGTGGCGAATTTGAGCTTTGATCAGCGTGTGAGCGTGGCGGTGGAGACGCCGCTGCACTCGGCCGTGGGTGGGTTGTTGAGCTACCTGAGTGAGCGGCCGCTCGCGCCGGGAACGCTGGTCAATGTGCCCCTGGGGCGGCGCCAGGTGCCGGGCATCGTGTGGGATGGCGATGCCGCTGGCGCCGCACCGGTGGCCGAAGCGCTGCTCAAGCCGGTGGCGCAGGTGCTTCAAGCGTTGTCGCCCCTGTCAAAACCCTGGCGTGAGCTGGTGGCGTTTGCCGCCGGCTACTACCAGCGCGGCCTGGGTGAAGTGGCGCTGGCCGTACTGCCGCCCGAGCTGCGCAAGCTCGACGACGCAGCGCTGCAACGCCGCTTGAAGCGCTGGCTGCGCGAGTCGCCGGCATCGTTGGCAGACGAGCCGGCACGGCCGGAGCTCTCGGCCGAACAGGCCGCAGCGCTGGCGGCATTCGACGGTGCGAAGTCCGGCGTGACGCTGCTGCACGGCGTCACCGGCAGCGGCAAGACCGAGGTCTACCTGCGTGCCGTCGAACGCGTGCTGCAAAGCGGCCGACAGGCGCTGGTGCTGGTGCCCGAAATCAACCTCACGCCGCAGCTCGAAGCGCGTTTTGCACAGCGCTTTCCGCGCCACCTTCTCATCAGCCAGCACAGCCGTCTGACGCCAGCACAGCGGCTGCGCCATTGGCTGCTGGCGCATGTGGGCCAGGCCCACATCGTGCTCGGTACGCGGCTGGCGGTGTTCGCGGCCATGCCGCGGCTGGGTTTGATCGTCGTCGACGAGGAGCACGACCCTTCGTTCAAGCAGCAGGAAGGCGCGCGTTATTCGGCGCGCGACCTGGCGGTGTTTCGTGGCCGGCTCGAACAGGTGCCGGTGTTGCTGGGCTCGGCCACGCCTTCGCTCGAGACCTGGGCCCACGCACAGTCCGGGCGTTATCACCTGGCCACGCTGGCGCAGCGTGTGGCGCAAGGGGCGATGCCGCGCGTGCGCATCTTCGACATGGGCACGCTGCCCAAAAGCGGTGGTGCCGGCACGGTGCTGGCGCCGGCGCTGCTGCAGGCCATAGCCGAGCGCATTGCCCGTGGCGAACAAAGCCTGCTGCTGCTGAACCGCCGTGGTTACGCGCCGGTGCTGCACTGCGGCGCCTGCGCCTGGAAGAGCGCCTGCGCGCATTGCAGCGCCTGGCGTGTGTTCCACAAGGTCGACCGCACACTGCGCTGCCACCATTGCGGCTTCACCGAACGCGTGCCGCGTGCCTGCCCGGATTGCGGCAACCTCGACATCGCGCCCATGGGGCGGGGCACCGAAAAGCTCGAAGAGCAGATGGCCGAGCTGCTGCCTGACGCCCGAGTGGCGCGCATCGATGCCGACAGCACACGATTGCAAGGCGCGCTGGAGACACAACTCGCGGCGGTGCATGCCGGCGAGGTGGACGTGCTGGTGGGCACGCAGATGTGGCCAAGGGCCACGACTTCCGCCGTGTCACGCTGGTGGCGGCGGTGAACCCCGACACGGCCCTCTTCAGCAGCGACTTTCGCGCCGCCGAACGCCAGTTTGCGCTGGTGATGCAGGCCGCGGGCCGCGCCGGGCGCGACGCCGAACAGGCCGCACGCAGCGAGATGTGGGTGCAGACACAGTTCCCCCGGCACCCGCTTTATGCCGCACTGCGCGCGCACGACTTCGCCAGCTTCGCCGCCAGCCAGTTGGCCGAGCGCAAGAGCGCTGGTTTGCCGCCGTATTCGAGCCTGGCCCTCATGCGTGCAGAGGCACCGTTGGCTGCCACGGCCCGCGCCTTCCTCGACGCGGCCACTGCGCTTGCGGCGGCCATGCCTGAAGCCGCGCCGGTGACGATCTACCCGGTGGTGCCGCATGTCGTGGCGCGTGTAGCCGATGTGGATCGCATGCAGATGCTCATCGAGTCGCGCTCACGGCCGGCGTTGCAGCAGTTTCTGGCGGCGTGGCTGCCGCAACTGCATGCCTTGCGCGCCGCACACAAGGGCTTGAGGCGCTGGGCGGTGGATGTGGACCCGCTGGCGATTTAGACCGCGGCCTTGTTCGACCCCGCCACCATCTCGAAACAGAACAGCCGGCACTCGATTGGCCCGTTCCACATCGGCACGCGCCGGCTCTCTTTCAGGCGCATCAGCGTCGGCAGCTTCATCTCCGGGCTCAGGCACCAGGCGCTCCAGCCAGCGTAATGGCGCTTCCAGTGCGCGGCCAGCGCCGAGAAGAATTCGCCCGCGCCCTTGTCGCCTTCGAAGTTTTCGCGTGCGGCCGCACGTCCAGTTTGTCCACGCCCTTTGGGTGTTATGCGCTCGCCGTAGGGCGGGTTGAAAAGCATCGTGCCGCGCGCGGCCGGTGGCAGCCTCTGCAGGGCATCGGCCGTCTTCAGCTCGATGGCGTGGGCGACGCCGGCGCGGGTGGCGTTGCGCATCGCGAAGTCGGTCAACCGAAAACTCACATCGCCGGCATGGATGGCTACGCGCGGTGGATGCACCTGATCGCGCGCCTGCTGCTGCAGTTCGCGCCAGGCGCCGCGCTTTGAGGCGAAGGCGATCTGGCGCTCGAAGGCAAACGTGCGCAGCGAGCCAGGGGCGATGCCACAGGCCATCTGCGCGGCTTCGATGGCGATGGTGCCGGCACCGCAGAAGGGGTCCATCAACAGGCCGTCTTCTTCGCGGCCGCGCCAGCCGGCAGCGGCCAGCATTGCGGCGGCCAGCGTTTCTTTAAGAGGCGCTTCGCCCTTCACGTCGCGGCTGCCACCTTGCGCATCGCGCCAGCCACGCTTGAAGAGCGCCTCGCCCGAGGTGTCGGCGTAGAGCGTGGCGTGGTCGGGGCCGAGGTACAGCGACAACGGCAGGTCGGGGTGGCGCGTGGCCACGCTCGGGCGCGCGCCGGTGGCGTCGCGCATCACGTCGCACACGGCGTCCTTGATGCGCAGCGCGGCGAAGTTGATGCTCTGCAGCGGCGAGTGCATCGCGCTCACATCCACGCGCAGCGTCTGCTCGTTGTGGATCCACTCCGGCCAGGGCACGCGCCGCGCCAGGTCGTAGAGGTCGTGCTCGTCGCGGTAAGGCCCGGCTATCAGCGGCCACAACACACGCTGCGCCAGGCGGCTGTGCAGGTTGAGCTGCATCGCAGTGCGTTGGTCGCCTTCGACCCAGACGCCGCCGCGTGCGGCCTCGCCCGGGCTGCCGGTGAGGCGCTGCACTTCGTCGGCCAGCAGCGCCTCGGCGCCACCGGCGCAGGGCAGGAACAGGGCGGTCACGTCACCGGCTCGAGGTGGCGCCTACAGCGCGCGGCGCAGCGAGGCCGGCGCGATCTTCATCGCCTCGCGGTACTTGGCCACCGTACGCCGCGCCACCTGGATGCCTTGCTCGCTGAGCATGTCCGAGAGCTGGCTGTCCGACAGCGGCTTGCCCGCGCTTTCGGCGCTGACCAGCTGGCCGATCAAGGCCCGCACAGCCGTGCTCGATGCGGCGCCGCCGGCTTCAGTGTGCAGCGACGAGCCGAAGAAGTATTTCAGCTCGTAGGTGCCACCCGGTGTGGCCATGTATTTGGCCGTGGTCACGCGCGAGATCGTCGATTCGTGCAGGCCCAGTTCATCGGCAATCTCGCGCAGCACCAGCGGCTTCATCGCGATGTCGCCGTGGCTGAAGAAGTTCTTCTGCCTCTCGACGATGGCCTTGCTCACACGCAGGATGGTGTCGAAGCGCTGCTGGATGTTCTTCACGAACCAGCGCGCTTCCTGCAGCCGCGACGACAGCCCGGCAGCACTGCCATTGCGCTGGCCGCGAATGGCCTGCGCGTAGAGGTCGACGATGCGCAGCTTGGGCATCACGTCGGGGTTGAGCGCCACCTTCAGGCCGCGGCCGTTGCGCGAGACGATGACGTCGGGCACGATGATGTTCGACTCGGCGTCGCTGAAGGGCCGGCCCGGCTTGGGTTCGCAGGCGACGATCAACACCTGGGCTTCGCGCAGCGCGCCTTCGTCGGCACCGGTCAGCGCCATCAGGCGTTTCATGTCCCGCCGCGCCAGCACTTCCAGGTGCTTCTGGCAGATGCGCACCGCGAGCTGGCGCGCCGCGCTCTTGGGTCGTGCCATCAACTGCAGCACCAGGCATTCGGGCAGGTCGCGCGCGCCCACGCCCGGCGGGTCGAAGCTCTGCAGCCAGCGCAACGCGCATTGCAGCCGCTCAAGGATGTCGCTTGCTTGCGTGCGCTCGTGTGCCGCAAGCATTTCCAGCAGCCGCTCGGCGATGTCCTCCAGCGTGTCAGCAAGGTAGCCGTCGCCGTCGAGTGAGTCGATCAGGACCTGCAGCGCCAGGAAGTCTTCTTCCGACAGCCGCATGCCCACCATCTGGCTGCGCAGATGATCCTGCAGCGAAGGTGAGGCCGTGCGCTGGTTCTCGCCGTCGCCACCGCCTTCGTCGCCGTCGGCGCCGTTGCCGCTGCCCGGGGTTTCGCGAATGCCGTCGAAGTCGTCGCGCTCGGTGCCGTTTTCCCAGTCCTCGCGCTCGGTCGTGCCGAACTCGGCGGCGTTCATCTCGCCGCTGTCACCGCCGCCGTCGTCACCCTCTTGATTCTCGTTAGTCGCCGCGCTGGCGCTGGCGCGGTCCAGCGGTACCTCGAAGGTCGAGGGCTGGTCTTCGTCGTTTTCGAGGAAGGGGTTCTGTTCGAGCATCTGCTCGACTTCCTGCTGCAGCTCCAGCGTCGACAGCTGCAGCAGCCGGATCGACTGTTGCAGCTGCGGCGTCAGCGCCAGATGCTGCGACAGCCGTACCTGAAGACTGGGCTTCATGGGCCTGCCCTACATCTTGAAGTGTTCGCCGAGGTAGACGCGGCGCACCTGGGTGTCGGCCACGATCTCCTGCGGGGTGCCTTCAGCGAGCACGCGGCCTTCGCTGATGATGTAGGCGCGGTCGCAGATGCCGAGCGTCTCGCGCACGTTGTGGTCGGTGATGAGCACGCCGATGCCGCGCGAGCGCAGGAAACCGATGATGCGCTGGATCTCGATCACGGCGATCGGGTCGACGCCGGCGAAAGGCTCGTCGAGCAGGATGAAGCGCGGCTGCGTCGCCAGTGCACGTGCGATCTCCACGCGCCTGCGCTCGCCGCCTGAAAGCGCCGGCGCCGGCGAGTCGCGCAGCTTCTCGACGCCCAGGTCGTGCAACAGCTTGTCGAGCATGGTCCTGATTGCCGCGGGCTTGAACGCGCGCCCGTCCTCGCCGACCTGCAGCTCGAGCACGGCGCGGATGTTCTCTTCGACGGTCAACTTGCGAAAGATCGAGGCTTCCTGCGGCAGGTACGACAAGCCCAGGCGCGAGCGGCGGTGGATGGGCAGCGTGTGCACGGGGCGGCCGTCGATGTGGATCTCGCCGCCGTCGGCTCGCACCAGGCCCACCACCATGTAGAAGGTGGTGGTCTTGCCGGCGCCGTTCGGCCCCAGCAGCCCGACCACTTCACCGGCCGAGACGGCCAGGTGCACGTCCTGCACCACCTTGCGCGCGCCGTAGCTCTTGGCCAGATGCCGCGCTTCGAGGCGGCTGGACATCGGCTGGGTGTCGAGCGCGACGCCCATCAACGCGTGTTGCCAAGGTTGCGGCTGGGTTGCAGGCTACCCGGTGTGCCGGTGTTGGCCGAAGCCGCAGACGCGGCGGGCTCGGGCCGCGGGCTCAGCACCGCGCGCACCCGCCCACCCGGATTGGCCGGGCTCGCGGCGCCGCCGGTGACGCTGAAAAGTTCGGCGCTGTTGTCCCAGACGATCAGGTTGCCGGTGATCTCGTCGGCCACCGTCGTGCCGCGCAGCCGGCGCACGAGGCCGTTGCCGACGAAGCGCACGGTGTCGGCGCGGCCGTCGAATTCGATGCGGTCGGAGGTGCCTTCCACCGACTCGTCGAAGGCGTCGCGCTTCTGGTGGTAGCTGGCTTGTTTTCCACTGGTGCCAAACGCGGTGGCGGCGCGGTAGCCGTCGCTGCCTTCACGCAGTTCGACGCGCTCGGCGCGGATCAACAGTGTGCCCTGGGTGATCGAGACGTTGCCATTGAAGACGACCACCTGGCGCTGCAGGTCGACGGTGCCGGGCTTGTCGGCCTCGACCACCATCTGCTTGTTGCGGTCGGACTTTTCAGCCTCGGCCTCGACCGCCAGGCCGGCGCCACCCAGGCCCAAAAGCACGGCCAAAGCCAGCCGCAGCGGTAGTGCGTTCAGAGGTGAGGAGTAGGTTGGCATGGCTAGCGGCACGGAACTTGCAGACCATTGTAGGCACAAGATCTGCAGTGGCGGTGCGTTCCATACCGCTTTCTGCTGGCGCCAACTGTGAAGGCCGACACGCCTTGGCCGGCGTGCCACGGCCGTGCCGTGCTCAGGCCGGCTGGCGTGAGCGCTGGATCAGGAAGTCGGCCACCGCCAGTGCGCGTTCATGGCTGCCGGCCAGCGCGCCGGAGGTGAAGTAGCGGCCCTGGATGCCCAGCGCCGGCACGCCGTCAATCTTGTAGGCATCGCTCAGCTGCTTGGCGCGCGAAGCCTTGGTGTTCACCTGGAACGACTTGTAGGCGTCGCCGAACTTGGCCATGTCCACACCCTGGTCCTTGACGAAGGCCATGATCTCGGCCTCGGTGCTGATGCGCCGGTTTTGCACATGGATAGCGGCGAAGACGCGGCGATGCATGGTGGCCAGCAGGCCCATGTCTTCGAGCGTGTAGAAGAGCTTTTGATGCAGTTGGTGACGCGCGGTGAAACCCACCGGTACCTGGCGGAAGGCAACATCTGCCGGCAGCTTCTTCACCCAAGCTTCGAGCAAGGGCTCGAACTGGTTGCAATGCGGGCATTCGTACCAGAAGAACTCGACGACCTCGATCTTCTTTTCGGCGCTGGGCAGCGTCACTGGTGCGGGCGTTTGCAGTTTGACGTAGTGCGTGCCTTCCACCGGGCCGCCTTGGGCCCGCGCGGCAAACGTCAAGCCCAGTCCCAGGCCAGCGCCTGCGATACCAGCCAGTTGATGCGTGAATTCGCGGCGCTTCATGGTTGCCTTTCGTGCACAGAAGGTGGAATGAAATGGGTCAGTTGCAGGAGGGGAGCGCGTGGGGCGAAGTTCCGTGCGGGCTGCCGTTGCAGTGGAGTCAATTGCGTTCGACGCGCACCAGGCGCGCTTCGATGCTGGATTCGTTCAGCCGCGCCTGCATGGTGTCGGCATCTTCTTTCTTATCGTAGGGGCCGAGCCGCACCCGGTACATGGTGCGGCCCGACTGTTCGCGCTCGGTGACCTTGGCGGTGAGGCCGGTCAACGCCAGCTTGGCGCGCTGTTGTTCGGCCTCGTCGGGGTTGGAATAGGCGCCGATCTGCACGAAGTACATGAACGGATCAGGCCCCGCCGCGGTGGACCGGGCAACGGCCGCCGGCGCACTGGCAGCAGCCCCGGCGAGGATGGCCGCGGGGTTGCGGCTGCCCTTGGCCGCGGCACTGGCCACCGGCGCTGCCGCTCCGGCGGATGCGGCCACGACTGCGGGCGCGGCCGCGACCCCGGACTTGCCGCGTCCACTCAACGGCGCGTTCGGGTCCCAGTCGCGATTGCGCTCGGTCTCGACCTTGTCCTGCTCGGCCGTACGCGGCGGCACCTTGTTGACAAAGGGCACCGGTGCCTTGGTGATGTACAGCGCCACGCCCAGGGCCAGCGACAGGCCGACCAACAAGCCCACCACCAGCCCCAGCACGAAGCTGCCACGTTGTTCGATCATCGCGCAGTCTCCAGCGCCGCGGTCGCGGTCGCTTCCAGTTTTGTCTCGGCCTCGCGCGCCATGGCCTGCGGCGCACTCACACCCAGCACCGCAAGCGCCAGGCGCAGCACCTGCGCCGTGGCCTGCAGCAAGGCCATGCGTGCGCGCGCCAGTGCCGGCTCGGGCACGAGAAAACGCTCGGCCGCGTAGTAGCCGTGGAAGGCGCCGGCCAGGTCGCGGGCATAGAACGCCAGGTCGTGCGGCGCCAGGTCGACCGCAGCACGCGCCAGCACCTCGGGGTACTCGGACAGTCGCAGCATCAGCGCCGCTTCGCTCGCTGCCGTCAGCAGGGAAAGGTCGGCACCGGCCAGGTCGCGCTCGCCGCGGTACATCGCCAGCACAGAGCAGATGCGCGCATGCGCGTACTGCACGTAGAACACCGGGTTCTCGTCGCTGGCCTTGAGCGCCAGGTCGATGTCGAACACGAACTCGGTGTCGGCCTTGCGGCTGATGAGGAAGAAGCGCACGGCATCGCGGCTGGTCCATTCGATCAGGTCGCGCAGCGTGACGTAGTCACCCGTGCGCTTGGAGATCTTCACCTCCTCGCCGCCGCGCATCACCGTGATCATCTTGTAGAGCACGTAGTCGGGGTAACCGGCCGGGATGCCCAGGCCCACCGCCTGCAGCCCCGCCCGCACCCGCGCCACGGTGCCGTGGTGGTCGCTGCCTTGCACGTTGATGACGCGCGAATAACCGCGCTCGTACTTGGACACGTGGTAGGCGACGTCGGGCACGAAGTAGGTGTAGCTGCCGTCCGATTTGCGCATCACACGGTTCTTGTCGTCACCGTAGTCAGTGGTCGACAACCACAGCGCACCGCCTTCTTCGTAGGTCTTGCCCGAGGCCACCAGCCGCTGCACGGTGTCGTCGACACGGCGGTCGCGGTACAGGCTTGACTCCAGGTAGTAGTGGTCGAAGCGCACGCCGAAAGCGCGCAGGTCCAGGTCCTGCTCGTGGCGCAGGTAGGCCACGGCGAAGTCGCCGACGGCGCGCAGGTCGTTGACGTCACCGCTGGCGGTGGTCTCGCGGTCGTCGGCGCGCACGGTCTCGCGGGCGAGGAAGGCCGCGGCGATGTCGCTGATGTAGTCGCCGTTGTACGCGGCTTCGGGCCAGCCGGGTTCGCCGGGTTTCAGGCTGCGCGCGCGGGCCTGCGTCGACAACGCGAGGTTGGCGATCTGTGCCCCGGCGTCGTTGTAGTAGAACTCGCGCAGCACCTCGAAGCCCTGCGTTTCGAGCAGGTTGCACAGGCTGTCGCCCAGCGCCGCATTGCGGCCGTGGCCGACGTGCAATGGGCCGGTTGGGTTGGCCGAGACGAACTCGACCATCAGCCGCTCGCCGCGCGCCGCGGCGCGGCCGAAGGTGTCGCCCGCGGCCAGCACTTCGCCGACCACGGCTTGTTTTGCCGCGGCCGTCAGGCGCAGGTTGATGAAGCCCGGCCCGGCGATTTCGATCGCCTGCACCCAGCGCGCCACGGCGGGCTGCGCCTGCAAAGCCGACGCCAGCGCCGTGGCCAGCTCGCGCGGATTTTTCTTCAGCGAGCGCGCCAGGGGCATGGCTGCGGTGATGGCCAGGTCGCCGTGTGCGGCTTGCTTGGGCGACTCGAAAGCAGCTTTGATGCTCGCGCCCGGCGCCAGTTCGGCCAGGGCCTGGGAGAGCGCGCCCACTAGCGCCTGCTTGACTTGGATCATCGGGTGATTCTACTTTTTGGGGTCGGCGCCGTCGGATGCGCGCTGGCATATGCGTGGTGTTCAGGGCCTACATCCGTTGATCTGTGCGTCGGCGCGCCGGCACCATCGCCGTGCGCCACCCTGCGCGACTCGCCCCGCACACGCTACAAGCGCCGCACGACTAACCATGTCCGCACGTCTCCCCCGCATTCAAGCCGACCCACGCGCCGGGGTGCCCACCATGATCGGCCGCTACCCCGTGCGCGCACGCCTGGGGCATGGCGCGACGGCCGAGGTTTTCCTCGCGCACGACGAGTTTCACGGCCGCGACGTGGCCATCAAACGCGTGCGCATCGATCTACCCGGCGACGAACGCGAGCAGCACTACCAGCGCTGTTTCTTCGCTGCCGAAGCCGCGCTCGTGGGGCGGCTGAATCACCCCAACGTGGTGCAGATCTTCGACGCCGTCTCGGACGTCGAGGCGCCCTACCTGGTGATGGAATACGTGCCCGGCGTGACGCTGCGGCGCTTCTGCCGCGCGCACACCTTGCTGCCGCTGGACCAGGTGGTGGAAATCGGCTTCAAGTGCGCCATGGCACTGGGCTACGTTTTTCGCCAGGGCCTGATCCATCGTGACGTGAAGCCAGCCAACCTTCTGGCCGTGCTCGATGGTGGCCAGGTGGTGGATGTGAAGGTCAGTGACTTCGGCAGCGTCTTCAACTTCGAGACCGACCGCACCCAGGTCTACCGCGTCGGCTCGGTGGCCTACATGTCACCCGAGCAGCTCAGCGGCGACGCACTCGACAGCCGCTCCGACATCTACGCGCTGGCCGCGGTGATGTACCACCTGATCGCCGGCCGGCCCCCTTTCGACGCGACGCGACAAGCGGCGCTGATGCACCAGATTCATCATGCCGAACCACCGGCTTTGGCCACGCTGCGCGAAGCTGTGTCACCCGCGCTGGAGCGCCTGGTGCACCGCGGGCTGAACAAGCACCCGGGCGAGCGCCAGCTCGACTGGGACGAGTTCGCGCAAGGCCTGTCGGCCATCGTCGCGCGTGGGGGCGTACCGCGCGGACCGCTGCAGTCGGTGCTCGACTCGGAACGCTTCACGCTGCTGCGCCAGCTCGAGTTCTTTACCGGCTTTGGCGATGTCGAGCTGTGGGAAGTGGTGCACCGCGCGCGCTGGGAGCGGCACGCCTTCGGCCATGCGCTGTACCGCAAGGGCGATGAGGGCAACACCTTTCACATCGTCGCCGTCGGCGCGATCGAGGTCTATCGCGATGGCCAGCGCGTGGCACAGCTGGGCGCGGGCCATTCCGTGGGCGAGATGGCCTACCTGGCGCCCAACCCCGAGCTGCGCACCCATGCGGCCGACGTGCTGGTAAGCGAACCTGCGACCACCATCTCGTTCACGCCGCAGATGCTGGAGCAGCTGTCCATCGGCACGCGTCACCTCTTCGACACGGCGTTCATCCGCGTTTTGGTGCGTCGCCTGCACGCGGCGCACGAGGCGCTGCACCATCCTCGTCGCATCCTCTAGCCACGGCACGCGAAGGCGCAGTCAGCCAAATGCGGGGCTGTGGCGTTGCAGCCATTGCCGCGGGCTTTGGCCTCTGCTGCAATCCAAGCCGGCTATGCAGCCTGCACACCATCCAAACCCTCGAGGAGTGACCCACATGAAAGTTTTCATCACCGCCGCAGCCCTGGCCCTGACCCTGGTTGCCGGCCCCAGCTTCGCCGCCGACAACCCGCAGCAAGGCAAGATGGCCATGTGCAACAAAGACGCAGGCGACAAGAAGGGCGACGAGCGCAAGGCCTTCATGAAGACCTGCCTGTCGGCCAAGAAGTCGACCCAGCAAGACAAGATGAAGAGCTGCAACACCAGCGCCACCGGCAAGAAGGGCGACGAGCGCAAGGCCTTCATGAAGGAATGCCTGAGCAAGTAATCTCTCGTCACTGGCGGCCTTCGAGCGAAGGCGCGGCCACCGAAACCCACCCGGCCCAGGCCGGGTTTTTTGTGCTCGCATCAGGCGGGCTCAACGCCAGCCACGCTGCTGGACTCACCGCTCGACCCACCGCTTGACCAATAAGCTGGGTTGCCGAAGCTGTGCTTGAGGAAGTCGATCCACAAGCGCACGCGCAGCGGCAAGTGTTTGCGCTGCGCAAACACGGCATAGATGCCGTTGGGCGGGGCGTCGAAATCGGCCAACACCACCGCCAGCGTGCCGTCCCTGACTTCCTCTTCCACCTCCCAACTGCTGCGCCAGGCGATGCCCAGGCCACGCCGGCACCAGTCGTGCAGCACCTGGCCGTCGCTGCAATCGATGCGGCCACTGGGGCGCAGATGGGTCAGCTGGCCGTCGATGACGAAGGCCCAGCCGCGCGTCTGGCTGGCGTCGGAGCTGAGCGTCAGGCACTCATGGCGCGACAGCTCGGCCGGGGTCTTGGGCGTGCCGCGCCGCTTCAGGTAGTCGGGTGCGGCCACGCACAGCCGCCGGTTCTCGGCCAGACGCACGCTCACCAGGCTCGAATCGGCCAGGTCGCCCACGCGCACGGCGCAATCGAAACCTTCGTTGACGATGTCGACGACACGGTCCGACAGGTTCAGCGAGACGCTCACCTCGCCATGCCGCTCGACAAAGGCCGGCACCAGCGGTGCGACATGCCGGCGCCCGAAACCGGCCGGCGCGGTGATGCGCAGGTGCCCGCTGGCTTTGACGCCACCTTCGCTGACGCTGGCCTCGGCATTGGCCAATTCCGTGAGCAAGCGCTGACAATCTTCGAGGAATGCGCTGCCCTCGTGCGTCAGCGTGATGCGCCTCGTGGTGCGCACGAGCAGCTTCACGCCGAGCCGTTCTTCGAGCGCGTCGATACGACGTCCGATCACCGCAGGCGCCACCCCTTCAGCATGAGCGGCCGCCGTGAGGCTGCCTTTGGTGGCAACTGAAACGAAGGTCTCGATTTGCTTCAGGCGGTCCATCGGCTTCAACTATGCATCAAGTGCGCATGAATGCCTGACTTTGGCAGCGCTTAATAGGCGGCCCGGTATCGAATAGATTTGCCGGATGCCACCACGCGCTGTTCTCTTCGATGCTTACGGCACGCTGTTCGACGTCTACAGCGTGGGCCAGCTGGCCGAGCAGCTGTTTCCTGGCTTCGGCGAACGCTTGAGCCTGCTCTGGCGCGACAAGCAGATCGACTACACGCGCATCGTCTCGATGAGCGGACGCTACCGGCCGTTCTGGGACATCACCCGCGCCGGCCTGCGCTTCGCTGCGGCACGGCTGGGCCTGGAGTTGACCGCAGCGGCCGAAGCGCAGCTGATGAACCAGTACCGGCACCTGAGCGCTTTTGCCGAAAGCCACGAGGTGCTGGCGGCGCTGAAGCAGCGTGGTGTGCCCGCCGGCATCTTGAGCAACGGCGACCCACAGATGCTGGCCGCGGCCGTGGCCAGCGCTGACCTCGCACCGCTGCTGAGCCACGTGCTTTCGGTGCACGAAGTGCGCCGCTTCAAGACCGACCCTGCCGCCTACGCCATCGGCACCCAGGCGCTGGCGCTGCCGGCCCAAGACATCCTCTTCGTTTCCAGCAACGGCTGGGACGCCATCGGCGCCACCTGGTTCGGCTATACCACGCTGTGGGTCAACCGCAGCGGCGCGCCACCGGAGCAGCTCGACACCGCGCCGTCGCGCATCGGCACCAGCCTGCGCGACGTGCTCGACTTCTTTCCATCCTGAACCCGCGACACCGGAACCGCATCACGCCATGACCTCACGCACCACACGCCACCGCCTGCACGTTGCCACCATGCTGCAGCGCTTCATCGACGAACAGGTGCTGCCCGGCACCGGCGTCACGAGCGAACGTTTCTGGGCCGGCTTCGACGCCATCGTGCACGACCTGGCGCCGAAGAATGCCGCCTTGTTGGCCGAGCGCGAACGGCTGCAAAGCGAGCTCGACACCTGGCATCGCGCGCACCCGGGGCCGGTGCGCGCCATGAAGGCTTACCGCCGTTTTCTGCAGGGCATGGGCTACCTGGTGCCGGTGCCGCAGGGCACGCGCGTGACGACGAAGAACGTCGACGCCGAACTTGCGCGCCAGGCCGGGCCGCAGCTGGTGGTGCCCATCACCAACGCGCGCTATGCACTCAATGCCGCCAACGCACGCTGGGGCTCTCTCTACGACGCGCTGTACGGCACCGACGTCATCAGCGAAGACAGTGGTGCGCAGCGCGCCGGCGCCTACAACCCGGTGCGCGGCGCGAAGGTCATAGCCTACGCGCGCCATGTGCTCGACCGCACGGCGCCGCTTCAGCGTGGCTCGCATGTCGGCTCGCGCGGCTACCGTGTCGAAGGTGGCACGCTGCGTGTGACGCTGGCCGACGGCAGCGTCACGACACTACAGAAGTCAGCGCAGTTTGCCGGTTATCAAGGCGACGCTGCGGCGCCTTCGGGCGTACTGCTGCAACACCACGGCCTGCACCTGGACATCCGCATTGACCGCAGCACGGCCATCGGTGCGAGCGATGCTGCCGGCATCAGCGACCTGGTGCTCGAATCGGCGTTGTCGACCAACCACCACCACGAAGACTCGGTAGCCGTGGTCGACGCCGACGACAAGGTGCAGGCCTACGGCAACTGGCTCGGCATCCTCAAGGGGACGCTCACCGAAGAGGTCAGCAAAGGCGGCAGGACCTTCACGCGCGGCCTCAACCCGGATCGCGCCTACACGGCGCCTAACGGCCAAGGCGAGGTGACGCTGCACGGCCGCTCGCTGCTCTTCCTGCGCAACGTCGGGCACCTGATGAACCACCCGGCGGTGCTTTGGGGGGAGGGCCAGCAAGAGATCCCCGAAGGCATCCTCGACGCCGTGGTCACCACCGCCATCGCGCTGCACGACCTGAAGCCGGATGACGGTGGCCATGCCGGCAACGGCCGCATCCGCAACTCGCGCAGCGGCAGCGTCTACATCGTCAAACCGAAGATGCACGGCCCGGCCGAAGTGGCTTTCGCGGCCGAACTCTTCGGCCGCGTCGAAAAGC